>CAIVJW010000177.1 GCA_903906315.1 uncultured delta proteobacterium | reverse complement strand
GCTCACAAGAAAAGTTGGACATTGGCCACTATGGTGAAAAATTGGCCGAACGTCTAAACCAACGCGTGATCGCGCATCAAGAGGCACTTGCGTCGTTGCATCGACTGTTTTAAGTCACACCCGAGGCGACGTCCGCCGGCGCCTCGTCCACGAGGTACACCGCGCCGCCCGCGAGCGCGGCGACGGGCCGAGGGCGCCAGGGCTTGCCGACCTCGATCGCCTCGACCTCCGCCGCCGGGAGCTTCTCCACCGCGCCGGCGTCGAAGCGCCACGCGGCCAGGCTGGCCGGGCTCTCGACGTGACGGCGGACGTCGCCGTCGACCACCCAGACCGCGGGAGATCCGTCGTCGGACGCGACGATCCGCGGCGCCACCGGCACGTCCGGGCCCGCCGGGAGCGCGAGGACGGCGGCCTCGGGGGCCGGCATCCGGTCGGCGAAGTCGTCGAGCCTCCAGGCCTCGTAGCTGGCGGGGCTGACCACGTGGCGGCGGACCCCCGCGGGGAGCGTCGCCGCGCACGTCAATGGCAGTGGGCTCCCGTCGAGCTCGCGGTTCGGCTGCCCGGCGGCGCCGATGCCGTAGGCGTGCACGGGGTGCGGCTGCCCGTCGAAGAGCGACAGCGGCGGCAGCGCGACGAAGCCGTGCGCGCAGGATCCGATCGCCTGGCACAGGTCGTCGCGCGGGACGTCCGCGTGCACGGCGACGGACGGCGCGCCGGATCCCGCGGCGCCCCCGTAATAGAGGTGCACGTCGATGGATGTCGTCGCGGCGTCCGGGTCCTGGGACCAGCCCTTCACGACGTCGCAGCCGGCCGCCTCGATCCACCCGGCCGGCGGTTGGTCGGGCGGCGCGCTCACCCAGAAGGGCAGTCCGGTCTCGTCGATCACGGTCTGCAGGCTGTCGTCGTAGTGGGCGTAGCGCTGGGCCCAGCACGCATAGGCCGGCTTGCACCCGTTGTAGTAGTGGGTGACGGTCTTGATCCACTGGTCGCGGAGGGCGCCGTCCCCGACGTCGAACCCGGCGACCCACGCGAGCGCCTTGGCGTCGGTCTCGGCGTTCGTCGTGTAGCTCGAGATCTTGACCATGTGCACCACGTAGTCGATCGCGTGGCTGGTGTTGCCCGCGACCGTGAGCACGTCGGCGCCGTACGCGTTCAGCGTGTCCGCGTACGTGCCCGCGTCGAACTGGAACATGCCGAGCCCGCCCTGCTGGTCGGCGCACGGCCCGTCGCCGGATCCGGCGATGACGGGGCCTCCCCCGCAGTCGGGCGACCCGGGCCCCTGACAGGCCCACTGCGCCTCGCTCCAGCAGTGGGCGAGGCCCGTCTCGGCGTAGGCGATGCCGGCGAGCAGGTACGCGGTGTGGTCGATGCCGCGCGCGGCGGCGGCGTCCTTCATGGTGCCGTAGCGCGCGATCCGCTCGGCCTGCGAGAGCGCCTCGGCGACGAACGAGGTGAGCTCCCGCCCGGCGCCCGCCCCGTCCGCCGCGCACGCCGCGATCGCGGCCGAGGTCGCCAGGGCGGTCCCCACCGCCCGCGTCCACGCGCCGAGGGCCCGCCGGCCGGAGCCGAGGGGGATCCCGTGCGTCGTCGAACCTCGGATCGAGCTCAGGACCATGGCGGACCGCCTCCTCGCCGGTCGAGCATACTCCAGGGTGCCCTGGGGGCGCGCCGCCGACGCCACGCGCGCGCGCAGCTGCGCCGGCGAAGGGGCGGCCTCCTCGCCGACGCCGGGCGCGCGGGCATTCCCGACCTCCTCGGATTCTGGTCTGCTCGCGCCATGCCTCGTCGACTCGGCACGGGATCCTCTCGACACCCGCGCTCCGCATTCGGCCTCTTCACGCGATCGCTGCTGCTCGCGGCCGCCGCTTCGGCCGCGGCGTGCTCGCCCGACCGGGCCCCCGGGGACGGACCGCCGCCCGCTCCGCGATCGCCGCAGGCGGCCGCTCCGCGGTCGCCCGAATCGGCGCCGTCGATGGACGCCGAGGTGATCGCGCGCTTCGATCGCGCGCCCCGGCAGGTCGTCCTCGTCGAGCTGCGGCAGGTCGCGGGCGACGACGACCAGCTCGGCGGACCGCGGCGCGCTCCGGGCGCCGACGCGGGCCACCTCCGCGACTCCGCGCGTGCCGCCCGGAAAGAGGCGCTGATCGCGGGCCTCGGGGCGGCCGTCGGCCGCGCGCCCAGCGTGCGTCACGCCTATCGGGCGTTCGGCATGCTGGCGATCGACGTCGCCCGGGACGAGGCCGATTGGCTCGCTTCGCGCTCCGACGTCCGCCGCGTGCACGCCGACCGCGAGCGGCGCCCGACGACCGCATCGTCGGTGCCGTTCATGCAGGCCGACGCCTGGCAGGCGTCCGGGGCCAAGGGCGCGGGCGTGTCGGTCGCGGTGCTCGACACGCCGATCGAGTACGGCGTCGGCGCCTTCGGCGCGTGCCCTTCGCCGGGCGCGAAGGGCTGCGCGGTGAAGGTCTGGGAGAGCTTCGCCACCCAGATCCCGACCGATCCGGCGGCGCTGATGGCCAAGGCGCACCACGGGACCAACGTCGCGGCGGTCGTGCACGCCGTCGCGCCGGAGGCCGGCCTCCTCGGCCTGAACGTCTTCCATTGGGACGACCAGAAGAACGAGCCGCGCTGCTTCGACTCGGAGGTCATCCTCGCCCTGCAATGGGTGGCCGACCACGCCGCCGACTACCCGATCGTCGCGGCCAACCTGTCGCTCGGCAGCCCGCCGTCCGGGCCGGGCGCGTGCAACGACTCGGCGTACTACGAGCCGCTCCGCGTGCTGCACCACGACAAGAACGTCGTCGCGACGATCGCGTCCGGCAACGACGGCGCGCAGGACGGGATCGGGTGGCCCGGCTGCGTCTCGCTCGCGACCACGGTCGGCGCCCAGTTCGACACGCAGCTCGGGTCCATCTCCGGCGCGTGCAAGCAGACGGCGAAGCACCCGGGCGAGGTCGCCTGCTTCTCGAACCTCGGCGGGGCCCTCGATGTGCTCGCGCCGGGCGTCAGCGTGACGGCCGGCGGGCAGACGTACAACGGCACCTCGCAGGCCGCGCCCCACGCCGCGGGCGCCCTGGCGCTGCTCCAGGGCGAGCAGCTGAAGACGCTGGGCAGCCTCGAGTCCGCGTACTGGGTGCAGAAGGAGCTGCTCGCGCAGACCGAGCCGACTCCGCACCTCGGCCGGTCGTTCGCGAGCCTGCGGATGGCGGGTGGCTTCCACTACGACGGCGCGTGGGGCTTCGGCGGCTGGTACAAGGAGGGCGACGCGGGGGCGATCCCGAAGGCGCCGGCGGCGTTCACGCGGACGATCGAGGCGTCCGGCCTCGGCTTCTCCGTCGAGAGTGCCTATCTCTATCTCGAGATCCTCCACGCCCAGCCCGAGGCACTGACCGTCTCGCTGACCTCCCCCACGGGCAAGCTGGCCTCCGTGGTGCTGCCGGCCGGAATGGCCAACTACACCGGCGTGATCGGCCACTCGCAGGCCCCCGGGGCGTTCACGAAGATCGCGGGCAGCCCGGCCGACGGGACGTGGACGGTCTCGGTCGCCGACGGAGGCGGGGCCGCAGCGGGGTACTTCCTCGACGCCGCGGTGTACTTCGTCAAGAGCGGCTGCGCCGGCGCGTGCGCGGACGTCGGCTGCGGGGACGACCACTGCGGCGGCTCCTGCGGGACCTGCCTGCTCGGCGACGTCTGCTACGCGGACGGCACCAAGGACCCCACGAACCCGTGCCGCGTGTGCGACGCGGCGAAGTCCGCGACCGCGTGGACGCCGATCTCGGGCACGGCGTGCGACGACGGCGACGCGTGCACCAAGACCGACAGCTGCCAGAGCGGCGCCTGCGTCGGCAAGGACGAGGTCTCGTGCCAGGCCTCCGACGGCTGCCACCTGCCGGGCGTGTGCAGCAAGGCGACCGGCACGTGCTCGAACCCCCGGGCCAAGGACGGCACGAGCTGCGACGACGACGACGCGTGCACCAAGACCGACACGTGCAAGGCGGGCGTCTGCGTCGGCCACCAGCCGACCGCCTGCGAGGCCGCGGGCCCGTGCGAGGACAGCCCGAGCTGCGACCCGAAGACCGGGACGTGCGTGCCGGCGCCGCGGCCCGACGGGGCCGGCTGCGACGACGGCGACCTCTGCACGACGCCCGACACGTGCAAGGCCGGGGTGTGCGGCGGGCCGGCCCGCTCGTGCGCGCCGAAGGACGCCTGTCACGTCGAGGGCACGTGCTCGCAGGGGACGTGCGAGGACGTCGCGGCGCCGGACGGCGCGGCCTGCCCCGGCGGGGCGTGCAAGGGCGGCGCGTGCGC
>CAIVJW010000176.1 GCA_903906315.1 uncultured delta proteobacterium | reverse complement strand
GCGGTTCGCCGCCGTGACGTTCGGCGCGACCGGGCGATCCTGGCCGTAGCCCTTCGACGCGAGGCGACCGCCGTCGACGCCCGCGTTGATGAGCGCCTGGCGCACGGAGGCCGCGCGCGCGTCGCTCAGCTGCTGGTTGTGCTCGCGCGCGCCGGCGTTGTCGGTGTGACCCTGGATCTCGAGCTTCTTGAGGCTCGGCGTCCGCTGGAGCACGTCGGCGATCTCCTCGATCAGCGCGTTCGAGTCGCCCATGATCTTCGCCGAGTCCGTCTCGAAGTGCACCTGCTGGCCGATGCGCAGCTCCTTGCCCTCGATCTTGACGTTGGCGTTCTTGGGCCGCTTCGTGATGACGATCGTCGCGCGCGTGTCCTGGCCCGCGGCCGCGTTGAGCGTCTCGGCGTGGGACAGGTAACCGTCCTTGTCGGCGCGCACGTTGATGGCGCCCGGAGCGATGTCCTTGAGCTGGAACGCACCGCTGCCGTCCGCGGTCGCGGAGAACGGCTTGGACGCGGAGTCGGTCGCGCGCACCGTCGCGCCCGCGACGTTCGCGCCCGCCTGGTCCTTGACCACACCGACGACCGTGCCGAGACGCGGGAGCGACTCGAGCGAGCAGTCGATGTCGGTGTAGACCGGGCCCTGAGGCATCGCAGGCGGCGGCGGCGGTGCGGCCGGCCCGCCCGGCTGCTGGCCGAACGGCTGGGGTTGGCCGGGCTGCCAGGGCTGACCCGGCTGCGGCTGACCCGGCTGCCAGGGCTGGCCCGGCTGGGCGCTCCAGGGCTGACCCTGGGGCTGCATCGGCTGCTGTACGGGCGTGAGCCCGACGGCTGCGATGCACTGACCCGGCTTGAAGCCGCGCGCCTTGATGGTGAACGTGTACGTGCCCGCGGGCAGATCGCGCGTCAGGAAGCGGCCGTCGTTGCCGGTGGCGACCGGCGGTTGGCTCGCGACGCCCTCGAGCGAGATGATCGCCTCGGGCACCGGGAGGTCGGCGCGCGCCGAGTCGTGCACGTAGCCGCGCACGTAGCGCTGCGGAGCCGGCACGACCGGCGGCGGCGGCGGGGGAGCCGGCGGCGGCGGGGGAGCGGCCTTCTCGCGCGTGTCGAATGCGTAGCCGAGGCCGAGGTAGAGCGTCCACGGCGCCTGGGGGGCGACCTCCTCGACGAAGGTCGACTTGCCCGTCACGCCGATGTCGAGCGCGACGGTTGCGGCGAGGCCGCGGAAGCCCTTCTCGAACGGCGTCGCTCGCACGCCGAGGGTGAAGCGCGACGGCACGGCCGAGAAGCCGGGGCCGCCGGCGGTGGTCGGGCTCGGGTCGGCGAAGTTCGCGAGGCCGAGGCAGACGTCGCCCTGCGAGACGCGGCCGGTGTGGCACTGGTAGCCCTGCCGGTTGATCGGGACGTCCATCGTGTACTCGAGGAAGGGCTGCACCTTGCTGAAGGGCGCCACGACTCCGATGTACGTCTGGAAGAAGTCGACGCGGTTGATGCCGAGGCCGTACCGCTCGATGCGGCTGATGGGCGTCGTCTCGCGGCCGTCCTTGAACGAGGCGGCGCGCGCCGTCTCGATGTCGGCGACGAGCTTGCCGCTGTTGTCGATCTTGTACCCGAGGTTCAAGTTGAAGCGCAGCGGGAGGCCCTGGCCCCCGGGCTTGCGCAGATCGGCCGAGCCGAGCAGGCGGAACGCGGCGCTGGTGCTGCCGCCGCTGGGGCCGACGCCGCCGGTGCCGTTGAGCAGGAACAGCTGCACCTCGCCGCCGAACGTGAGCGGTCGGCCGAGCTTCGGCGGGAGGAAGGCCTTCACGCCGAGGGTCGTGTCGCCGAGCACCTGGAGGAGCTGCGGGCGACCCTGGTCGTTCGAGTTCGCGTACGTGCGCAGCGCGAGGTAGCCCTCGAGGAACGGCAGCGGCGTCGCGTTGAGCGCGAAGAAGCCGCCGACGTGGCTGGCCTTGTCCTCGGCCGTCGACCCGTTGCAGCCCATCGACTGACCGCCGGCCGTCGCCTTGTCGGGTCGGCACAGGAAGCCGGTCGTCGAGTACCAGTCCGACAGGAACGAGACGCGGAACGTGCCGGGGGCGCCGGACCCCGCGTACGAAGACCGGATCAGGCCGGTCGAGCCGGCCGCGTTGTTCTGCTCGATGAGCGAGAGGTCGCGCTCCGCTGCCTCGTCTTCCGGGGCCGCCGCGGGCGTCGGGGCCGCGCCGCCCTCGATCTGCACGCCACCCTGCGCGCCGGCGCCGGCCGGGCTCGCGCCGAGCTGGACGTTGCCCTGGCCGGCGGGGCCGGGCTGCGGCTGCGGCTGCGGCTGCGGGCCGAACCCGCCAGGCGCCGGCTGCGGAGCTGGCTGCATGCCGGGTTGGGGTGTCGGCTGCGCGCCGGGTGGGGGGGAAGGCTGGGCGCCAGGCTGGCCGCCGAACCCACCCGGGGCGGGCTGCGCGCCGGGCTGAGGCCCGAACGGCTGGGGCTGCGGGCCGAATGGCTGCGGCTGGCGCGCGGAGGCCTCGCCGGCGAGCAGCAAGCCCGCGATCGGCAGCGCGCAGAGGAAGCCGTAGCCGCGGCCGGCACGGAGCGAAGCGGCAAAGGGAGCTTTCACGAGCGTACGCATCGACCCTCGTCCGCGAGGCCCAGGCAGGTGGCGTCCCCCAATCGGGACTTCAGGGCGCCTCGCGCCGCCGTTGTATCATCCCGCGTCCGGTACAGAAACAACCGTGTGCGTCCCGCAGCGCGTCGGAGGGACGGCTGCGTCGCGGGGGCCGCGCGGCGCTCCCGTCGCCGGCGGGTTCCATGATAATGCGTCGAGCGCGGTCCTCGCGCTGGGCGCTCGCCTGCGCTGGGGCGAAGGGCTGCAGCGGCCGCCCGTCCCGGGCCGTCGCTCGGCGGCGGCGAGCGAGCTGGAGCGAGGGAGCACGTTGAGCACGATCGCGGTTACGGAGGCCAAGCCGGTGGAGGGACCGCGCCCGGATGCGAGCGCAGGGGACGGCGTCGAGAAGCTCATCGACGTCCGCGGTCTCGCGAAGACCTTCCGCATCGGGTTCTTCCGCAAGAAGGTGGAGGCCGTTCGGGGCGTCAGCTTCGATGTGCGTCGAGGCGAGATCTTCGGCTTCCTGGGGCCGAACGGCGCCGGCAAGACCACGACGATCAAGATGCTCACGGGCCTCATCTCGCCGACCGGCGGCGAGGCCTTCCTCTTCGGTCAGCGCGTACCGTCTCCCGAGGCGCGCCAGCGCATCGGCTTTCTGCCGGAGAACCCGTACGTCTACCCGTTCCTGACCCCGCGCGAGTTCGTCGAGCTCTGTGGGCGCCTCTCGGGCGTGCGAGGGAGCGCCCTCCGATCGCGCACGATGGAGGTGCTCACGAAGGTGGGCATCGCGTACGCCGCGGACCGGCAGGTCCGGCGCCTGTCGAAGGGGATGCTCCAGCGGACCGGCCTCGCGGCGGCGCTCGTCGCCGACCCCGAGATGCTCATTCTCGACGAGCCCATGAGCGGGCTCGACCCGGTCGGTCGCAAGGAGGTCCGCGACCTGATCTACGCCGAGCGGGACGCGGGGCGGACCATCTTCTTTTCCACGCACATCCTCAGCGACGTCGAGACGATGTGCGACCGCGTGACGATCCTCCGGCAGGGCGAGGTCGTCGTGAGTGGCTCGATCCGTGCGCTGTTGCGAGGCGACGTCGTGCGCACGGACATCACGCTCGCCGGCGCGAGCCCGGAGCTCCGCGCTTCGCTCGTCGACCTGGGTTTCACGCTCGTCGAGCGCGCCGAGGTCGTGGTCGTCGAGGTCGTCGGCGAGGCGCGCGTCTCGGAGGCGCTGCGGCTCGCGCTCGATGGCGGAGCGCGCGTGCTCGAGCTCCTCCCGCGGCGAGAGACGCTCGAGGACCTGTTCCTGCAGCGCGCCTTGTAGGCGGAGCGGTCGGGCATCGCCCGCGTCGACGAGCGTCGAAGCGAGCGCGCTATGCGGTGGCGCGGTGACGTCGGAACGCCAGCGGGCCCGCGAGCGCTGCCCTCCTCGATGGTGTCGCCCGATTCGGTTCGGGCATCGAGCCGGTCGGCCGCCGGTCAGACGCTCGCGATGTCCTGGCGCGCGGCCTCGACGACCTCGTGGGCGTAGCCGGAGATCGCCGACAGGTCCTCGCCCTCGACCATCACGCGGAGCTTGGGCTCGGTCCCGCTCCACCGCACGAGGATGCGGCCGCGGTCGCCGAGCTCCTTCTCGACGCGGCTCATCGCGTTCTGCGTCCGCCCCATCGACTCGAGCGGCAGACGCAGGCGGAACGTGGCGTTCTCGAGCACCTGCGGCACGCGCTGCATCGCCTCGCTCGCGAGCTCGGACAGGGGCTTGCCCTCCTCGAGCATCACCGCGAGCACCTGCAACGCCGCGACGATGCCGTCGCCCGTCGTCGCGTGGTCGAGGAAGATGAGGTGGCCCGACTGCTCACCGCCGAAGGAGTAGCCGCCGCTGCGCATCGCCTCGACCACGTACCGGTCGCCGACGGCGGTCCGAATCATGTGGCCGCCCGCGCCGCGCAGGGCGCGCTCGAGGCCGAGGTTCGACATCACCGTCGTGACGATCGTGCGCTTCGGCAGCAGATTGCGCCGCAGCATGCGCAAGGCGCAGAGGGCCATGATGGTGTCGCCGTCGACGACCTTGCCCTTCTCGTCGACGACGATGACGCGGTCGGCGTCGCCGTCGAGCGCGATGCCGATCGCGGCGTTGCGCCGGACGACCTCGCTCACCACGTGCTCCGGGTGCAACGCGCCGCAGTTGTGGTTGATGTTGCGGCCGTTGGGCTTGCAGCCGAGCGCGACGACGTCGCCCCCGAGCTCGCCGAACACCGCCGGCGCGACCCGGTAGGCGGCCCCATGCGCGGCATCGACCACGATGCGGACCCCGTCGAGCGTGAGCCGCGTCGGAAAGGTGTTCTTGCAGAACACGATGTACCGGCCGCGCGAGTCCTCGAGCTTGATGGCGCTTCCGATCCCGGCGCCGGTGACCCGCGGCTCGTCGAGCGCGGTCGTCTCCATGAGCCGCTCGATCTCGCTCTCCTCGCTGTCGGGCAGCTTGTAGCCGTCCGGTCCGAAGATCTTGATGCCGTTGTCGCCGTACGGGTTGTGGCTCGCGCTGATCACCACGCCGGCGTCGGCGCGCATGCTCTGCGTCAGCTGGGCGACGGCCGGCGTCGGGATCGGCCCGCACAGCATGACCCTCCCGCCCATCGCGCAGATGCCCGAGGCCATGGCCGTCTCGAAGAGGTACCCCGACAGGCGCGTGTCCTTGCCGATCAGCACGCGCACCTGACGAGACCTCCCGCGGCGCGCCACGTAGGCGATCGCGCGGCCGAGCCGGAGCGCCATCTCCGGCGTCATCGGGAACTCGTTGGCGACGCCCCGCACGCCATCGGTGCCGAACAGCGTGCGTTTCGCGCTCGGCGGGGCGGGCGCGCTCGGCGCCGAGGCTTTGGGGGAGGGCGCCTTCTCGGTCTTCTTCGGCTTGGCCACGCTGCTCGCTCGCTCGGCCCGCCGAGCGGCGCCGTGGCTCCCTTCTACAACAAGAAGCGATCCTGCACGACCGCGGATCCCCGCCGCGCGACGCTGGCCCCGTGCTTCGCCGCGCTCCCGGCACGAATCCGTCGTTCCGCGCCTTGAGCGCGGCGCGCCCGGCGTGGGACAATGCGGCTCGTCCCTGCCTTGCTTGGAGGCTTCTCATGCGCGCAGCTCCGTCCGTCGTGATCGCCCTCGCGGCGGTGTCTCTCCTCTTGGTGCCCGCGTGTCGGCGGCGCGACGCGCGGTCCGCCGCGAACGAGATGGCCCGCCTGCAGAGCCCGGATCCTGACGACCGCGAGGACGCCGCCGACGACCTCCGCGACGGCAACGGCCCGCCGGCGGCCGCGGTGCCCTACCTCATCGCCGCGGCACAGCGCGAGCCCGAGCCCAAGGCCTTGCGCTCCGAGCTGCTCACGCTCGGCGCCTCCGGTGCACCCGAGGCGAGGCCGGTGATCGAGCCGTTTCTCCGCCACCCCGACGAGGACGTCCGCAAGGCGGCGATGAAGGCGCTCGAGAAGTGGCAGGGGCGCGCCGCGTACATGGCGGGCCGTTATCGCGTGGGCTATGCGCCGCCGCCGGCTGCAGCGGTCAGCGCGCCGGTCGCGGCGCCCGCAGCTGGGCCCGCGTCCGACGGGTGCGACGAGCTCGCGCAGATCTGCGGCAAGGACCCGTTCGACGTCGGGCGGTGCCACCGCGACCTCGGGAGCCTCGCGCAGCCGCAGCGTCAGGCCTGGGCCGACTGCATCAACGCGCTGTCGACGGAGGCCTGCCAGAAGGCGAACGACAAGTGTCTGGCCAAGGTGAAGGCGGCCCGGTAGGCGCGCGGACCGGACGCTACGCCCGCGGCGCACCGGCCGCGCGTCTCACGGCGCCGAACGTCGCGCGGAGGGCCGCCGCGCCGAGGACGAGCGCGACCCCGACCGCGGCCTGGCTCGCGCCCACCGGCCAGCTGCGCAGGAACGCGAGCACGTAGCCGGCGCCTCCGGCGAACGCGCCGAGGGCCCCGGCGATCACCAGCGCCGACCGCACGCTCGTGGCCATGAGGACCGCCGCCATCGCAGGCAGCACGGTGAAGGCGAACACCGGCAGAGCGCCGAGGACCCGGGTCGCGACGGAGACCGCGACCGCGATGCTCGTGAAGAGGGCTGCGTCGAGCAGCCGGACGGGGAGGCCCCGGATGCGCGCGCCGTCGGGGTCGAAGCTCGCGAAGCGGAAGCCCTTTTCGAGCCCGACTTGCAGCACGAAGACCACGGCCGCCACGATCTCGAGCGTGCGGAGATCCTCCGGTGTCACGAGCACGGCTGCGCCGAAGAGGATGTCGCCGATGTCGTGCGCCTCCTTGCGTATCTTGGTGCCGACGAGGAGCGCCCCCGCGCTGCCGACGAGGTACGCGGCGCCCAGCACGCTCTCGCGGCTCACGAAGCGCCCGTCCTCGGCGCGCGACACGAAGAGCATGGTCGCGAGCGTCAGCGCGGTCGCGCACGCGAGCGGGTCGCCCGCGAGGCCGGTCGCGCCCACCGCGCTCTGCAGATAGAAGGCGAGCGCGACCCCGAGGCCGGCCGCCTGCGAGAGCGCCGCCGACACGAAGACCACGCGGCGCAGCACGATGTAGACGCCCAGCCACCCGAGCACGCCGCCGGCGACGAGCGCGGCGACGACCGGGTCGTGGAACAGCTCCCAGGCGTCGAGGAACTGGCGGAGCGTCGGCGCCGGTGCGTCGGGGGTCACGCTCCTGCCTCCGGCTCCGTCGGTCGGGCCGCGCCGACCGCCGGTGGTCGCGAGCTCGGCCACCGCGACGCCTCGCCGTCGGCCAGCACGGCGCCGTAGCGCCGCGCGAACAGCGGGTCACCGAGCACCTCGTCCGCGGGGCCCGCGAGCGCGACGCCGTCGTCGGCGTCGAGGAACAGCAGCTTGTCGGCAACCTGGGACACGAGCCCGAGGTGGTGGGACACGAGCAGCACGCCGAGGTCGAGCTCCTCGCGGAGGCGCGTGAGCGCGTCGATCGCCTCGCGCTCGGCCACCACGTCCATGGCGCTCGTGGGCTCGTCGAGCACCAGCAGATCGGGAGCGCCCGCGAGCGCGCGTGCGAGCAGCACGCGCTGCTTCTCGCCCTCCGACAGGTCGCGGTACCGCTTGTCGAGCAGCGGCTCGGTGCGCGTCGCGGCGATGGCCCGGGCGACGCGCGCCTTCGCCTCCGCGCCGAGCCACGGGACGAGGAACGATCGACCGCGCTCCGCCCCCTCCGCGATGAGGTCCGCCGTGCGCGCCGGCACGAGCGGGTCGAGGACGTGGCGCTGCGGGACGTAGCCGATCGTCACGCCCGCGGGCCGGTCCACGGCACCCTCCACGATCCCGTGCAGTCCGAGCAGCGTGCGGAAGAGCGTCGTCTTCCCGGCGCCGTTGCGGCCCACGACGCCCCAGAGCTCCCCGCGTCGCACGGTGAAGTCGACCGCCGGCAGGATCGGCGTCCGGCCGAAGCCGACGACGAGCCCGCGCGCGCGAAGCAGCACGTCGTCGCGCGCCGCCGCGCCGCCCTCGCGGGCCCGGCCGCTCATCGAGCGAGCGCGGCGAACAGCCGGTCGGCGTCATCGCGGACGTGGTCGAGGTAGCCCTGGGCCTCGCCCGCTCCGCCCGCGAGCACGCAGAGCACCGCGCCGCTCTTGTCGGCGAGCAGCCGGCTCGTCGTCGTCGGGTAGTAGTCCTCGGTCACCACCGCTCGCACGCCCGCGCCACGCATCTTGGCGAGCAGGCCCGCAACGTGGGCCGGGTCCGGCGGGATGCCGGGCTTCGGCTCGACGGCGCCGACCTCGGTCACCCCGAGCCACGACTCCAGGTACGACCACGAGCGGTGATAGACGACGATCGCGCGCTTGCTCGCGTCGAGCGCCGCGAAGCGCGCGGCCTGCTTGGTGGCGAGATCGGCGGCCTCGCGATCGAGCGCCTGCGCGCGATCGAGGAAGCCGGCCGCTCCGCCCGGATCGAGGGTCGCGAGCTTCGCCGCGATGCCGCGCGCGACCTTCGCCCCGTTGCGCGGGTCGACGAGGTAGTGCGGGTTGCCTCCGCGGTGGATGTCGCCCTGGGCGCGGCTCACCTCGCCGGCCGGAGCGTCCTGCGCCGTCACGAGCTGCGAGGCATCGAGGTAGCCCGAGCCGCCTGCCTGGATTTTCGGGTTCTTGGCGCCGCTTTGGAGCGCGGGCAGCCACCCGACCTCGAGCTCGAGGCCCTGGACGATCAGCAGGTCCGCGCGGTTGAGGGCGAGCGCCAGGTTCGGGCGTGCGTCGACGAAGTGCGGGTCTTGCGTCGGCAGCGCGAGGGCCGTGACCTGGACGGCGGGGCCCCCCACGTGGCGGGCGATCGCGGCGAGGTCCGGGGTCGTGGCGACCACGTTGACCCCGGCCTCGGCGGCGGACGAGGCGAGCAGCACGGCGAGCGCGAAGGCGAGCAAGCACAGCGATCGGAGCAGTTTCATCGCAAGGACTCCTGACGGGGCGACACGAGGTGAGCACGCGGACCTACGCGGCGCGGGCGCTCCGAGGGCGCGCGTTCTGCCGCGTTCGGGGGCCGCAGCGCGCCCCCTTCGCCGCCGGGTCGGTCGGGCGCGCGCCGCGCCTTGGGGCGCGAACGTCACCGTGACCGGCTCGGCGTCAGGAGGGCGGCGAGCTCTTCGGTGCCAGATCCAGGATGGCGACGACGGGCGCGGCGGGCCGGGAGTGCACCCGGAACGTCGTGTCGGTGGTCGGGAGGAGCTCCGGCGCAGCGCAGGTGGCGTCGACCGCGAGGAGGGCGGGCCGCAAGGCGAGGCCGTCGCAATGGTCGTGATCGGTCTCGCGACTGCCCGTGGTCGCGGCCGCACCGTGCTCGGCGGGGGCGGCCTGGTTCGCGGCCTCGGCGTCGCCATGCGGGGCGTGGACCCACGCCCCGTGCTCGCACTGCACGTGGCGGACGAGGGCGAGGTGCCCCAGGCTCGCGAGCTGGGCGACGACGAGCGCGGCGACCACCAGGGCGCCGAGCCCGACCCGGACGAGCCACGCGCTGCCCTGCGCGCTCCCGCGCGGGCGCGCGCTACTCCGTCTCGCTACGCTGCTAGGCCGCCGCTGCATCGCACGTGGCGTCGGCCTACCATGGCCCTTCGCACCGCGCAAAGCTCGCCCGGCGCAGCGAGCCTCAGCGCGGCTTGAGCGCCTCGAGGAAGCTCGTCACTGCGCCCGAGCGCTGCGCGGAGCGGCTCCGCCCGCCGGCGGCCTGGACGACGAACTCGCCCTTGTACTGGTGGACGCGGACCGTGCCGTAGATCGTGTGCGCGTCGGCGCCGCCGGCCGATCCCTCGAAGGGAGCCTCGACGATCAGGTGGTCGGGCGCGGCGGACACGCTGGTGACCGCTCCCGCGAGCGAGCCGCTCAGCAGGCCCTCGAGCAGGTGCGTGACGAAGGTGTCCGGGATGCCCTTCGCTTCGGCTGGCTGCGAGTACGGGCTCGTCGCGAGCAGGAACAGCTCGATGTCGCCGTCGTGGTCGTGCGCCTCGGCCACTTCGACCTTGAGGATGTTGCTCTTCGTCAGGTAGACGCGCGCCTGGCGGGTGGTCATCTCGCGCGCGAGCCGACCCGCCGCAGCGGTGTAGGTAACCTTGCCCTTGAGCGACAGCGTAGGCCGGAAAAGGAGGGGCAGCGGCTGCGCGATGGTGACCACCAGGAGCACCGCTGCGACGCCTTGGAGCACGCGCTGGAGCATCTTCCGCGACGATTCTTCGGCCTCTTGCAGCGGGAAGCCGACCGCAGGCTCGCCGCACGCGCGGCACGCCCAGACGGAGGTCGTGCTCAGCCAGAACGTGAGGGCTGCGAGGCTGCCCGAGAGGACCATTCCGCGGGCGTCGTCGATGAAGATCCACGCCGGGATCGACGCGACCAGCGCGATGGCCAACGCGATGCCGAACTGGCGAGGGTGCGTCGCGTGGGCGGTCGTGAGGCGGAGCTCGGCCTTCGAGCACTTCCGGCAGTGTCGCTTGCGATCGCGGTTGCTGTAGCCGCACGAACGGCACTGCCCCGCGCGGTCGCGGTCCGTGCGCTTGCACGCGAAGCAAGCGTCCCGGGAGACCCCCGCGCGGGCCCCATCCTGTGCCGGGAAGGCGCCGCTCGCCTCGGCCGTGCCGGGCGGCACGGGGCCGGCCGAGGGGAAGCTGCCCGCGCCAGCCGGAGGCTGTGCGCTCGTCGCGCCGATGAGGTCGTCGGCCAGGCTCGCGTATTCGCCGTCGACCGGCGGATCCGGCGGAAGGGCGTCGTCCGCGGTGTGGAGGCTCGGTGGTGTGGCGACCGCCATCGCCGCGGCCGCGGCCAGGTCGGTCATCGGCGCGCCGCCGGTCGACCCGAGCCGACCGTCCGACCCGGCGCGGTTCGCGGAGGACGTTCGCCCCTGGCTGAGGACCTTCGCGAGGGCGTCCGCGCCAGGGGGCCTGTCGACGACGAGGAGAGGGGTGACGAGCCGCTCGCCCGGAGGTGTCGCCGCCGCGACCTCGCTGGCCCGGTAGATCCGGTCGGCGCCCGTGCGGTCGTTGGTGATGCGCACGTCCATGCCGGCGCGCAGCAACTTGCCCGTGAGCTGCTTGGCGATCGTCGGGTCGACGTTCGCCTTCACCCGGACCGGAGCCCGATCCAGGATCGCCCGGGCGCTCGGCTCCGGGATACCGAAGGCGAGCGCGAGCTCCGCGGTCACGTGGGCCGGGTTCGCACCGGGCGTCACTCCCATCGCCTCGACGCTGAACGTGTCGACCGGCTCAGTCATCGTCGTCGCCCATTCAAAGGTTGAAAGGGATCCCTACAAGGCCGCTTGCCGGGCGGTCAACAGGACATGCCGAAGTTGCCACGGCGTGCGACAACATGTCGCGCGTCCCCCTGCCAGCGCTCGACCGCTGCGCGGTCGCCCGGACCGCGGCTCGATGAGCCCACGGGCGCGGGCGTGCTCGTTTCAGAGCGCGATCACGGGATCGCAGTCGATGCCGAGCAGCGCGCCGCGGACCTCGCCGACGAGGTAGATCGACCCCGTGACGAGCACGGTGTCGCCCGGGCTCGCGAGCGCGAGCGCGCGCGCGAGGGCGGCCGCTCCGTCAGCCGCGACCTCGCCCGGCGCGACGGCCTCGAGCGCGTCGAGGGCCGCCGGGGTCCGCCCCTTCGGCGTCGCGTAGACGCGTCGCGCTGCGAGAGGCGCCAATACCGCGAGCATGTCCTCGAACGGCTTGTCGGCGAGCGCGCCGAACACGAGCACGGTGCGCGAGGGGTCGTGACCCCCGGGGCGTGCCGCCATGCTGGCTGCGAGCGCGCGCGCGCCGTGCGGGTTGTGCGCGCAGTCGAGCAGCACGCGCGTTTCGTCGCGCGGCACGAGCTCGAGTCGGCCGGGCCAGGTCGTCGTCGCGAGCCCGTCCGCGATCGCGCGCTCGATCGCCGGCCACCGCCGCGTGAGCAGCCATGCGATCCCGCACGCGACCGCGGCGTTGTCCGCTTGATGCACGCCGGGGAGCCCGATCTCGGCGCGGAGCTCGCCGCCGCCGAGCGCGTCGGGCCTCTGCACGACGACCGCGCCCCGCGGCCCGGCAAGCAGCGCGATGGCGTCGGGGCCTGCCTCGGCGGCGGCCGCGCGCACCACGCGGAGCACCGGCCCCGCTCGGCGTTCGCGAGCGGTCGCGAGGATCGTCGCCTCGGCTTCGGGCGCGACGGGGCCGACCACGACCGGCACGCCGGGCTTGACGATCCCCGCCTTCTCGCGGGCGATCGCCGCGAGCGTGTTGCCGAGGATGGCGGCGTGCTCGACGGCGATCGAGGTGATCGCCGTCACGAGCGGCGCGTCGATCACGTTGGTCGCGTCGAGGCGCCCGCCGAGCCCGACCTCGATGACGGCCACGTCCACGCCCGCCTCGCGGAACACCACGAACGCCGCCGCCGTCATCAGCTCGAAGAAGGTGAGCTCGGGCCCGGCGGCGAGCACGCGCGCGAGGGCGCGCTCGAGCCGATCGTCGTCGATCGGCGCGCCGTCGAGGCGGATGCGCTCGGCGATGCGGCAGAGGTGCGGTGACGTGTAGAGCCCGGTGCGCAGGCCCGCCGCGCGCGCGATCGACTCGACCATCGCGCACGTGCTGCCCTTGCCGTTCGTCCCGGCGACGTGGACGGCGGGCAAGCCGACCTGCGGGTCGCCGAGCGCGGCGAGCACCGCGCGCAGGCGGCCCAGCCCGAGCGACATCCCCCTCGGTGCGCGCGCGCAGAGCGCCGCGAACGCGGGGCCCCGCGGGCCGCTCACGCCGTCGGCGCCGACCCGGGAGCCTGTCGGCGCATCAGGTGATCGAGCACCGTGCCGATCGTCGCCTTCATCTCGGTGCGCGGCACGATCATGTCGACCATGCCGTGATCGATGAGGAACTCCGCCCGCTGGAAGCCCGGCGGCAGCGTCTGCCGGATGGTGCTCTCGATCACGCGCGCGCCCGCGAACCCGATCAGCGCCTTCGGCTCGGCGACGTTGACGTCGCCTAGGAAGGCGAAGCTCGCCGCCACGCCGCCGGTCGTCGGGTGCAGCAGCACCGAGACGAACGGCAGCCGCTTGGCGCGGAAGCGCTCGAGCGCCGCGACGGCCTTCGCCATCTGCATCAGCGACAGGATGCCCTCCTGCATGCGCGCGCCGCCCGACGCCTGCAGCAGCACCACCGGGAGCCCGCCGGCCGCTGCGCGCTCGAAGAGGCGGGCGATCTTCTCGCCGACCACCGAGCCCATGCTGCCGCCCATGAACGAGAAGACGAACGCGCCGAACGCGATCGGGCGGCCGCCGAGCGCGGCCCCGCCGATGTCGATCGCCTCGCGCGCCTTCGTCTTCTTCTGCGCGATGGCCACGCGGTCGCGGTAGGACTTGCCGTCGCTGAACTCGAGCGGGTCGAGCGGCTCGAGGGTCGTGTCCCACGCATCGAGCGCGCCGTCGTCCAGCAGGAGCTTGCGCCACCCGTCGGCGTCGAGGCGGTGGTGCTGTCCGCAGAGCGGG
The DNA here is from genome assembly GCA_903906315.1 of uncultured delta proteobacterium. GTDB lineage: Bacteria > Myxococcota_A > Polyangia > Polyangiales > Polyangiaceae > CAIVJW01. Next base: position 3,447 of record CAIVJW010000176.1, on the reverse strand, counting down.
CACACCTCGAACGCCGCGGCGAGCTCCGTCGCGGCGAGGGTCTCGCCGCAGCCGTCGCAGCGGCGGAAGACGCCCGCGCCGAAGGACACCTTCTCGCTCGCGTCGGTGGTCGGGACCTGCTTCTCGGGCCAGGCCATCGTCGCTACGCCTTCGCCGGCGCGAGCTTCATCTCGGCGACGTCGGAGGGGACCTTGAGCGTGGGCTGCGTCTTCTCCTGCACCTCGCGGACGGACACGCCGGGCGCCACCTCGCGCAGGACCAGCCCCTCGGGGGTCACGTCGATCACGGCGAGGTCGGTGATGATCCGGTGCACGACCTTCTTGCCCGTGAGCGGCAGCGCGCACTCGTCGAGGATTTTCGGCACGCCGCCCTTGGCCGCGTGGTCCATGATGACGACGACGCGCTTCGCGCTCACGACGAGGTCCATCGCGCCGCCCATCCCCTTGACCATCTTGCCGGGGATCATCCAGTTCGCGAGGTCGCCCTGCGCGGAGACCTCCATCGCGCCGAGGATGGCGATGTCGATGTGTCCGCCGCGGATCTGGCCAAACGAGTCGGCGCTCGAGAACGTGGCCGAGCCGGGGAGCATCGTCACCGTCTCCTTGCCCGCGTTGATGAGGTCCGCGTCCTCGGTGCCGGCGACGGGGTAGGGGCCGATGCCGAGCAGGCCGTTCTCGCTCTGGAGCACGACGTCGACGCCCGCGGGGATGTAGCTCGCGACGAGCGTCGGCATGCCGATGCCGAGGTTGACGTAGTAGCCGTCGCGCAGCTCCTGGGCGGCGCGCTGGGCGATCTGATCGCGGGTGAGTGCCATCTCGTCCTCCTCAGACCTTGGCCGTCGTGCGGCGCTCGATGCGCTTCTCGTAGCGCGCACCCTGAAAGATCCGGTGCACGAAGATGCCCGGGGTGTGCACGTGATCCGGGTCGATCGAGCCGACCTCGACGAGCTCCTCGACCTCGGCGATCGTCACGTCCGCCGCCGTCGCCATCATCGGGTTGAAGTTCATCGCGGTGTTGCGGAAGACGAGGTTGCCGTAGCGGTCGCCCTTCCACGCCTTCACGATCGCGAACTGCCCGCGGATGGCCGGCTCGAGCACGTAGTCGCGACCGTCGAAGGCGCGGATCTCCTTCTTCTCGGAGTACTTCTTCACGCTGCCGTCGGGGTTGTAGAGCAGCGGCATCCCGCCCTCGCTGACGGCGGTGCCGGCGCCCGTCGGCGTGTAGAACGCGGGGATGCCCGCGCCGCCCGCGCGCAGGCGCTCGGCGAGCGTGCCCTGCGGGGTGAGCTCGACCTCGAGCTCGCCGGTCAGGTACTGCCGCTCGAACTCCTTGTTCTCGCCGACGTACGACGAGATCATCTTCTTGATCTGCTTGTTGCGGAGCAGGATCCCCAGGCCGAAGTCGTCGACGCCGCAGTTGTTCGAGACGACGACGAGGTCCTTCGTCCCGAGCTCGCGGAGCGCCGCGATGGCGTTCTCCGGGATTCCACAGAGGCCGAAGCCGCCCGCGAGGATCGTGGCGCCGCTCGGGATGTCCCGGACCGCGTCGATCGCCGACGTGTAGACCTTGTTCATGGCGCCGGAGAGCTAGCCCAACTGACCCGGCGGCGAAAGGGGTCGGGCGGGGCTCGTCGGGGACGATGGCGCGCCCGACGAACCAGGGCGTGTCGCGCCGCCGCTGCGCGAAAACTGGGCCCGCCCGGGCCGCCCGCGCTATCGCGGACGAGTGCGGATGAGGTCCACCGTCCTGCTTTCGGTCGCGCTCGGCCTGCTCTCGTGCGCCGGGATCGCCCACGCCGCGCCGCCCGCCGCGAAGGCGCACGGATCGGCGCGCCGCGTGGCCGAGGCCGGCGCGAACGCGCCCGAACGCGCTCGCGCGTCGAAGCCCGAGGTCGGCGCCAAGAAGCCCAAGGCGTCGGAGCGCTCCGACTCGGTGGGTCACCCGAACGAGGGGCACCTCGAGGGGGGGGTCCGGCTCGACACGAAGCTGCCGTACGTCCGGGTGGTCCCTGCGTACGACTCGGGCGACGTCCGCTGGGGCCTGCCCGCGCTCGTCCACATGCTCGAGCGCGCCGCGAAGACGGTCGCGAAGAAGTTCCCCGGCTCGGTGCTCGACGTCGGCGACCTCTCGCGCCGGGGCGGCGGCGACGTGCTCCGGCACCATTCGCACGAGAGCGGTCGCGACGCCGACGTGGGCTTCTACGCCGTCGACGCCAAGGGCAAGCAGGTCCACGCCTCGACGTTCATCAAGTTCGAGAGCGGGCTCGCGTCTTCGAGCGTGAAGGGCGCGCACCTCGACCTCGCCCGCACGTGGGCCTTCGTGCAGGTCCTCTTGACCGACCCCGCCGCGCGCACGACGCACGTCTTCATCGCCGAGCCGCTGCGCCACGAGCTCCTCGCCTACGCGAAGGCGCACGGCGCGTCGCGCTCGCTGCTCGATCGCGCTGCGGTCGTCATGATGCAGCCGACGACGTCGCTCCCCCACGACGACCACATGCACGTTCGCGTCTCGTGCCCGCACGGAGGCCGATCGAACTGCATCGAGCTCGCCAAGAACGCGCCTCTCGGCGCGCTCGCAAGGCGCGGCGCGCACGGCGATGCGCGCGGCGGCCGGCACGGCTCGCCCACGCTGCGATCGGGCCCGGGCGGCGGAGGGAAGGTGGCGGCCGGATCGGCGCGACACGACGCGAAGGACACCAAGGACGCTCCGCGAACACGCTCGATCGCCCATGACAAGGCGGGGGCTGCTTCGCACGCCGCGCGCGACGTTGCGGGGGCGGGCCGCGGGGCGTCCCCTGGTCGGTCGAAGGCGGAGCCCGCGGCCTCGAAGCCGGCGCGCCCGGCGTGGGCCGACGGCCTCTCCGGCGTGGTCACGCAGGATGACGAGGGGGCGGCCGACGCCGCCGAGGTCCGCGACGCCCTCGACGATCTCGGGCTCTTCAAGATCACCGAGTGACGTCGACGCGCTTCGGCGCGGGGTCCCGACGACGCGGGCCTCGAGCGCTGCGACGATCTCGCGCCGCTACTGGCAGGCGAGCCGGCAGCGCGACGCCCCGCTGAGGCACTTGCCGAGGCACGTCTGGTAGTCGGCGTACTGGCTGCCTTGCGTCGGCTCCTTGCCGCAGCGATCGGCGCACGCCCGGTGCGTCCCCTCGCAGCTGCGCAGGCACGGGCCCTCGCCCGGCGCGCGGGCGGCCGGGGTCGGCGGCGGGATGCCGTAGCGACCCGTGGCCGGCTCGTCGGTCGGCTCGGGCGCGGCGCTCGCGGCCGGCTCCACCGCGACCGGCAGGGCGCGCGGACGAGGCGCGGGGGCCGGGCCGCAGCGCTCCGCGGCGCGTCGAAGGACCTCGGCGTCGTCGGAGGCCGGGACCTCGCAGGCGCTCGCCACGCCGGCGAGCCCGCGCGCGAGCGCGTCGGCCGCGTGGGTGGCCGGGCCGGGGGCGCGGCG
>CAIVJW010000175.1 GCA_903906315.1 uncultured delta proteobacterium | reverse complement strand
GAGGTCGGGGGGTTGCGAGCGGCCCCAAACCCCCGGGCGGCTCGGCCGCCCGAGATCGCTCGGGATGGGGTCGGTTCGAGGTCGGGGGGTTGCGAGCGGCCCCAAACCCCCGGGCGGCTCGGCCGCCGGGGATCACGCCGCTACAGGCACTTGTTCGAGATGCAGTCCTTGCCCTCGGCGCAAGGCTTTTCGAGCGAGCACTCGGGCGCGACCTCTTCCTCGGTCTTGCAGACTCCGCCGTCGCACGCGACGAACCGGCTGTCGATGAGCTGGCACTGCGCGAGGTCGCTGCACGGGTAGTGGCAGAAGCCGTCCTGCCCGCACTGCTGGCCGACACCGACGCACTCCTGTCCCTGCCCGCAGAGGGGCTTGGGGGACGGGTCCGGAATGCACGTCCCGGTCGCGCCGTCGCAGACCTCGCCGCCGGCGCAGGCGGCGTTGTTCACGCACGGCGCCTGGCAGAGGCCGCCCACGCACTTCTCGCCGCCCGCGCACGGGGCGGCGTCGCTGCACGCAGGGTGTTGCGGATCGGGGACGCAGACGCCCTTGTCGCACGTGGTGCCCGGCTCGGCGCACGGGACGTCGGCCGCGCAGCCCGCCGCGCAGGCGCCGTTCGCGCAGACCTTCCCCGGGCCGCATTGGTAGCTGTGCTCGCAGCCCTTCACGCAGAGGCCGCCGAGGCACTGCGTGCCCTCCGTCGCGCAGGTGTCGCCCGCTTCGCACGGGCACACGGCCATCGATGGGTCGCACGGCGGCGCGCCGCCCGAGCCGCCCGCGCCGCCCGCGCCGCCCGTCCCCGTCGCGGACCCGCCCTGGCCCGTGGTCGCCCCACCTTGGCCGGCACCCCCGCTCGCGGTCGTGCCGCCGGCTGTCGTCGTGCCCGGCGTGGCGTTCGCGGGGTGGCACCCGTAGCCGTCGCAGACCTGGCAGTTCTGCCCGTTCGCGTCGCACTCGACGCTGGACCCGCCGTCGCAGCCGCCGCCGGCGGCCGAAGCCGCGACGAGCGCCGTGACGCCGAGAGGGCCGAGCCATTTCCCCAAGGACGAACGCACACGCATCGAATCCTCCACCGGCGGCCTTCGCCGCCCCGCGAGGAGCCACCGGCCGAGGCCGAGCCCTCCGCGGAAGCCCGTCGAATCGACTACCACGGGGCCTCTCTACACGCACCATGCCAGGGCGATCCCGGGCTCTCCCGGGCTGAAAGCGGGCGTCCGCTGTGAACGCCGCTTCACGCCGGGGGAGGGGGGAGGCGTTCACGTTGCGGGCTCGCCGGCACGTGAGGGAATCGCAACTCATTGCGGTGCCGTGGTTGGCGGTGTAGAAATGTTTGCATAGCTCATGCGAAGAGTCCTTGTCGTCGACGACGAAGAGAACGTCCGTCTGGTCGTGCGGACGTTCCTCAAGCGCGAGGGATACGACGTCGAGGTCGCGACGAACGGCGAGGAGGCGCTCGGGCTCGTCGAGTCGTTCGGGCCTGACGTCATCCTCACCGACGTCCGCATGCCCAAGATGGGCGGGCTCGACATGCTCGCGACGCTGAAGGCGAAGGGCAACGAGGCCACGGTCATCGTGATGAGCGCCTACGGGAACGTCGACCAGGCGCTCGAGGCGATCAAGGCGGGCGCGTACGACTACGTGCAGAAGCCGTTCAAGGCCGACGAGGTGCTCCTCACGCTGCGCAAGGCCGAGGAGCGCGAGTCGCTGCGCCGCGAGAACCGCGCGCTCCGGCTCGAGATCCGCAAGGAGAACCTCTTCGAGGACATCCTCGCGAAGAGCCCGCCGATGCAGGCCATCTTCAAGACGATCACCAAGATCGCCGACTACAAGACGACCGTGCTCGTCACCGGCGAGAGCGGCGTCGGCAAGGAGCTCGTCGCGAAGGCCATTCACCGCCGGTCCATCCGTCGGGGCGGGCCGTTCGTCGCGGTCAACTGCGGCGCCATCCCGGAGAACCTGCTCGAGAGCGAGCTATTCGGCTACAAGCGCGGCGCCTTCACCGACGCCACGAGCGACCGGACGGGCCTCTTCGAGCAGGCCAACGGCGGCACGGTCTTCCTCGACGAGATCGGCGAGCTGCCGCTGCCCCTGCAGGTGAAGCTCCTGCGCGTCCTGCAGGAGGAGACGATCCGGCGGCTCGGCGACCCGAAGGACATCAAGATCGACGTCCGCATCGTTGCCGCGACGCACAGGAACCTCGCGACCGAGGCGCAGTCCGGGCGGTTCCGCGAGGACCTCTACTACCGCATCAACGTCCTGCCGATCCCGATCCCGCCGCTCCGCGCGCGCCGGGAGGACATCCCGATCCTCATCGACCACTTCCTCGCGCGGAACAACGCGCGCTTCGGTACGGGGATCAAGGGGATCGCGCCCGAGGGGCGGAGGCTCTTGCTCGAGTACTCGTGGCCAGGCAACGTGCGCGAGCTCGAGAACACGATCGAGCGCGCGATGGTGCTGTGCGAGACGGACGTCATCGAGGCCGAGGACCTCCCCGACCGCGTCCGCGAGGCGAGCGACCCCGTCCAGATGCAGCTGGCGACCGGCGAGCTCAGCATCAAGAAGACGCAGCGGATCGTCGAGGAGATCCTCATCCGCCGCGCGCTCGAGAAGACCAAGGGCAACCGCACGAAGGCCGCCGAGGTGCTCGAGATCAGCCATCGCGCGCTGCTCTACAAGATCAAAGACTACCGGATCGACCTGTGAGCCAGCCCGAAGCGCCTCCGATCCGCGACGCCTGCGACGCCGACGCCGACGGCCTGATCACCCTCATCGGCGGCTGCTTCGCCGAGTACGAGGGCTGCTTGCTGGACGTCGACGGCGAGCTGCCCGAGCTGCGGGCGATCGCCACGGCGTTCGCCGGCTGGGGTGGCCGCTTCTGGGTCGCCGAGCACGGAGAGCGGGTCGTCGGGTGCGTGGGCCTCTCGCCCTCGGTCGACCCGGGAGGCGTCGAGCTTCGGAAGCTCTACGTCGACCGCGCGTTTCGGCGGCATGGGCTCGGAGGGACGCTCACCGACCGGGTCGAGGCCGAGGCGCGGCGCCGGGGCGCGCCGTTCGTGGACCTCTGGAGCGACACGCGCTTCGAGACCGCGCACCGGTTCTACGCGCGGCGCGGCTACGTGGATGGCGGCCTCACGCGCGACCTCCAGGACCGGAGCGCGTCGGTCGAGCGCTACTTCCGCAAGGCGCTGTAGCTCCCGTCGGAGGGCGCGGGGGCCCGAGGTGGGGGCTTCGCGCCCGGGCGCCCGCGCGCAGGCCACGCTTGCGGCGCCGTAGGGTGGGGGTTACGCCCATGGGCCGGGCGGCGAAGATCCCCCCTCCGGCGTGCGCGACTGGCCGTCGATGCGCGCCGACGCACCGCGAGAGCCCATGAAAAAGAACTACGTCCTCGACGCCAACGTCCTGCTCCACGACCCGCACGCGGTCTTCAAGTTCGAGGACAACGACGTCATCATCCCGATCTTCGCGCTCGAGGAGATCGACCGGTTCAAGCGCGAAGGCTCCGAGCGCGGCCGCAACGCGCGCACGATCGCCCGCGTCCTCGACGACCTCCGCGAGGCCGAGGGGGCCTCGCTGTCGCGTGGCGTGCGCCTCGAGAGCGGCGGCCAGCTCCGCATCGCGATCCCCGAGCGCCGCCCGGCGCTCCTCGTCGGCCTCGAGTCCGGCACGCAGGATCTCGCGATCCTGCAGACGGCGATCGACGTGCGCGACCGCGACCCGGCGCGCCCGACGATCTTCGTCACGATGGACACGAACCTGCGCATCCGGGCCGACGCGCTCGGCGTGCTCGCGCAGACCTACGAGAACCAGCGCGTCTCGGACCTGGAGACCGAGCAGTCGGTCTTCGAGGTCGAGGTCGGGGGCGTCGACGTGGACACGTTCTTCGCCCAGGGCGCAGTGCCGCCGCCCGCGCCGGCCGCGCTCTACCCGAACGCCGGGGTCATGCTCCGCGACGTCGCCGCACCCAATCACACCGCGCTCGGGCGCTTCGACGAGCAGAAGGGGCAGGTCGTCGCGCTCCGCGTGCCGCGCGAGGGCGTGATGGGCGTCCGGCCGCGCAACAAGGAGCAGTCGTTCGCGCTCGACCTCCTGCTCGACGACTCGGTGCGCCTCGTCACGCTGCTCGGCAAGGCCGGCACCGGCAAGACGCTCCTCGCCCTCGCGGCGGGCCTGAAGCGCACGACCGAGGACGGGGTCTACTCGCGGCTGCTCGTCAGTCGCCCGGTGATGCCGCTCGGGCGTGACCTCGGCTTCCTCCCGGGCGACGTCGACGAGAAGCTCAGCCCCTGGATGCAGCCGATCTTCGACAACCTCGAGTACCTCTTCTCGAACGGCGGGACGAAGACGGGCCGCGAGTCGCGCGGGTTCCTCGACCTGATGGAGAGCGGCACCGTGCAGGTCGAGCCTCTCACGTACATCCGCGGGCGCAGCCTGCCGCACCAGTACCTCATCGTCGACGAGGCGCAGAACCTCACCCCGCACGAGGTGAAGACGATCATCACCCGCTGCGGCGAGGGCACGAAGATCGTGCTCACGGGCGACCCGCAGCAGATCGACAACCCGTACGTCGACCACGCGTCGAACGGCCTGTCGATCGCGGCGGATCGCTTCAAGCGCCAGCGCATCGCGGGTCACGTCGTGCTCGCGAAGGGCGAGCGCAGCGAGCTCGCCGAGCTCGCCGCCAACCTGCTCTGATGGGCGGGGACGACCCGGGGGCCTTCGAGGCCGCCGGGCCGCCCGGGCTGCCATCCTGGGAGCCGGCGGCCGCGCGCGCGCTGGCGAACGCGGCGCGCGCGGTGCGCCCGATCGCGTCCTCGACGCCGACGAACCTGGCGGCCGAGCTCGCGCGCGTCCTCTCCGCCTGGCTGGCGGGACGCGAGGAGGTCCCGCGGTTCACCTACGCGCCGGCGCCGGCGATCGGCGAACTGCCTCGCGCGCTCGCAGCGATCACCGAGGGGCTCGTCGCCGAGGGGCGCCTCGGCGCGCTCTACGCAGGGCGCGCCCGCGAGCTCGCGCTCGAGTCGGCGGTCTGCGAGCACGCGGGCCGACCTGGGTTCTGGGAGGCGGCGCGGCGCCGCTACTCGACGCGCGATGCGTTCGACGGCGACGCGGATGGGCTTGCCGCAGGCTGGCTCGCCGAGGCGCCCGCCCTGCCGCCTCCGGCGGTCGACCTCGTGATGAGCGACGACGACCGCGACCCGCGGAGCCTGGTGGCGCGCCTGCGCGCGGAGGTCGGCGCGCGCAAGCTCGCCGTGCGGGTGGTCGTGCTGCGCGACCTCGCCTCGATCGCGGCGACCGGCGAGGGCGTCATCCAGGTCGTCGCGGGGCGTCCGCTGTCGACGCGCGACGTCGAGCGCACGGTGCTCCACGAGATCGAGGGGCACGCGATCCCGCGCGCTCGCGGCGCGGTCGCTCCGTTGGGGCTGTTCGCTGTGGGCACCGCGCGGGGCGGGGATGACCAGGAAGGACGCGCCCTGCACCTCGAGCGCGCGGCCGGCTTTCTCGATGGCCCCCGCAGGCGCGAGCTCGCCCTGCGCCACGTCGCGGCGCGGGCGGTGGAGCGCGCCGCGGACTTCGTCGAAACGGCGCGCCTGCTGCTAGCGCACGGGCCGCCGATCGGCGACGCGCTCCGGATCGCGGCGCGCGCGCACCGTGGCGGCGGGCTCGGGCGCGAGGCCGTGTACCTGCCGGCGCTCCTTCGCGTCGAGGACGCGATCGCGCGAGCCCCCGCGATCGAGGCCGTGCTCTCGATGGGGCGCGTCGCGGTCGACGCCGCGTCCGACCTCGCGCCGTGGGCGTCGCGCGCGGGCTAGCGGCTACTCCACCCGCACGAACCGCCGCGTGACGCTCGTGCCGCCGCGGTTGTCGTGCACCACGGCCCACACCGCGTACACGCCGGGCGCGTCGGGCGGCAGCCACGTCACCGAGTGGTCGTCGTTGTAGCCCGTGCTCGCCTCGCTCAGGAGCGCGACGTCGGCCGACAGCTCGCCGCCGTCGACGTAGTAGTCGACCCACACGACCTCGCGCAGCTCCCCGCCCTCTCGGGACTTCGATTGCGGGTCGATCTCGGCCACGTCGGTCGGCACCTCGACGCGCAGCGCGTACGTCTGGCAGGCCTGTTCGGCTTGCTTCTTCGAGCAGCCCTGGATGCGGCGTTCGTCGTCCGTCAGCGGGCATGCCTTCAACGTCGGCGCCTGCGTGACGTCATCGGGGAGTTCGTTGCCGTCGTATGTGATGCCCGTGATGACCGGGTTCGCGTTCGTGCGCTCGTCCTCGAAGGCGTAAATCTGGGTGTAGCCGGGCACGAAGCTGTCGGCCCCGAGCTGCCTTCCGGTCTCGTCGAAGCACGCGATGGGGAAGCTGCCGGCGCGGCCCTCGCTCGTGGCCGGGGCGGGGCCGAGCTTGCCGGCGCACGCCATGAAGAACACGAACGCGGTGCCGTAGCGCGACCCCTGATCGGGCGCCGGCCGCCGCGCCACGAGGTCGGCGGGCAGCTTGGTCGTGAACTTGGGCCCCATCCCGAGCACGCCTTCGAGCTCCGGCGGCGGAGGCTGGCCGGGCTTGACCGACGACGCCGACGCGAGCTGCTTGCCGAGCTGGGCGTAGCACCCGTAGTAGAGGTCGCCCGGCGGGTCGAAACAGCCTCCGATCCAGGCGATCTGCACGTTGCGCGGGTTCGCCGGGTCGAGGCCGTCGGTGTACGTCATCTCGAACGTGACCGACTCGCCGGCGTTCGCGTACGGCTTGTCCGCCTGCACCGCGAGGATGCGCAGGCCCGCGACCTTGCTCGGCGGGTCGAAGCCAGGCTGGCAGCCCGAGGCCATCGCCGGCCCGAGCAGGAGGCCGATCCCCGCCACGGCCAGCGGCGCGCGGCGCCAGCGGCGAGCCCTCGCGCCCGTCTCGTTGCCCTTCGCCGCGCCCATCCTAGAAGTCTCCCCGGAGGCCGATGCTCGGCAAGAGGGGCAGCCCGTTCACGTACTGCCGCGCCGTGTAGTTGAAGCTGTACGCCAGACCCTCGGCGTTCGCGTGGTTGTAGACGTTCTGCACGTCGAGGTACGCCGAGAGCTGCCATGCCTTGAACTTCCACCGCTTGTCGAGCCGGATGTCGAGCTGGTGGAAGAGCGGCAGTCGCTCGCTGAAGGGCTGCGCCGTCGGGATGGCCGTATACGTGTTGCTCGGCGCGTAGAAGAGCGAGTTCGTGCGCGTCGCCGAGCAGCCTGCGTCCGAGGCGTTGCAGACGTTCGGCGTGATGAGGTTGCCCGAGACGAGCCGGAATCGCGCGCCGACCTCCCAGCCGTCGCCGAGCTTGTAGCTGCCGAGCACGGTCAGGATGTGCGTCTGGTCGAAGTTGTACAGTCGCTCGTCCTCCCCGGGGCGATCGACCCGCGCGCTGCGCGAGAGCGTGTAGGCGACCCAGCCGAAGAAGCGATCGTCGGGCTTGTACTTGAGCAGCACCTCCGTGCCGACGACGTAGCCCTTGCCCACGTTCGCGTACTGCGTCGATCCCCCGCCCGAAGGGCTCAACTGCCCGACGACGAGGTTGTCGAGCTGCTTGTAGAAGCCCTCGAGCGAGACCTCGATGTGCCGCGTGAGCTCCTGTTCGGCGCCGAGCGCGTAGTGGATAGCCCGGTTCGACTTCAGCCCCGGCGTGCCGAAATTCGGCGCGGACTCCTGGAACTGCGGCGGCTGGTGGAAGAGGCCGATGCCGGCCTTCGCCGTCGTGCGCGGGAAGCCCTGGAGGATGTCGAAGCGCCCGTTCGCGCGCGGGCTCACGTCGACGCGGTCGGTCTGGTTCGTGTAGTCGACGCGCAGGCCGGGCACGATGCGCGCGCGCGGAGTCGGCGCGATCTCGAGCTCGATGTAGCCGGCGGGGGCGGCGTTCGTCACGCTCTGGCTGACCTCGACGGGCGGGCGCGTCGAGAAGGGCCCTCCGGACGGCTCGCCGGGGCGCGGCGCCGCGGGCAGTCGAAGGTTGACGTTGGCCGGCCCGGAGAAGACGTCGGCGCCCACGTCGAGCGTGAGGCCCTTCGTGATCTTGTGCGCCCACTCGAGCCGCCCCGTCAGCGAGTAGACCGCGAGCTGGAAATAGAACGCGCCGAGGCCGAAATCGATGTTGTCCTTGCCGATCGCGAGCACGCCGCGCACGGAGTTCTTGTCGTCGATCTGGTTCTCGTAGCGCGCCTGCACCCGCATGAACGCGGTGTGCAAGCCGACGTTGCCCGAGATGCCGGGCTCGTTCGCGCTCGGCTTCTTCACGATGAGCTCGAGCGCGTCGTCGGATCCGAAGAAGCCGACCCGGAACTTCGATGTCGGCGTCGGGCGCGTCTCCGCGAGGAACTGGTAGTCGTAGTAGACCGGCGCCTGCGTGACGCCGGCGCCCGAGGCGGTCAGCAGGGGGCCGAGCCACGCATCGACGTAGCTGCGCCGTCCCGCGGCGGTGAAGTGCCAGCCCTTCAGCAGAGGGATCGGGCCCTCGGCGAGCGCGCGCGCGTCGATGAGGTCGACCTGCACCATGCCGTGGTACTTGCCGTCGTCCTTCGGCGACCGGAGGCCCGCGTCGACGATGCCGCCCTGCACGCGGCCGTACTGGGTGCTGAAATTGCCCGGGTAGAAGTCGATCTTCTCGAGCAGCTCGGTTGGCACGACGCTCGACAGGCCGCCGAAGTGGTAGATGAGCGGCACGGGCGTGCCGTCGATGAAGGTCTGGGTGTCCTGGGGCGCCGAGCCGCGGACGATGAGCAGCCCCGCGATGCTGGGCGGTCGCGCGACGCCGGGCAGGTTCTGGATCGACCGCAGCGCGTCGCCGTTCGTGCCGGGGATGCGCTCGATCTCGCGCTTCTCGAGCGTGCGCTTGACGACCTCGCGAGGCGGCCGCGCGCCGCGCACGGTGACCTCGAGCCCGCCGCCGCGCTCGACGAGGCGGTAGATGACCTCGGTGCGCTCGCCCGCTGCGACGTCCTCCTCGACCGCGAGGGGCTCGAAGCCCGGCGAGGACACGATCACGCGGTGCTTGCCGGGCCCGACGTCGTCGACCACGAACGCGCCGTCCTCGCCGGTCCGGAGCTCCTTGCCGTCGACGGTGACCGTCGCGCCCACGATCGCCGCTTCGCCTCCCGCGAGCACGCGGCCCGACAGGCTCTCGCGCACGACGGCCGCCTTCGCGGCCTCGGGCGAGGGCTCGGCGACCTTCAGGCTGAAGGCGTAGCGGTAGAGGATGCGCGCGGCGAACGGAGTCCCGTCGCCGCGTCGCGCCGGCTCGAAGTCGAGCTTCTGCGCGGCCCCGATCGCGGCCTCGTCGAAGCCGTGGCCGGCGCCCTCGACGACGACGGCCTTGGCTACGTGGCCCTCCTTGTCGACGTCGAGCTGCAGCGTCACCGCGCCCTCGATCCCCTGCTTCTCCGCTTCGGGCGGGTAGGGGGGCGGCGCGTAGTTCTTCGGCCGCGGCATCGTCGGCTTGCCCTGGGGCGGTGGCGCGGGGGCCTCGGTCGGCGCCTTGATGATGGCGCCCGCGCCGCCGCGCGGCACCGAGACGTCGCCGCGGTCCGGCGGTGTCTCGGGGCTCGACCCCGGCGGGGGATCGTCCGGCTTCTGCTGTGCGGTGGCCGGCGAGGCCGACGCGGTGAGGCTCGCCCCGAGCAGCGCTGCGATCAGCGTGCGACAAGGGCGGCCGTGGAGGAGGGAACTGGGGGCGATCAGCGTCACGGGTCGAGGCGCCGGGGCGTTTGGGGCACGCCCGCGTGCGTGGCCGGGGTGAATCCCACGAGTCGTGGCCGACGACAACCTCAGACCGGATCGCGCCGCTTCAAGACCACCATCAACGTGACGAGGAGCAGGAGCGTCATCCCCGTCATCACGGCGAAGGGCATGAAGGTCTGATCGTAGGTCGTGAAGGCCCAGGCGCCCTGGTAGTTGTCGGCCGCCATCTGCGCGGTCGCGCACTTGAAGCGCCCGGCCTCGACGAAGTCGCCGGCGCTCGTCTGCGACGTGCCGAGGTTCACCACCCACGCCGGGTCGTTGACGATGGCCTTTCGCTCCGGCGCGATCGCGCCCTCGAAGCCCCAGCGCGCGGGCATCGCGTGCATCAGGAACTTGAGGTGCGGGACGGTCGTCATCGGCACCATGAGGCCCCCGAGGACGACCTGCGGGATGAGCGCGATCGGCGTCAGCGCCATCGCGGCTTCTGCCGAGGTGACCGCGGTCGAGAGCATGAGCCCGAGCGCGACGGCGGCGAGGGAGGTCGAGAAGAGCGCCCCGAGCTGGAGGAAGAACGTCTGGGCGCCGCCGTGGAAGCCGAGCGCCGGGAACACGATGGCGAGCAGCACCGTGACCTGGATCAGGCAAATGACCGCGAGCAGGATGTACTTCGAGAAGACGTAGTTGAGCAGGCCGAGGTTCACCATGCGCTCGCGCATGTAGATGGCGCGTTCGGACACGATCTCGCGCGCCGCGTTCGACGTGCCGAACCACACCGACGCCACGACGAGGAAGAAGATGGCCGCCGTCGGATCGGTCGTCGGTTCCATGCTCTTGAGCACGTCGCCGCCCGCGTCGCGACCGACGCGCCGACCGAGCTCCTGCAGGGCGCCGAGGCACCACGCCGGGACGCTCTTCTTCTGCCCGCCGAAGACGATCGCGAGGAGCACGCCGATGATCGGGGCCTGCGCGAGCATGATGACCGTGCCCGCGGTGTCGCGGAGCTTCACCTTGAAGTAGCGCGAGAGCAGCAAGCGCAGCTGCCCGTTCGTCGCGGGCCTGCGCCCCGGAAGCCCGCGCTGGCCTTGCCCCGTCCCGATCTCGCGGCGCCCGGAGTACATCTTCCGGTAGATCGGGTTCGCGTCGTTGAAGTACTCCTTGCGCCACTCGTCGGCGGCGAGCTTGCGCGACTGCGCGCGCTGGGCGTTCGGGTCGCGCTGCTTGAGCGCCTCGAGGATCGTGCGCTCGCGGGCGGCGATCATCTCGAACATGTCGCGCGGGTTGTCGATGTCGTTCTTCGCGCCGCTGCGCGTCTGCTGCGCGCCGAAGAACTTGTAGCCGTCCTGCGTGGGGCCGAAGAAGCACGGCACGCCGCCGTAGCCCATGACGAGGACCTGTCCGAACTTCTCGAACTCGTCCTTCGCGGGCTGGTGGATCGTCATGATGATCGTCTTGCCCGTGGCCTTCGTCAGGTCGTGGAGCAGGTTGATCAGCGCGGTCGTGTCGTCGGCAGCGAGGCCGCTCGTGGGCTCGTCGAGGAAGAGGATGACCGGGTCGGTCACGAGCTCGAGCGCGATGTTCACGCGCTTGCGCTGACCGCCGGAGAGGATCTTCTTCTCGGGCCTGCCGATCTGCAGGTTTCTCACCGTCTCGAGGCCGAGGTCCCGGAGGGTCGTGTCGACGAGCGCGTCGACCTCGTCGTCGGTGTAGTCCGGCGGCAGGCGGAACTTGGCGCTGTACCGGACGGCCTCGAAGACCGTGAGCTCCGGGTGGACGAGGTCGTCCTGCGGCACGTAGCCGATGGACCCGCGGAGCGTGTCGTAGATGTTGTAGAGGTCCTCGCCGTTGATGCGGACGACGCCGCTGGTCGGCGGCTGGTAGCCGTTCAGCGTCAGGAGCAGCGTGGTCTTGCCCGCGCCGGACGGCCCCATCAGCGCGATCATGTCGCCCGGCAGCGCCTTGAAGGAGACGTTGTCGAGCAGCACCTTCTGCTGGCTGGGGTTGTCGCGATCCGGCACCTCGAGCACGAGGCTCCAGGCCTCGATCTCGTAGAGCGGCTTGCCGGCCCAGCGCTCCGCCGAGACCTCCTCCTGCACGATCTCTGCGGCGCCGGACGCCGAGATCTCGATCTGCAGCGGCATCGGGCCGAGGAAGATCTTCTCGAGGTTCTGAACGGCGATCTTCTGCCCTGGCGCGATGCGGTGCCCGCGCACGTACGTGCCGTTCGCGCTGCCGCGATCCTCGACGTAGAGCGCGCCGCCGATCTGGTGCAGGAACGCGTGGTGGCTCGACACCTGCGCGTGCCCGATGACGATGTCGTTGTCGGGCGTGCGGCCGATGGTCTTGACCGGCTTGCCGCCGTCGAACTCGAGGTGTCCGAGGATCGTCTTGTTCTTGCGCGGCGGCCCGGCGGCTGGCGCGGGGGCTTGGCCTTGCGGGCCCGGCGCCTGCCCGACGTTCATGGCCATCGTGCCCGGCTGACCCGCCGGTGCGACCATCGGCGCCTGCGGGAACGGGGCGGGCGCGGGGCCGGGGGTCGGCGCGCCGGCGCCTCCTCCGCGGGCCGCCTGCGCGAGGCGCATGAGCAGCGGGACCTGGACGGGCACGGGACCGAACGCGAGGAGCCCGTTCGGGTCGAGCGGTGTCGGCGTGCCGCTCGCGATCTTGGTCGTCCCGACGTAGGTGCCGCTCGTCGACCCGTGGTCGATGACCATCATCCGGTCGAGCGTCACGGTCGCGTGCTGGCTCGACACGCTCGGGTGCTGGATGACGAGCGAGGCGCGCGTCGGGTCGCGGCCGATGACGAGCTGTCCCGGCGCGCTCGCGAGCGACCCCAGCGCCATGAGCTGGAGCGTGATGGCCGGGTGGCTGAGCGGCACCTGGGCGGCGCCGACGGTGAAGGGTGTCCGCAGGTCGAACGGCGCCTGCTCGCCCGGCGCGAGCGGTCGTCCCGCCGCGGTCGCGTTGCCGGCGACGGCGACGAACAGGAGCTTGCCGCCTCCCTGGTGGACGATTCTCGCGTGCTCCGGGGCCACGCCGGCTCCCGCGAGCACGACGTCGCATCCGGGCGCGCTGCCGATCGTGATGGTCTGCTTGCCGAAGCCGGGAATCATCGGCTCGCGTTCCATCACGAACCGGTGCCGACCGCAACCTGCGGGAGCGACCCGCGCTGCTACCGGAAGAACAGCGCCCAGATCACGATGATGAGCAGCACGGCGATGACGGCCGACATGCCGATGATCAGGTAGACGAGCCCGCCGTGCGGTGATGGCGCGGGTGCCGAGCCCGGATACGACGCGGGCGGGGCGTACGAGTAGCTCGGCGGCGTCGGGGGCACGGCGGTGGGCCCGACGCCGACGGCGGTGGGCGCGACCGGGCGCATCGCCAGGCCAGCGGCTGGCGCGCCCTCTGGGCCCGGCAGATTGCCCTGCCAAGAGGCGGGCGGCGGGCCGCTCGACCCGTTGCCGTAGGGGCTCGGCGTGCTCGGTCGGCCGCCCCAGCCCTGCGCGCCGGCGGCAGCTTCACCGACCGTCGGCGACGGCCCCGGCGTCCCGTCGACCGTCGTCGCGGTCGGCGATTGGCCCGCGATCGGAGCCGACATCGCGACCTGCTGCCCCGTCGTCCACCCCGCGACGGGTGCCGATCTCCCGTAGCTCACCTCCGGGACAGCGGGCGCGACGCCCCACGCCGGCTGTCGCATCGACGGCGGTGCTTCGGCTGCGGCGCCGCGGTGGCTCGACGCGGGCGCCTCGGGGATCGTCGTGTGGACCTTCGGCACGTCGACCACCCGCGCGATCTGCACGGTGATGTTGTCGTGCCCGCCGCGGTCGTTCGCCAGTGCCACGAGGGCGCGGCATGCGTTCGGTACCCCGCCGGCCGCGAAGGCCTGGCGGGCCGTCCCGAGGATGTCGGCGGGGAGCACGAGATCGGTCAGCCCGTCGCTCGACATGAGCAGGACGTCGCCCACGAACAGCTCCATCGGCTCCGGCCGCACCTCGACCTCGGCCTCCGGCTTCATCCCGAGCGCGCGCGTGATCTTGTTCGCGTCGGGGTGCCCCATGGCTTGCGCCTCGGAGAGCAGCCCCGCGTCGATCATGCCCTGCACCATCGAGTGATCGCGCGTGAGCGGGTAGATCTGACCCGATCGGATGCAGTAGGCCCGGCTATCGCCGACGTGGGCGACGTCGACCCCGCGGTCGTGAAGCACCATGGCGACCACCGTCGAGCCAGGGCGGGTTCGGTTTTCGGGCGGGCCTCCGAGGCGGTAGACGCGCCGGCCCGCTTCCTCGAGCGCGGCCTTGAGCGCGTCGACCGGCGCCATCCCGTACGGCGCCTGCTCGAACACCTCGAAGATGGTGGCGATCGCGAGCCGGCTCGCCTCCTTGCCGCCGTAATGGCCGCCCATCCCGTCGCACAGCACGCACAGGTGCCCGAACCTCGTCTCGGCATAGCCGCACGAGTCCTCGTTCACCTGCTTGTTCGGGTCCCTGCCCGGATCGCTCGCCTGATCGAACTCGATCCGGAGGCGGACGGCGGGGCCTGCGACGGGCTGCATGCGGGGTATGGGTTGGGTTGTCGGTCAGTCGAGGCGGACGCTGAAGTCGACCGGTCCGAAGCGCAGCACGGCGCCCTGCGGCACCGGTGTCCACAGCTGCGCGGGCAGGCGCTGGCCGTTGAGCTGGGTGCCGTTGTTCGAGCCTTCGTCGCGGACGAGCAGCTGGCCGCCCTCGATCTTGAAGGTGGCGTGGCGGCCCGACACGCGCGGCTCGGTGAGCAGGATCTGGCACACGGCGCCGTCGCGCCCAGCGGCCATCTCCATGCCTGGCGTGATCGTGAAGATGCCGGCCGAGCTGGTGAGCGTCGCGCGCGACGCATGCACCGGGGGACCCATCATGCCGCCCCCCATGGCCCCGCCCATCGGCGCGCCATAGCCCGGCCCGCCGCCCGCGACGATCGGCCGGGGCGCCGGAGCGGCGGGAGCGGCGGCGCGGCGCTGCTTGCCGCCTCCGCCGCGGATGACCGACACGAGGAGCAGCACGACCACGACCCCGCCGAAGGTGGAGCCGAAGATGATGAGCCAGGGGGGAGGCGCGGTTCGCGCGCGCAGCGTGAGGATCTTGTCGGCCGTGACCGCGCTCGTGCGCTTCGCCGCGTTGTCGTACAGGACGAGGCGCGCGGTCTGTGCGTCGCCCTTTCCGCTGAGCCACTTCTCGCTGCTCGGCAGGTCGAACTCGACGACGCTGTCGCCCGCGTTCGTGGCCTTGCCGCGCATGCCGGACTGGATCAGCGTCTGCTGCGCCTTGCGGGCGTCGTCGAGGCTGCCGCCTTGCAGCGACCCGGGGGCCGCCTGGTTCGCGGGCACCATGTAGAGCTCGGCGCGCTGGGCGCTGCCGCCCCAGCAGAAGTTGCCGAAGACCTTCACCGACCCTCCCGGATAGATCGGGTCGCTCTTCGCCGCGCGATCGGTCGCCTCGCGGTCGATGTCGAGCGGCCAGGTCGTCGGATCGATGCCGACTGGCACGTTCTGGAACGTGGCGTCGCCGGCGATCGGCGGGTTCGTGTTGCTGAAGAACAGCTTGAAGGTCTGCGTGATGCTCGGCGCGATGCACGACACCCGCCACTTGACGATGTACGTCTTGGCGAAGCGCGCCCGGATCGCGTTCACGATCGTCGGGGCGCGGCCGATCCCGCCCTCGCGAACGATGTTGTAGTACCCGCCGATCTCGGGGTTCGGCAGGTTGTCCATGAACTCGCGCGCGTTGGCGCCGAGCTCCTCGATCTGCCGGGTGGGGAACCAGATCGAGATGACCGGCACCGGCATCTTCGGCAGGACCTGGTTGTCCTCCGGGAACCTGCCCTTGGTCAGGAAGTCGCGCAGAAGCAGCGATCCCGCCGCGGTCGAGGTGGGGTCTGCGCCGGCGACGCCATTCGACAGCACGACCAGCGCCTGGTGGAGCGGCGGCTGCAGTCCGCCGGCGTTGCCGAGGTCCTTGAACGCGTCGGTCGCGGCCTGCTTGATGATGTTGCCGAGCGGGCGCGTGCGGCCCTGCGTCGGGTAGGGGCCGCCAGCGCTCGCGATGACGCCGGACGCCTGCTGCTTGCTCGCCACCCAGTGCGTGTCCTGCACGACGCCGCGGTCGTTGAAGAACATCACGTCGACGATGTCCTGCGGGCCCATCGCGTTGACGAACTGGGACGCGACCGCCTTCGCCTCGCCGTAGCGAGAGCCCATCGACGACGCCGCATCGACCAGGATGAGCCACGCGGTGCCGACGCCAGGCTGACCGGCGGCTTCGGACCAGCGCTGCTTCGACTCGAAGCGCGCCGGCGTGTCCGTCCCGTCGACCGTGACCGTCAGGATCGCGTTCTTGTCGGGGAAATCGAAGGTCTGGTAGAGCGGCGTCGCGTCGAGCTTCTGGCCGACGCAGTCGTAGTAGCGGTCGCCCGACTCGGCCATGCAGGGCCCGACGACGTCGGAGACGCGCCGGTTCTGGACGAGCTCGATGACCGTCGTGAGCACGGGCGCGCCGTCGGTCTGGCTCGCGCGCGGGTCAACTCGGAGGATGTGGGCCTCCGGAGCTGCCTGCGCGACGGGGGCGGCGAACGCGAGCGCCGTGAGCACGGCCAAGGCGGGAAGGAGAGCGAGCGATTTCGCTGCGACTCGGGGCGATGTCATGCGGAGGGTCCTCCTCGGTTCGCCCGGGCGCGCCTCGAGGGCTCGCCCGGGCCGGGCGCCTCTCGCGCCCGCGGGGCCTCGTCGTGTCAGGTGTACGACGAGACGATGATCGTGATGACGCTGAAGCCGCCGAAACGGACCTTGTCTCCGTTCCGGACGTCGCGACGTCCTTGGAAGCCGATGGCCTCCTCGTTGTGGAAGGTGCCGTTCGTCGAGCCAAGGTCGGTGAGCACGATGCGACCGCCGTCGCAATCGAGCGTGGCGTGGCGCGTCGAGGTCGTCCCGTGAGCGACCTCGACGTCGACCTTCTGCCCCGTTTCCGCTCGGCCAATGACGTTCTTGCCCTGGTAGAGCGGCCAGAACTTGCCGAGTTGATCGTCCTGGAAGCTGACCAGGAAGCCGACGAGCGTGCGGCGCCCCTCCGGTCCCACCGCCTGCGCGGCCTGCGCGGCAGGGGGCTGCTGCATCGCAGGCGGGGGCGGCGGCGGTGGTGGCGGTCCGCCGGGTCCGCGCGGCGGCGGGCGCATGGGCTCCGGCTCGGGCGAGAAGCCCTGCATCGGGCCGGTCGGCGGAAGCGGCGCGCCGGGAGGTGCGAACGCGGTCGACCCGAACGCGTCTCCGATCTGCATGCCCTCGAGAGCGATCGGGTGACCGCCTTCCATGCAAAACGAGCCGCCAGGCGGGATCATGTGCCCCTGCACGCAGCGCGGGCCACCCCCCATCTGCTGCGGCGGTTGCGGGGCGCCGAAGGGCGGCGGCGGCGGCGGCGGGTAGCCGCCCAGCCCGGGATCGGGCGGCGGTCCGTAGCCGGGAGGCGGAGGGGGCGGGCCGAAGCCCGGGGGGGGCTCCTGCTGCTGCGGCGGCCCGTAGCCGGGAGGCGGCCCGAAGCCCGGTGGCTCCTGCTGCTGCGGCGGTCCGTAGCCGGGGGGCGGCCCGAAGCCCGGTGGGTCCTGTTGCTGCGGCGGTCCGTAGCCGGGAGGCGGCCCGAAGCCCGGCGGCGCCTGCTGCGGCG
>CAIVJW010000174.1 GCA_903906315.1 uncultured delta proteobacterium | reverse complement strand
CTCTTCGAGGGCGTCTTCGGCGCGAGCGACGACGTGCTCGGCGCCGTCGAGAGCGGCGTGGACCTCGAGCGCCGCATCGCGGAGATCCTCCAGGACTGCCGCACGACCGAGGACATCCAGGCGGGCTTCGATGCGCTCCAGCGCGAGCTCGACGACGTCATCCGCGCGCGCATGGCGGACACGAAGCAGGCGATCCTCGACCACTTCGACCAGGAGGTGACCGACCGGCTGAAGGTCCACCGTGACAAGGCGAGGGAGTCGCTCGACGAGGTGCAACGCGTGCTCCTGGAGCTTGCGCGCCACGAGCTTCAGGGCAAGGCTCGCTTCGTGGACGGGGAGCCGTGCTTCTTCCTGCCGGGCGACGGCGGCGACGAGGTCGGCCATCAGCTGCAGTGGGAGCGCGCCGAGCTCGAGGGGCACGTCTTCTTCCGACCCGGCGAGGGCCTCGGCCACGACCTCATCGAGCAAGCGCGCGGGCGCCTGCTCCAGCGCCACGAGGTCGTCTTCCAGTACGCGCCGCACGCGAGCGCGCTGGCCGACATGCGTGGGCAAAGCGGGTGGCTCGAGGTCACACGTCTCGCCACCGACGTGCTCGATCGACGCGAGGAGTCGCTCATCGTCGCCGCGTGTACGGATGACGGCACCCCGGTGCCGCCCGACGTCGCCGTGCGGCTCTTCGACCTCGACGCCGACGTGCGCGGCCCGGCGCCGACCGCGCCCGCCGCCATCGACGCGATCCGCGGCGCGCTGGAGGCGGAGCGCGTGCACGATCTCGACACGCGCAACGAGTCCCACTTCGTCGAGGAGGCCGACAAGCTCGAAGCGCGGCAGGACGATCTGCGCCTCGGCATCGACCGCGAGATCAAGGCGCTCGAGAAGGCGATGGGCGAGGTGCGGCGCGAGAAGGCGCGCGGCAAGAGCCTCGCCGAGAAGCTCGACGCCGAGCGGCGCCTGCGTACGCTCCAGGACCAGCACACGGAGAAGAAGCGCCGCTACTTCGAGGAGCAGGACACGATCCGCGCGCAGCACGACGCGCTGATCCGGCAGACCGAGGAGCAGCTACGCGACCGCAAGGTCGAGCGCAAGAACGTGCTGACACTCCGCTTCACCCTCACCTGAGCTCGGGCACCGCGCCGCCTCGGTCGTCGCCTCGGCTCTCCCTCCATGCACGAGCCGCATCGGGGACATGGCGTGGTACCGTCCCCGCATGGCAGCTCCGACGGACAGCTTCGTCACTCTTGACGATGTCAGGGAAGCGCTCGAGGACGTGCGCAAGCAGTTCGAGGCGACCGGCCAGTCCATTCGGTTCCTGGACCCAGTGCTTGGCGTCGACGCGACCGGCGAGCGCACGCTCGGGGTGCTCGCCGTGGTGAAGGACGAGCTCGCCCGGACGCCGGGGGCGGCCGAGCTGATGCTCGACATCCTCGACGGCGTGCGCCACGCGTTCGACGAGCACGGCCTCGCGGTCTGGCCGAGCGTCTCGATCATCGGTGAGTCGGACGTCGCCGCGCTCGACGAGGAGCCGTCGCCGTGATCGATCCGCGCGGCTTGCTCGAGGTCGCGAACGAACTCGCGAAGCTCGACAGCACGAAGCCTCGCCAGGCGGCGCTGCGGCGGGCGGTCTCGACGGCCTACTACGCGCTGTTCCACGCGTTGATTCAGGCGGCGCTCATCGAGCACATCCATGCCGACCCCGCGAGCCCGGTCGCCCACCAGGCTGCGCGCTGGTTCGAGCACGGCAAGATGCGCAAGGTCTGCGAGGAGATCCTGCGCTGGGCGGACGCCAAGCCTCCGCCGCCGAGGCCCGCGGCCGACGCGCCTGCCGAGGCGCACAAGAAATGGGAGCACCAGCGAGACACCCAGCCGCGCCTTCTGCGCTCGCTCGGCGGCGCCGGTGAGCGGCCGTCGCCCGAGCTTCGCCGCGTCGCCGAGTGCTTCGTCTCCCTGTATGGAGCGCGGATGCAGGCCGACTACGACCCGGCGTTCCGCCTGGCGCGCGACACGGCGCGCGCGCACGTCGGCACCGCGCGCATCGGGTTCGAGCAGCTCGCCGCGTCGGCGAAGGATCCGACACGGAAGCTGTTCCTGCTTCTACTGCTGACCTCGACCGACCTCGTGCCGGGGAAGTAGCTCGGGCGCGCGAGCCCGTCGAGATTGCCAGCGAGGAGGCCGACGTGGCTGCGACACGCCGCCTCGAGGTCGAGCGCACGAACGTGCTCACGCTCCGCTTCACCCTCACCTGAACGGCAGGACGACCATGACGACGACGCGCACGAAGCTCGAGCTGACCTGGATCGGCAAGGAGAACCGGCCGCGGCTCGAGCCGAGGATCCTGATCGAGGAGCCGGAGCGGTCCCACCACGCGGCGCGACGGGTGACGGACGGCGACCGGTTCGACAACCTGCTCATCCACGGCGACAACCTGCTCGCGCTGAAGGCGCTGGAGCAGGAGTTCACCGGGAAGGTGAAGTGCATCTTCATCGATCCGCCGTACAACACGGGCTCTGCGTTCGCTCACTACGACGACGGCGTAGAGCACTCGCTGTGGCTCTCGCTGATGCGCGATCGGATCGAGTTGCTGCGTCGCCTGCTCAGCCCGAGCGGTTCGCTCTGGATCACCGTCGATGACAACGAAGCTCACTACTTGAAGGTGATGGCTGACGAGGTGTTCGGCCGCGAGAACTTCGTCGCAAATGCCATCTGGCAGAAGAAATACACCGTGGCCAATGACGCGAAGTGGCTCTCGGAGAACCACGACCACGTGCTTGTGTACGCGCTGGACAAGGCCACGTGGCGGCCGCGCCGTCTCGAGCGAAGTGCTGAGATGGATGATCGATACCGGAACCCCGATGGCCACGCGAAGGGACCGTGGAAGGCAACTCCGCTGTATGCGAAGCGGAGTGGGTCCGAGAAGGAGCAGGCGTTCTCCTTCCGGTTCAAGAACGGCGTTGTTTGGTCACCGCCTCGCGGAACTTCGCCGCGGTTCCCCGAGGCCGCGCTGCGCGAAATGGACAAGAACGACGAGATCTGGTTCGGAAGTGACGGAACGGCCGCACCGTCGAGAAAGACGTTTCTGGGTCAGCTCAAGGTTGCCGGGCCGCCAGCGCCAACCGTCTGGCTGCACGGCGACGCCGGCAATAACCACCAGGCCCGAGACGAGGTGAAGGCGTTCAACGAGGCGGATCCCTTTGCGACGCCCAAGCCGGAGAAGCTGCTGAAGCGCGTCCTCGATCTGGCGACGCAGCCCGGCGACCTCGTCCTCGACTCCTTCGCCGGCTCCGGTACCACCGGCGCTGTCGCCCACAAGATGGGCCGCCGCTGGATCATGGTCGAGCTCGGCGAGCACTGCCACACGCACATCGTTCCGCGCCTGAAGAAGGTCATCGACGGCGAGGACCCGGGCGGCGTCACCGAGGCGGTCGATTGGAAGGGTGGCGGCGGCTTCCGGTACTACCGCCTGGCGCCCTCGCTCCTCGAGAAGGACGCCTGGGGCAACTGGGTCGTCTCCAAGCAGTACAACCCCGCGATGCTCGCCGAGGCCATGTGCAAGCACGAGGGCTTCCGGTACGAGCCGAGCGCCACGGTCTACTGGCAGCACGGCCGCTCGACGGAGCGCGACTCCATCTACGTCACGACCCAGACGCTGACGCGCGAGCAGCTGGTCGCGCTCTCGGAGGAGGTGGGCCCGGACCGATCGCTCCTCGTCTGCTGCGGCGCATTCCGAGCGAAGGCCGACGCGTTCCCGAACCTCACGCTGAAGAAGATCCCGAACGCGGTCCTGAATCGCTGCGAGTGGGGGCGCGACGACTACAGCCTCTCGGTCGGGCGGCTCGACCCCGAGCACGAGGAGGCCGCGCCGGAGCCCGCCGCCGCGCCCGCGAAGGGCGCCGCCGCGCCACCGCCAGCGAAGCGCCCCAAGCCGAGGCTGCCCGCGCAGAGCCTGCCCCTCTTCGGCGGCGGCAAGGAGGGTGACCGATGAACCGCGCCGCTTCGAGCATCGCGCAGCGCCTGAGCCTCCGCCCGCCGCAGTCGGCCGCCCTCGACCTCCTCGCGTGGGTCGCCGACGCGATCCCGCTCGCGAAGGACGCCGACGTCGCCGCCGCGCTGGCGACGATCCAGGCGCGCCACCCCTCCGTGCAGTCGTTCGAGCGCGACTTCGCCTCGCTCTGCTTCGCGCTCGCGACCGGCGTCGGCAAGACGCGCCTGATGGGCGCGTTCATCGCGTACCTCTTCAGGGAGAAGGGCATCCGCCACTTCTTCGTCCTGGCGCCGAGCCTCACCATCTACGACAAACTCATCGCCGACTTCACGCCGGGCACGCCGAAGTACGTCTTCCAGGGCCTCGCCGACTTCGCGACGCGCCCGCCGCTCGTCATCACCGGCGACAACTACGAGAACCAGCGCGTCGTGCGGCAGGTCGAGGGCCAGAAGGGGCAGCTCGGCCTGTACGACGAGACGGTGCACATCAACGTCTTCAACATCTCGAAGCTCAACGCCGAGGTGCGCGGGGGCAAGGCGCCACGCATCAAGCGCCTCTCGGAGTACATCGGGCAGAGCTACTTCGACTACCTCGCCGGTCTCGACGACCTCGTGCTCCTGATGGACGAGTCGCACCGCTACCGCGCGGCCGCCGGCGTCCGCGTCTTGAACGAGCTCAAGCCCGTGCTCGGCCTCGAGCTGACGGCGACGCCGCAGATCGAGACGGGGCGCGAGGCCGTGCCGTTCAAGAACGTCGCGTACGCCTACAGCCTCGCCGAGGCGATCGACGACGGGTTCGTCAAGGAGCCGGCCGTCGCGACGCGCAAGGACTTCCAGCTCGCCGACTACGCGGGCCAGCCGGAGCGGCTCGAGCGGCTCAAGCTCGAGGACGGCGTGCGCTTGCACGAGACGGTGAAGGTCGAGCTCGAGGTGTACGCCCGCAACGCGGGCGCGCCGATCGTGAAGCCGTTCATGCTCGTCATCGCGCGCGAGGTCGAGCACGCCAAGTCCCTGCAAACCCTCGTCGAGAGCGCGGAGTTCTGCGGCGGCCGCTATGCGGGCAAGGTGATCACCGTGCACTCCGGCCAGCAAGGCGAGGAGAAGGACGAGACGGTCCAGCGCCTGCTCGCGGTCGAGCGCCGCGACGAGCCGACCGAGATCGTCATCCACGTGAACATGCTGAAGGAGGGCTGGGACGTCACGAACCTCTACACGATCGTCCCGCTCCGCGCGGCCAACACGCGGACGCTCATCGAGCAGTCGATCGGCCGCGGCCTGCGCCTGCCGTACGGCAAGCGCGTCGGCGTCACGGCCGTCGATCGGCTGACGATCGTCGCCCACGACAAGTTCCAGGAGATCATCGACGAGGCCAACAAGCCCGACTCGCCGCTGAAGCAGCGCTTCAAGACCGTGATCGTCGACGACGAGCCGGGCGTCGCGACGGTGGTCGTGCCGCCCGTCGCTCAGCTGTCGACGTGCACGTTCGCGCAGGGCGACGCGGTGACGTTGGTGGACGAGGCGCCCGGCGCCAAGCCCGTCGACGTGAAGGAGGTCGCGACCGCCGCGCCGCAGGCCACGCCGCAGGCGACGGCGGAGCAGGCGCAGATCGGGCGCGCCGTGACGGCGGCGATCACCGAGGCGACGCGCAACCCGACCGCCTACCCGACGGCGCAGGCGCTGCTCGGCGCCACGGCGCAGACCGCGATTCGCGAGGCGACGGCGGCGCACTTGCCACCGGGGCAGGCGGTGCTCCCGGGGCTGGCGGACCACGTCCGCGACGTCACCGAGCAGTTCGTGAGGCTCACCATCGGCGTACCGCGCATCGTCGTGTCGCCGAAGGGCGAGGTGACGAGCGGCTACGCCGACTTCGACCTCGACTGCACGAACCTCGCGTACGAGCCGATGGAGCAGCGGATCCGCCGCCGCGATCTCTTGCACGGGGGTGCAGACGAGACGATCGGCGTCGCGGACCTCGGGCCCGACGAGAACCGGCCCGAGGACTACGTCCTGCGCGGCCTCGTCGACTACGACGACATCGCGTACGAGACGACGGCGGAGCTCCTGAACAAGCTCGCCTCGCAATCGGTCGCGCACCTCTTGGCCCGCCTCGGCGACAACGACCAGGTGCTGAACGTCGTGAAGTTCCACCAGCGGAGCATCGCCGCGCTGATCCACGCGCAGATGCAACCGCACTTCTGGCAGCGCGCGACGGAGTTCGAGGCGCGCGTCCACCAGGGCTTCGACGTGCCGCGGCCCGTCTCCTACAAGACGCCCGCCGGCTCCCGACCGCGCAGCTTCCGCGAGCCGCTCGCCGATCGCAGCGAGATGCGCTCGACGCTGTTCTTCGGCTTCAAGAAGTGCGTCTACCCGTACCAGCGGTTCGACGTGGAGCCGGAGCGCCGGATGGCGGTGGTGCTGGAGAACGACACCGACGTCCTCAAGTGGATGAAGCCCGCGTCGAACGTGTTTCGCATCGACTACGCGAAGGGCTCGGCCTACGAGCCGGACTTCGTCGCGGAGACGAAGGACCGGAAGCTGATGATCGAGGTCAAGCGCGCGTCGGACCTCGCCGATGTCGAGGTGGTCGAGAAGGCGCGCGCCGCCGTGACGTGGTGCAAGCACGCGTCCGCGCACGAGCTCGCGTTCGGGGGCAAGCGCTGGACGTACCTGCTCGTGCCGCACGACGCGATCGACGCGGCCCAGAGCGTCGCGGGGCTCGTGGCGAGGTATACCTTCGCGGAGTGCTGATGCTGACCGAGAACCACATCAAGGAGGGGCTCAGCCACGCGTACATCCGCGCGATCGCGCACCGGGCGGGGTTCAACGTCTCGGTCCGCGAGTTCGACTACGGGATCGACGGCACGTTCCTCCCCGTGAAGTCGCGGGATGGGCGACTCGTCGAGAGCGGCTTCCCCCTCGACTTCCAGGCGAAGGCCTCGCAGCGTCCGGAGATCGACGGCGACCAGGTCGTCTACGATCTCGAGGCAAAGACGCACCGAGACCTCACCGACACGGACGGGGGGCCGCGCATCCTGATCCTGCTCGCGCTGCCGACCGACAAGACCGAGTGGCTGACGGTCTCGGACGAGGCGCTGGTGCTCAGGCGGTGCGCATGGTGGGTATCATTCCGCGGTCAGAAGCCGACCGACAACGACGCGACCCAGCGGGTGCGCATCCCCACCACCCAGCGCTTCGACGTCGGCGCGCTGGCGACGCTCATGAGACGAGTTCAGAAGGGAGACCTCCCGTGAACGCTCGCGTCGACCCGAAGTTCCTCGACAGCATCGAGCTTCCGAACGTGACGGCCTACCTGGCTGGCTCCGGCTGGACGCGGCGCGCGGCGTTCCCGCGGACCGATCTCGTCGTCTTCGACGGTCCCCAGGACGACGAGGGCGAGCCCATCACGGTGGTGCTGCCACGCGATGAGGCGAGCCGGGACTACCGGCTGCGGCTCGGCGAGCTCTTGCGGACGCTATCCGTCATCGAGCGGCGCTCCGAGGAGGAGATCGCCGTCGACCTGCGCAACCCGGGGGCGGACCGACTGCTCGCGCGCGTCGTGTCGAACGCGGCCGGCGCCGGGTCCATCCCGCTGCCGTTCGCCTCGACGCTGCTGGGGAGCCTGCGGGAGCTCGTCGTCGCCGCCGCGTGCGCGGAGGAGGACCCGCGCCCCTTCTTCGCGAAGGCGACGAAGATCGGCACCGAACACGCGCTCGCCTGGCGGATGGGGCAGACGCAAGTGGGCAGCTTCGTGGTCCCCATCGAGTGTGCGATCGCGCCTTCGATGGGTCAGCAGCCGCTGCCGGGCTCCTCTCCGCTGTCGCGGCGAGTCGCGACCCGCATCATGCGGGGCCTGGCTGCGCTGGAGCGAGCCGTGCTCGACGGCGAGCCCGGCGCGCTCGTCGAGAGCTACGAGACCGGCTTGAACGCGAACATGTGCGAGGCGCTCCTCGCGCTCAAGACGCCGGGCACGGACCTCGCGATCGAGGTGTCGGCGCATTGGAGCAAGCGGCTACCCGCGCCGGATGGGCTACCGGAGCGCGTGCGCGTCGAAGCGAAGGGCTTCGAGCTCCTGGACGCGACGGCCCAGGCGCTGCGCGTCCCGAGCGGCGCCATCGAGCGGGACTTCGTCGGCCAGATCGTCCGCCTGTACCGAGAGGGCTCGGAGGAGCGAGTCGCGGTTCTCCAGTTCACGGAGCAGGGGCGCCGCATGGCGGCGCATCTCCATCTGTCGCAAGACGACTACGCGATCGCGTGCGACGCGCACCGCGACTCCAAGCAGGTGACCGCGCACGGCCGCCTCGAGCGCGTGAGCGCGAAGCGATGGCGGATCCTCGGCGCCCGGGACTTCGGCACGCTGGACCGATCGACCGACGCGGAGCGGGCGCGCGACGTCGCCGGGACGATGAAGTCCTGAATCGAGGGGCGATCGGGGCCGACGCCGAAGGAGGCTGGGGGGCGCCGCGCAGCGCTCGTCGAGACCCCTCGACTCGTCGCCGTGCCCTCGACGCCGCGCCCACCCGCTACGCCGCCGGCGGCGCCTCGACCGGCGGGAGGCCCTCGTAGAGATCGGCGAGCGGCAGCGCGACGCCGAGCGGCGCGACCGCCGCGGAGGCCTCGAGCCCCTCGTACACCGTGTAGATCCAGCGATCCTCGTCGCGCACGTACACCTCGACGCGCGGCGCGTCCTGTTCGACGAGCACGTAGGCGCGGAGCGACGCGAGGCGCTGGTAGTGCTGCCACTTCGCGCCGCGGTCGAAGGCGGCCGTGATCGGCGAGAGGACCTCGACGAGGACGCTCGGGTTGGTGAGCGCGTAGGCGTCCTTCGGGGCCTTCTCGGACGGGCCGCAGACGACCGACACGTCCGGATAGGCGACGAGGCCGGTCGCGGGGACGAAGATGCGCTGATCGCCCGTGTACGTGCGGCACGGGCCCTTGCGCAGCCGGGCACGCAGCTCGGCGAGGACGGCGCCGCCGAGCAGGCTGTGCCGCTCGCTGCCGCCCGACATGGCGACGATCACGCCGTGGATGAGCTCGTGCCGCACGTCGCTCGCGTTCTCCGCGGCGACGTACTCCTCGATCGTGACCGTGGGTACGGGGAGTGCCATCGCCTCCAAGGATAGCGCGCACGCCGGCGCTGCCAACGCGGACGCCCGCCGCACGCGCGCTCCCATCGACCGGCCGGCGGCGCGCCCGACGCGCGCGTCCGCGCCGCCTCCTCGGTCCCTCGCGCCGCGGACGCCCGGCTGGCCGCCTCTCTCTACCTCAGCCCACGCGCTCGAGGACCAGCGTGATCCCCTGCCCGCCGCCGATGCACATCGTGACGAGGCCGTAGCGCTCGCCCTTCCTGCGCAGCGCGTGCGCGCACGACACCGTGAGGATCGCGCCGGTCGCCCCGAGCGGGTGGCCGACGGCGATGGCGCCGCCCTGCGGGTTGACCTTCTCCGGGTCGATGCCCATCGCCTCGAAGTCGCGGATGCACGCGAGCGCCTGCGGGGCGAAGGCCTCGTTGAGCTCGACGTGGTCGATGGCGCTGCCCTGGATCCCGGCGCTTTCGAGGGCCTTCCTGGTCGCGGGCACCGGGCCCCAGCCCATGATCTGCGGGTCGCACGCGGCGACGCCGAAGCCGACCACGCGCGCGAGCGGCGCGTAGCCGTGCCTCTTCGCGTCGCTCTCGCGGCCGAGCACCATCGCGCCGGCGCCGTCGACGACCGCGCTCGCGTTGCCCGCCGTGATGACGCCGCCCGGCTCGAAGGCCGCGCGCAGGCGGCCCATCGCGTCGAGGCTCGGCTCCTCGAGGATGTGCGTGTCGTGCTTCACCGTCGTCGGCAGGTGCCGATCGTCTTCGACGACGACCGGCGCCGTCTCGAGGTCGAAGTGGCCGGCGTCGCGCGTCGCCTTCGCGAGCTTCTGCGATCGGAAGCCGAATGCGTCGCACGCCTCGCGCGTGATCCCGTACCGGCGCGCGAGCTCCTCGGCCGTGTTGGCCATGGCCATCTTCGCCGACGGATCGTAGAGGCTCATCAGGAGCAGGTCCTGCAGCTGGGTCCCCGCGGGGAGCTGCTTCGGGTCGATGGGGCCGTACTTCTGCGTCGTCGCGCCGACGGGCTTGCCGCGGTAGCCGTAGAGGCTGAAGGGGTACTGCATGCTCTCGGCGCCTCCGGCGACGTAGAACGGGCGGCGCTCGTCGTGGCGCAGGCCGGCGAGCAGCATCTCGGCCGCGACCGCGATGGCCTCGGCGCCGCTGCCGCAGATGCGCGCGACCGTGAGCGCGGGGACGTCGTTCGGGAGCCCTCCGCGCGCGCGCATGCCCTGGGCGCCGTAGATCGAGTCGCGGTGGCTGTGCTGGGCCATGCCCATCACGACGTGGCCAATCAGCGCCTTGTCGACCTTCGTGTGCTCGAGCGTGGCCTGGATGGCCAGGCCGCCGAGCTGCGTGGTGGAGAAGCGCGAGAACAGGCCCGGCTTCTTGTTGTCGATGAGGATGTCGGCGCGGGGAAGGCGGCGCGCGCCCTCGAGGATGACGATGGGATCGTGGGTGTTCATGGCGGGGTTGCTCGTCGCTCTCGTGCCGGTCACTCGTGGAGGAAGGCGGCCGGGACGCGGGGCCCGTTCGCCATGAAGTTCTTCATGCCGAGGTCCATGTCGACGGTGCGCTTGCACCGGGCGAAGCCGAGCGCCTCGCGCTCGAGCCCCTCGGCGAGCGGCAGGGCGAGGCCCGTCCGGATCACGTCGACGAGGATGGCGTCGATGGCGAGCGATCGGTGGCCGAGGTCCACCGCGGGCAGCTCGGCCGGGACGGCCATCGCCTTCGGGTCGACGGGCGCGAGCGCGACCCTGCCCTCGAGGTGATTGCCAATCAGCGCCTTCGCGGCGGCGACGACGTCGGCCTCGGGCTTGCCGGTCGCCCAGCCGAGCTTGCACGCGGCGGAGGCGTCGATCGTCTTGCCGGCGCGCAGCACGGGCAGCGCGGCCTCGAGGCCGATGAGGCGCGGCAGGCGCTGCGTGCCGCCGTAGCCGGGGAGGATGCCGAGATCGACCTCGGGCTGGCCGAGGAGGAGCTTCGTGCCGACGACGCGCGCGTGGCACGCCATGGACAGCTCCGCGCCGCCGCCCAGCACCGGGCCGTCCACGGCGGCGACGACGGGCTTCGTGCAGGCCGCGATCGCGGCGAGGATCGCGTGGCCGCGCCGGCAGACCGCCGCGCAGGCCTCCGGGTCCGAGAGCGCGGCCAGCTCGTTGATGTCGGCGCCGGCGAACGCGCCGTCGGTCGAGGTGATCACGATGCCCTTCACGCTCGCGTCGGCCTCGAGATCGGCCACCGCGGCCTCGATCTCGCCGAGCGTGCGCGCGCAGAGGGCGTTACGCACCTCCGGGCGGAAGACGCGCACGACCGCGATCGCGCCGTCGCGCTCGACGCGCAGATCGCGCAGCAGGCGGATCGGCTTCTTCGCGGCGATCGACGGAGGCACCGGGAAGCCCGGGAAGCGCGCGGCGTGGGCCGTGACGAGCGCGTGGACCCGATCGACGCCGAGCGACTCGGCGAGCTCGATCGTGCCCTTCGAGAAGCCGAGCGACATGCGCAGGAGCCAGTCGAGGTCGGAGGCCTCGCAGGTGCCGTCGTCGAGCACGGCGAAGGCGCGCCCGAGCAGCACGGCGAGCATGCGGTCGGTGATCTCCTTCGTGAGCTCCGGGCTCGCGATGGCGTCCGCGGGCTTCGCGGGGTCGTGCCAGCGGGTGTTGCCCTGGGTCGCGAGGATCGCCGGCGGCGCGAACCACGGCGTGCCGGTCTTCGAGCCCGTCATCAGCTCCTGGCAGTGCACGACCAGCTTGTTGCCGACCGTGAGATCCATGACGTTGAACGGACCGCCGCCGCCGACCGCGTCGTTCACGGCCCGGTCGACCTGCGCGGGCGTCGCGAGGCCCTCGGCGACGAGGCGCGCGGCCTCGCTGATGTAGTTGCAGAAGACGTCGTCGGCCGCGAAGCACTCCACGTCGGCGGTCTCGATCGGCACCTTGCCGAGCGTTCGCAGGGTCGCGAGCATGCGCGCGCCGAGGGCCGCGTCACCCGACGCGACGACCTCGATCGGGAGGGTGCGCCACGCGGGGTAAAACGGGTGGTTCACGAAGCAGCGCTCGGGGTGCTTCGCCTCGCTGGCGATGATCCGGCGCGGCAGGCCCGAGGTGGCGAAGCCGATGAGGCAGGCGGGGCCGACGACGGCCTCGAGGTCGCGCAGGATGGCCCGCTTGGTCGGGAGGTGCTCGGTCGCGGCCTCGATCACGTACTCGCATCCGGCGAGGTCCGAGAGCGCGAGCGTCGGGACGAGCGTGGCCTCGACGCCGGCCGCGGCCTTCGGCGAGATCTTGCCGCGCGCGAGCGCCTTCTTCACGTAGCCCCGGATGCGCGCGACGCCGGCGTCGAGCGCCTCCTTGCGCACGTCGACCAGGAAGACCTTGCTCGCCGGATCGCCCGCGAGCGCCGTGACGAAACCGTACGCGAGGTCGGGACCGATGGAACCCGAGCCGATCACACCGACGATCATGGGAAAGCTCCTCGTCGCGCTGAGGCGGCCGCAGGCCGCGCGACCCTTCGCGGGCGCACGCTAGTACGGATCGGCGGAGGGCGCTCCTCCACGCGCAGGCGACGGACGACGTCCCCGGGTCGATGCGGAGCTTCGACCCGGCCTACGCCGGGTACGTCGTCGTCCTCAGCGCGCGCCTGACGCGGTGGCGGGTCGCCGCCGAGGAGGTCTGAGGCGTTCCACACGTCGTGGCGCTTGTCGTCCGAGTGGTACTCCGCCAGCACCTGCTTCGCCTTCTTCACGTCGGCCGCACGCGCCGATCCTCTCCGGACTCGACCATGTGCTGCAATACGCGGGAGAGGGTCGTCGTGGTGCAAGGCACTCGTGAGTGCAGAGTCGAATCCCTGGGGTCAGCCGCGGTCTTCGGGCCTGGTGGAGCGGCGGTGGGCGCGCCAGTCGCCGGAAGTTATCTGAGGATAGGCTCGCCCGGCCGACGCGGACATGAGGTATGCGTCGGCGGTCGTCCCGCCGGCGAGCGAGACGCGCGTGCGCGTATAGTGCGTGGGATGGCCTTCGAGGCGATCGA
This sequence comes from uncultured delta proteobacterium, assembly GCA_903906315.1. Classification (GTDB taxonomy): domain Bacteria; phylum Myxococcota_A; class Polyangia; order Polyangiales; family Polyangiaceae; genus CAIVJW01. The sequence goes on along the minus strand of CAIVJW010000174.1, from coordinate 13,809 downwards.
GGGCTGCGAGGGTGGCGACGCTGACCGCGTAGACCTCGCCGCGAACGACGTGACGGCCACCGGTGAGCAGCGCAGGGTACGCCCCGAGGTCCACCAGGGTGAACACGGGCGGCGTGGCTGCGGGGCCGACGAGCTCACTGCACGCGAGAATACGATGATTCGCCTCGCCACGCAGGAGAGTCCCATAGACGAAGACGCGGGTCGTGGCCGACCTGGTTGTCACTTGGCTCGCCCTGCTGCCGCCTTGCTCACGCGGTCCATCTCGCCCACCCCCCCGGTCGCGGACCCGAGCTGCGCTTCGCCGACTCGACGCGGGGGTCGCCAAGGACCATGGCCCGGACGCGCCCCCCGACCCGGGATCGGCGCGTTGGCCTCGCGGCGCGTCGTCAATCCGCGGCGAGCGCGCGGTCGACGATCCCGCCCGCGTGCCGCAGCGCGTGGTCGAGGTCGAAGCAGCGCGCGAGATCGTCCTTCGTGATCAGCCCCGCGATCTCCGCGTCCTCGCCGAGCAGGCCCTGGAAGCTCCCCTCGCCGCCGAGGGCCTTCATGGCGCAGCGCTGTACCGCCTCGTAGGCCTTCTGCCGGGGCCGCCCGCGCGCGACGAGCTCGAGCATCACCGCCTCGCTGAAGAAGAGCTCACCCGTGCGGTCGAGGTTCCGACGCAGGCGGTCGGGGTAGACCACGAGGCCGTCGACGAGCGCGGTCGCGCGGTCGAGCATGTAGCCGAGCGCGATGGTCGCGTCGGGGGCGATGATGCGCTCGACCGAGGAGTGCGAGATGTCGCGCTCGTGCCAGAGGGCCACGTCCTCGAGGGCGGGCGCCACCATCGCGCGCACGACGCGCGCGAGGCCGCAGAGGTTCTCGCTCACGATGGGGTTGCGCTTGTGGGGCATCGCGCTCGATCCCTTCTGCCCCTTGGTGAAGCGCTCCTCGGCCTCGGCGACCTCGGTGCGCTGCCAGTGCCGCACGTTCGTCGCGAGCCGCTCGATGCCGGCCGCGACGAGCGCAAGCGCCGCGAAGAACGCAGCGTGCCGGTCGCGCGCGACGACCTGCGTGGAGACCGTCTCGGCCGCGAGGCCGAGCGCACCGAGCGCGCGGGCCTCGATCGCGGGCGAGAGGTGCGCGTAGGTGCCGACCGCGCCGGCGATCTTGCCGACGGCGATCTCGGCGCGCGCGGCCCGCAGGCGCGCCCGGCCGCGCTTCACCTCGGCGAGGTGCCCGGCGATCGCGACGCCGAACGTGATCGGCTCGGCGTGGATGCCGTGGCTGCGGCCGATCATCGGCGTCGCGCGGTGCTCGTCGGCGCGCCGCGCGAGCGCGATGACGAGCGCGTCCGTGCGCGAGAGCAGGCGATCGGTCGCACGCACGAGCTGCAAGGCGAGGCTCGTGTCGAGCACGTCGCTCGAGGTCATGCCCCGGTGCAGCCACCGCGCCTCGGCGCCCGCGATCTCCTCGACGTGCGTGAGGAACGCGATGACGTCGTGCTTGGTGGTCTGCTCGATCGCGTCGATGCGTTCCGGGTCGATCTTCACGTCCTTCGCGCGCAGCGTCGCGGCCGTGCCGGCGGGCACGAGGCCCTCGGTCTCCATCGCGTCGCACGCGGCCAGCTCGACCTCGAGCCACGTGGCGTAGCGGGCGGCGGGCGACCACAAGGCGGTGAGGTCCGGCGGGCTGTAGCGGGGGATCATCGCGCCGCACGCTGGGAGAACGCCCGGGGTGCGTCAAGGGACGGGCGGCCCGCGCCGGGAGGCCTGCCACGGGCCGGGCGCCCGGGCGCTGCTACGCTCGCCCTCCCATGAGCGAGCCCTCGATCCGCACCGAGAAGCGCACCCTCGCCGTCGACGACGGCACCGAGCTCGGCATCCACGTCGCGCGCCCCGCCGGCACGCCGCGCGGCGGCCTCCTCGTCCTGCAGGAGATCTTCGGCGTGAACACGCACATCCGCGACGTCACCGAGCGCTTCGCGCGCGAGGGGTACCTCGCGGTCGCGCCCGATCTCTTCCACCGCGGCGGCGCGTGGTTCGAGTCCGGCTACGCCGACCTCGCCCCCTGCCTCGCCCGCGCGAACGCGCTCACGCAGCCCCAGATCCGCGCCGATCTGCGCGCGTCGCACGCGTACCTCGCCGCCGATCTCGGCGCCGACGCGAAGGTCGCCGCCGTCGGCTTCTGCATGGGCGGTCGGCAGGCGTTCGTCGCCAACGGCACCCTGCCGCTCGCGTGCGCGATCTCGTACTACGGCGCGGGCCTCCCCGGCCTCGCCGACCTCGCGCCCTCGCAGAGCGGCCCCGTGCTGATGTTCTGGGGCGGCCTCGACAAGCACATCGACGCGGCCCAGCGCCGCGCGGCCGCCGACCTCTTGATCGCGGCGCACAAGCCCTACGTCGACGTCACCTTCGGCGCCGCCGACCACGGCTTCCACTGCGACGCGCGCGCGAGCTACCACCCAGTCGCGGCCAGGCAGGCGTGGGCCCTCACGCGGGCGTTCCTCGCCGATCACCTCGGCTAGCGGGCGGCGCCTACCGCCCCCGCTTGCGCTTCTTCGGCTTCTCGCCGTCGCGCAGGAGGCCCTCGGCCTTGCCGCCCTCGCGCGCGTCCGCGACGCCGTAGGCCATGCCGCTCGCCGCATCGACGAGGATGCTGTTCGCGTGGCCGATCGGCATGCCCTCGGGCGCGATGGAGTGGCCGAGCGCCACGAGCGCCGCGAGCGCGGCCTTGGCGGGCGGGCTGCGCTTCTCGACGCGCACGCGATCGGGCAGAAACTGGTGGTGCACGCGCCCGTGGGCGACCGCCTGGTCGATCGGCAGGCCCCAGTCGACCGCGTTGCGAAGGACCTGCGCGACCGTGTTCGGGATCGTGTCGCCGCCCGGCGACCCGAGCACCAGCACGAGCTTGCCGTCCTGGCTCGCCACCGTGGGCGTCATCGAGCTCGCCATGCGCTTGCCGCTCGCGACCGCGTTCGGCCCACCGTCGGTGAAGCCCGCGAGGGCGTTCGAGAACAGCACGCCCGTGCCCGGCACCATGACCTTCGACCCGAACGAGGCCGACAGCGTCGTCGTGCACGAGACCGCGTTGCCGATCGCGTCGACGACCGAAAAGTGGGTCGTCTGCGGCGACTCGGCCGCCGTCGTCGCGCTCGCCGCGGCCTCGCCCCGCGCGAGGAGCAGGTCCGCCGACGGCGTCGCGTGGGCGCGGTCGATCGTCGGCTTGCGCGCCTCGAGCCACGCGCCGTCGGTGAGGTGCGCGAGGAGCGCGCGCGTCGCGTCCGCCGGCTGAAAATCCGGGTCGGCCCCGACCGATCGCCGATCCGCGTACGCGCGCCGTGACGCCTCGAGCAGCAGGTGCAGCGCGAGCCCCGAGTCCGCCGGCGCCTCCCAGGCGCGCTGTCGGTCGAGCGCGAGCAGGATCTCCGCGAGCGCGATGCCGCCCATCGACGGCGGCGGCATCGTCTCGACGACGAGATCCCGGTACGCGAAGCGCAGCGGCTCGCGATCCTTCGCCCGATACGCCGCGAGGTCCTCGGCGCGCACGAGGCCTCCGTGGGCGCGCATCTCCTGGTCGATCCGCGCAGCCACCGCGCCCTCGTAGAAGCCGCGCGCGCCGTCGCGGGCGATCGCGTCGAGCGTGCGGGCGAGGTCGGGCTGCTTGACGAGGTCGCCCTCGGCGAGCGGTCGGCCGTCGTGGCCGAACACGGCGCGCGCGGCCGGGTCGGCCGAGAGCTTCGCCCAGCTCCAGCCGAGGACCGACCCCTGCCGCGGGCCGAGGTGGTGGCCGCGGCGAGCGAGGTCTGCCGCGGGCGCGACGAGCTCGGCGAGCGGCTTCGTGCCGTAGTGGTCGCGGGCGTACGCGAGCCCCGCGACCGACCCGGGCACGGGCGCCGAGGCCCAGCCGAGCCCGCCCGCCGCCACCATCGCGCGCAGGGCGTCGGGCGTGGCCGCCGCGGGCGCGGTCTCGCGGAAGTCGATCGCGTGGGCTTCGCCGCTCGCGAGCCGCACGATCATGAACCCGCCGCCGCCGAGGTTGCCGGCGCTCGGGTGGGTCACGGCGAGCGCGAACGCGACCGCGACGGCCGCGTCGACCGCGTTGCCTCCGCGCCGCAGGACCTCGATCCCCGCCTTGGTCGCGTTCGGCTCGACGCTCGTCACGAGGCCCGCGTCGCCCCGGACGGCGTCGCGCCCGCCCGGCTTGAGCGCGACCCTCGGGCTCTTCGGCGCCGGCGTCGGGGGCGCGATCGGGGCGGCGATCGGCGACGCCGCGACCGCGGTCGAGCTCGCCCTCGGCGCGGCGCTCGCGCTGGGGGCGGGCTGCTCGCCGCCCGCGTCCGCGGCGGTGAGCGCCTGCCCGAGCGACTCCGCGTCGAACCGCGCCGGGCGCTGCGACTCGCAGCCCGCGCCCGCCAGCGACGCGAGGACCGCGACCACGAGGCCGCCGCCCCGCGACGCGCGCGGCCGGAGGCAGGTGGCGTCCGAGCGGGTGCGAGGGGAGCTCATGCGCGGCGACGGACTCTACAACGCGCGACGGCCCCGAGCACCTTCCGGTGCCGGGGCCGCCCCGTCGGTTTCGTCGCTCGCTACCGTCGCGGGCGCGCGCTCGATCTCAGGCGCGCCGCGCGCGACGACGCCGCGCCGCGACGAGGCCCGCCGACGCCGCGAGCATCGCGAGCGCCGTGCCGTCGAACGCCGTGCCGCCCGGCTGCATGGCGCACGACACGCCGGCCTCGCCCTCGGCCTTGCACCCGCTGCCCGAGCACGACGCGCTGCCGCTCGCCGTCACGGTGACGCCGATGCTGCCGAGGTAGTCGAGGCAGTTCTGGAGGTTGTTGCCGGAGTCGACGTACTGGCCGTCGCAGAAGAGCGCGCCCTTCGGCTGCGTGCACTGCGCGGAGCAGCCGCCCTGGAGCTCGGCCGAGCACGACGCCGAGCACGACACGTTCGCCTGCGCCTTGCAGGAGCCGCCGCAGCTCGCCTCGCACTTGCCCTTGCAGTCGGGCGGATTGACGTTGCAGCTCGCCGAGCACTTCGCCGAGCAGGACGCCGAGCAGGACGCCTTGCAGTTTGCCTGGTCGCCGGACGAGGCGCATTCGCCGTCGCACTTGCCGCCGCAGTCGCCCTCGCAATACGCCGAGCAGTCGAAGCTGCCCGGGGTGCAGGAGCCCTCACAGCTGGCCTGGCAGCTACCGGTGCAGCTGACCGAAGCGCTACCCGTACACTTGGCGTCGCACTGGGCGGCGAAGTGGACCGGGGTGCAGGCGACCTCGCAGCCGCCGGAGGCGGTGAGCTCGCACTTGGCGCTGGCCGACACGTTGATGTTGCCGCAGTCCGAGAGGCTGCCGGCGGCGGCGGGCGTCGAGACGGCGAGGGCGGGGACGACGAACGCGAGGGCGGCGAAGAGAAGCTTCACGGGACGCATGGATGACTCTCCTTGGGGAAGGCCGGTCGGGGCGGGGCTCGTCCGGCCCGGTCTCGGTGCAAGCGGACGACCAACGCTCCGTCGGACGAGTGTACGCCAGAAGTCGTGCAAACTCCCTGTCGGGCGGAGCGAGCGATTCACGAGCGCCGCGATCGGCGCGCCACACTGGCCGCGCGTATAGGTCTGCGCGGCGGCCCGCGCGGTCGCGGGGCGGGGCTACGCAAGCCGCTTGCCACCGGGCGTCGCGCGATCGGGGGTGCGCTGCTACAGTGCTCTCCCATGCCGTCCAAGCCTTGCGGCCAGCACTCCGAGCTGGTCTCCACCGACGCCGTCCGCGTCACCCGCTGCACCTGCGGCACCGTCCACGTCACCCTCAATGCGTCCGGCGTGACGGTCCGGCTCTCGACCGACCAGCTCCGCAGCGCCGTGAAGGGCCTCGAGGGTGCGATCGCGAAGCTCGACCAGCCCACGAGCGTCGGCTCCTCCTGCGCCAACTGACCGCCGCCGTGGCCCGCCCCCCCGGCCCCGTGCCGGGCCTCCGCGTCCACGGGTCGCTCGCCTCGCACCCCGCCGCCGAGGCGTTCGCGCGCGAGGTGCACCGGGTCCACGGCCGTTACCTCCGCGAGGTCGTGGCGGCGTTCGCGCTCTGCCCGCACGTGAAGCCGGGCGGCGCCGCGTCGCGCGGGGCCACGGACGTGCCGGGCGAGGGCGAGGCCGCGTTCGGTGCGTTCTGCGTGCTGCTCGATCGCGAGCCGGACCTCGAGGCCACCCTCGCCACCGCCCTCGCGCTGAGCGAGCCGGTGGCGCACCTCGTCTTCCCGCTGATCGCGCTCGGGCCCGCGCCGTTCGAGCGGTTCGCGGCGGCGTTCGGGGATCGCGTGCGGCGCGAGCGAGCGAGGCGCGGCGACGACGTGCCGACCCTGGCGGCGTTCCACCCCGGGCTCGAAGGGGACGCGTCGAGCCCCGACCGGCTGATCGGCCTGCTGCGGCGCGCGCCCGACCCGTTCGTGCAGCTCGTGCCGGAGGGGCTCGCGCAGGGCGGGACGGTGATGGCCATGATCCGGCCCGACGGCACGCCTTCGCTGCCGACCTCCGACCGCGGCGACCATGCCCACCAGAACTGGCGGCGCCTGGCGAGCGGGCCGATCGGCGCGCTGGTCGCCCGCGTCGAGGACATCCGCGCCGACCGCGACCGCAGCTACGCGCCGTACGTCGAGGCGATCGGCGCCGCCTGACGTCGGGGCTCCCGCCGCGGCTCGCTCGGCGATCCCCGCCCTCCCGAGGTCCGCGGCACCGCCAGCTCGTTTCGCGCTGGATTCCGCGCGCTCGTGCCGAGGGCGCGCGTCCCGCGGGGCCTGCGCTCACCTTGGCGATTCCGCGCGCGACGGCGCCACGCGGGCCGAGCCAAGGTGCCGCTTCCCGGCTAGCATCGCGCCATGTCCGCCTCGGAGAAGCAGCCCGGGTCGACGCGCGGGCGCGCGCTCGGCGCCTCGTCGTCGACCCTCCTCCGGCCGCCGCGCGCGCGCGCCGTCCTCGCCTCGATCGGCCTCGCTGCGGCGATCTTCGCCGCTGCGCCGGCGGCCGCAGCCGCGGCGAACGACAAGCAGGAGGCCAAGCAGCTCGTCTCGACCGGGCAGATGGCGCTGAAGAACCAGCGCTTCGCCGAGGCGGAGACCGCGCTCCAGCGCGCCGACGAGCTCGACCCGAGCCCGGCGACGAAGGTCGAGCTCGGACGGGCGCTCGCGCAACAGGGCAAGCTCGTGGCCGCGAGCCGCGCCCTGCACGCGGCGCAAGACGCGGCCAAGGGCGTGCCCGCCGCGAAGAAGGCGGGCGACGCCGCGAAGAAGCTCCTCGACGAGATCGAGCCCAAGATCCCCTGGATCCAGCTCGTCGTGCAGGGCCCCGAGAAGCCGCCCAAGACCTTCATCGACGGCAAGGAGGTCGACGCCTCCGCGGAGCTCCCGTACGACCCGGGCGAGCACGTCGTCGCCGCGGAGGCCGAGGGGTTCTCGCGCGAGGAGCAGCGCGTGTCGCTCGTCGAGGGCGCGCACGCGAAGCTCACGCTCGAGATGAAGAAGGACGCGAGCGCCGTCGTCGTCGACCCGTCGACGGCCCGATCCTCGTCGGGCAAGGGATCGGTGCTGCCGGCCGTGATCGGCTTCGGCGTCGGCGCGGCCGGGCTCGCGCTCGGCGCAGCGTTCGGCGTCATGGCCCTCGGCGAGAAGGGCAAGGCCGACGACGCGAAGGCCGGCTACTCGAAGTGCGTCCGCAACCCCGACTGCTCGAGCAAGACCTCGCTCGGCTACCAGAGCGACTTCAACAGCGCGCTCGACACGTCGAAGACGGACGGCACGGTCTCGACGATCGGCTTCATCGTCGGGGGCGTCGGGGTGGCCGCGGGCGTCACGTTCCTGTTCTGGCGCCCGTGGGGCGGCGGCGCGAAGGCCCCGGACAAGGCCGTGACCGTGACGCCGACGGTCGGGCTGGGCCAGGTCGGCCTGACGGGGACGTTCTAGGCAGGATCGAGCGGGGCCGGCTCGAGAGGGAAAGAGAATCCACCGCAGAGTACACAGAGGAAATCCAATGAAACTCTCTGTGCCCTCTGCGCCCTCTGCGCCCTCTGTGGTTGATCCCTCCGTGCTTCTCGGCGGACCTTCAGCCCCAGCGTCGCTTCGCGGAGATGCCTAGCAGCGTGAGCGGTTGCGCGGCCTGCGTGAGCTCGACGACGTCGCCGAAGTGGACGTCGACGACCTCGCCCGGGCCGTCGACGAAGATCTTCGCGTCGTGGATCTTGCTGCGCACGACGAGGCGGCCACCGGGCGCGATGAGGGCGCGCTGCACACGGTAGCGCTCGCCGTGAGGCGCGTAGGCCTCGCGCACGACGAGCTGGAGCTTCGGCGAGGTCAGCGGCAGGACGCGGCCGCCGGCCGAGCGCTGCGCGGCGGTCGATCCCGCGGCGGGGCCGATCCAGAAGCCGCTCGATTTCTGCTCCTCGACGACGCCGCCGAGCTCGAGGATGTAGCGCGAGGTCGCCGCCGGCGACGCATGGCAGAAGAGCGCGTCGTTCAGCACGCGCGCGGCGACGACGGCGCCGTTGATCGAGACCTGCATGCGCGTCAGGACCGCGCGCTTCAGCTCGCCGGCGATCGCCCGGGCGAGGATGTCCTCGACCTCGTCGGCGCCGCGCGCGCCGCAGAAGAAGCCGACCGAGTGCGAGGGCGCGCTGTTGATGCCGAGGATCGGCGCGTCGCCGATCGAGTGCGAGGTGGCGAGCAGCGTGCCGTCGCCGCCGACGGTGATCACGAGGTCGACGTCGCCCGGATCGAAGGGCCGGGTCGGGTCGCCGATCTCGTGGACCTCGGCGCGCACCTTGCGCAGGGCGCGCGTCACGGCGCGCACGGTGCGCTCGTGCTCCTCGTGCGAGGCGCGGACGCGGGCCACCGTCGGGTCGCCCGCGGCGAGCAGCTTGCGCATGCGCGCGTCGCGGCGCTCCTCGATCCACGCGCGGAACGCCGATCGCTTCACGACCAGCGCGACGCGCGGGCGGGCAGGCTTCGGCGCCGCCGGGGCCTTCGCTCGCGGCGCGCGGGCGGGCGCGCGGCTCACGCGAGCTCCGCGAGCCGCCGCAGGCCGAGCTCGGTCTTGGCGTCCTCGAGATCGCCGGCGCGGGCGAGCGCGATCGCGTCGTCGAGCGGGATGGCCACGACGAGCGCGTGCTGCTCGAGCGCCGACCCGTCCTCGGAGGGCGTCGCACGGCGCGCCGGGTCGACCTCGGCGTGGAAGAAGAAGTGCCGCTCGCCGCAGATGCCGGGCGCCGGGAACGTCGACGGCCCGAGCTCGCGCATCGCCTCGGGCGGGACCTCGAAGCCGACCTCCTCGGCGAGCTCGCGCGAGGCGCAGCCGCGCAGGCCCTCGGGGCTCTGCTCGTCCACCTCGACCAGGCCGGCGACGAGCTCCCACAGGTTGCCGAGCGTCTCGCGCTCGGGCACCGGTCGGCACCCGACCGGGCGCAGCGCGACGGGCGGGCGCACGGCCGTGCGCAGGTAGACCCAGCGGCGGCCGTCCTCGCCGCGGTAGTGCGCGGCGACGACCACCGCGTCGAGGCGCGTGCGATCGACGAGGTCGTAGACGAAGGGATCGCTCACCGTGCCGTCCGCGAAGCGCACGCGCATGCGCGGCCTTCGCAGGCGGAGGAAGCCGTCGCCACCGACGGGATCGGGGTACCCGTCGACGAGCTCGACGACGACGTTGGGGAGGGGAGGGAGCATCGGCGGCGACTCCGGGTCGGCGATCATAACCGAGCCAGAGGCGTGCGCGCGCGCGCGTTCCGCCCGCGGCGGCGCTCGGCCTCGGGACCCGCACGGGCGTGCCGGGGCCCCGATCCCGCGGAGGCGCGGGCGAAACCGGAAGGCGAGACGACGGCGAGGCGAAGCCCGAGGTCCGGCCTCTTCGCCTTCGGCTGAACGCCGCTCTCGATCCTGCGCGGGGCGTTTGTTGCCGGGGTGCGCGCTTCGGCGTTACGAGGAGCGGTGGAGGGAACCCTGGTGCACCGTCCTTTGCGCGTGATGATCGTCGCCGCCGCGCTGGCGACCCCGCTCGGCCTCGCGACCGCCGCCGACGCCGGCCCCGCGGCCAGGCCCGCCGCCGCGGCCGGGAAGGCCCGCGCGAGGGCCCGAGGCGCGAAGCCGCCCGCGCCCGCGATCGACGTGGAGGCCGCCTGCGAGAAGCTCCGCGGCGCCGACGCGAGCGGCGTGGTCGAGGCGCTGCGCGCGCTGAAGGCGGCCGGCCCCTCGGCGGCCGAGGCGGCGGCGCACGTCGAGCGATTGCTCGCCCGCGGCGCCACGGCCGACGTCACGAAGGCCGCGTTCGAGGCGCTTTCCGCGATCGGCGCGCCGACCTCGAGCGCGGCCGTCCGGCCCTACGTGCAGAGCCGCGTCGGCGAGCTGCGCGTCGCGGCGCTGCGAGCGCTCGCCGCGACCAAGGGGCCGGAGGCGATCGCGGCCCTGCGCGAGGGCCTGCGCGCCGCCGATCCGAAGGTGCGGAGCTACGCGGCGGCCGGGCTCGGCGCGATCGGGGCCGACGAGGCGCTGCCCGACCTGTTCCTCGCGCTCGACCGCGGCGTCGCCGAGGCCGCCGCCGCGATCGGCCAGACGTGCGGGCCGGACGCCTGCCGGAAGCTCGCGGCCAAGATCGGCACGATCGCCTTCGATCTCGCGCGCACCGGGCTCGATCCGATCTTGCTGCGCACCCCGCCGCTGCCGGACGACGTCCTGATCCCCATCGTGGGTCGCGTGCGCGAGCTCGGCACGCCCGAGGCGGGGCGGTACCTCGTCGACGTCGCCGCGCAGTGGCCGGCGAGCGGATCGAAGAAGGTCAAGCAGGCGATCGACGCCGCCATCGCGTCCATCCCCGGCGCGCGCGGGGGATCCTGACGTGAAGCGCGCCGCGATCCTCGGCGCCGGCCTCGCCCTCTCCGCCGGCTGCGGCGGCGGGCAGACGCAGGGCCGCGCCTTCGACCCGCTCTGGAGCAGCGACGAGGGCGTCGGCATCGCCGCGTTCCGCGCTTCGTTCGCCGGCACGACCGTCCCCATCGGCGCCGACGTGGCCATCGGCGTCGAGGCCGGCGGCAAGGCGATCGTGGGCGTCGAGCTCGTCGCCAAGGCGACGCCGTGGCGCTTCGAGCACGCGCTCGACGCGCGGCCCGCGCTCGCGGGCGGCGTGGCCGTGGGCGCGGGCGGCGGCGAGGTGTTCGCGCTCGACGCGCGCACGGGCCGGGAGCTCTGGCGGCGCCCGGCGCAGGGCAAGCTGCGCGGCGTCGGCGACGACGGCACGACGACGCTCGTCTCGCTCGAGCCGGTGTCGGGCCGCGGCAGCACGCTGCTCGCCGTCACGCGCGACGGCGCGGTCGTGCGGCAGATCGAGGACGACTCGCAGGTGGGCACGCCCGCGGTGGTCGCCGGCTTCGCGTTCCTGCCGTGGAAGGGGCAGTACGTCACCGTCTACGATCTCGTGCGCGGCCGCGAGACGGCGCGCGTGCTGCTGCGCCAGCAGACGAGCCGCGCGTTCGCGCAGGGCGGCGCGCTCTTCTTCGGCGAGCTCACGGCGACGCGCTTCGACGACGACATCCGCCTCGGCGCCGCGGGGCGCGCCTCGACGGTGACGCTGCCCGCGCGCGAGCTCGCCGGCCCGCCGCGCTGGATGACGCCGGGCCACGACCCGCGCCCGATCGCCTCCGGCGCCGACGACAAGATCCGCCTCTACGCGCGGCCGACCGCGACGGGGCCCGCCGGCGTCGACTCGGGGCGCTTCGCGGCGACCTACTACCGCGTCGTGATCGGGCTCGACGCGCAGACGGGCGCGTTCGCGTGGACGCGCGCCACCGGGGCCGACGTGATCGGCGGCGCGGCGGCGAAGGGCGGGTTCGCGCTCTGCGACGCCGACGGCAAGGTGAGCTTCCTCGACGCCGCGTCGGGCGGGCTCGCCGGCGAGGCGTCGCTCGGCCGCGCGATCGAGGACTGCGTGGTGCAGGCGGAAGCGATCGTCGTGCCGCGCGCGCCGCGCACGAAGGCGACGGCCGAGTCGCTCGCCGAGGTCGTCGCGCTGCCGGGCGCCGAGCTCGTGATGGCGCAGAAGCTCCTCTTGCGCGAGCTCGCGAGCCTGCCGGACGAGGGCGTGACGCGCGCGATCATCGACCTCGCCGCGAGCGATCGCACGCCGCCGGCGCTCGTCGCCGACGCGCGCGGCGTGCTCGCGTCGAGGCGCAGTGGCGCGCCGGCGATGCTCGAGGCGCTCGCCTGGCGCTACGACCATCTCGCGGGCGGCAAGCGCCGGCCGCCGGTCGGGCCGATCGCGGACGCGCTCGCCGCGATCGGCGACCCGCGCGCGGCGCCGCGGCTCGCGGCCCACCTGCTCGATCCGGAGTGCCCGATCGAGGACCTCGAGCGCGTCGCCGCGGCCCTCGTCACGCTCGCGGGCAGGGACGAGCTGCCGGCGCTGACGACGTTCTTCGCGCTGAACCGCGGCACGGTCGACGACGAGCCGACCGCGAACGCGATCGTCTCGGTGACGCGCGCCCTCGTGCGGCTCGGGGCAGGCGAGGTCGTCGCGGCGACGATGGGCGACGGGTTCACGCAGCCGATCGTGAAGGCGCGCCTCGCGCCGCTGGTGAGGCGGTAGGGAGGGAACGTAGGTATGCGTTCACGGCCCACTGGCCGCGCGTCGTCCGCCTGCTCGCGAGGCCGTGGACCGGATGGATAGGGAGCGAGGGGGGCGGCAAGGACGCCAAGAGCGCCAAGAGCGCCAGGGGAAGATTCGGGGTGGCGGGAGCCTGCGCGTCCACGCAGGGCGCATCCGACGGCCGGCCTGCGGCCCCGCAGGGCCCGTCTCATCCTTCCTCTCGCTTGGCGTCCTTGGCGCTTTCCTCGGTCCGCGGCGCGGCGCCCGTGAACGCGTACGAGCGACCTCCGCCAGCGGACGATGGGGGCCCATCATGATGATCCGGAGGATCTGGCCGAGCGTCTCACCCCGCGTCGGCAGGACGCCCGCGAGACATTGGTAGAGAATGACGCCGAGCGACCAGAGGTCGGATCGGTAGTCGAGGTCCTTCTCGCCGCCGACCTGCTCGGGCGACATGTAGTAGGGCGTGCCGACCATCGCACCCGTGCCGGTGAGGCGGCCGACGCCGGCCCCGTCGCCGTCGAAGCTGCCCTTGGAACGCGAATGACATTGGCAGGCTCGCAGACGTCTACCCGAGTCGGGTCGTGAGCCGAGGCCCGCCACCGTTCCGGGACGGCGTGCGGAAACAGCCGAGCTTGGCGGGGCCGACGCCGGCACGCTCGACGGTGTCGGGCCGCCCGCGGTCGGGCGATCGGCCCCCGTTCTCGCGCCCGTCACGACCCCCGAGCGAGTCGCTCGCCGAGATGAACCCTCAGCGCAGTCGCGCCGGACTCGGAGCCCGCCCGGAGCAGAAGCTCACCACGGAGTCGCGGAGTCACGGAGGAAGACCAAGCTCGTGACGCAACGTGATGGCAGGTGTGTTCGAGGGCCGAGGCCTCCGGTGGAGACGGAACACCCACCATCCGGCGGGGAACGGGTGCCGGTTGCGGGCCGTCCGCGTTCCGTCGGCGCGCGGTCGTCGTACGGCGAGGAGGAGCGAGGCCGTCCGGGGCGCCATGGGCGCAAGGAGTGCACTCCGCGAGGGCTGAGAGGCCGCGAATCGCTCCGGGCGACGCAAACCGTGCACGCAAACCCTGAGGCTCTCGTGGCTAGGTGTGTGTCGGGAAAAAAGACGAGCCCACCGATCCGTTTCGACGGCGTGGCGCGTCTAGTTGTGGAGATGGCGAAGAGCTACCTGCCCTACAACCTCGAGCAGCGTCTGCTGCTGCCGCCCGACATGCGCGAGTG
>CAIVJW010000173.1 GCA_903906315.1 uncultured delta proteobacterium | reverse complement strand
GGCGCGACCACGACGACCGGCGCGGGCGGGCAGACCGGCGCGGGCGGCGCGGGCGGGCAGACCGGCGCGGGCGGCGCGGCCCCCGACGCGGGCCCCGTGTGCTCGGAGGCGCCGTGCAAGCTCGTCTCGCCCCAGTGCGGCTGCGCCGCGGGCAAGGCCTACGTGCTCACCTCGCAAGGCGCGCGCACGTGCAACCTCGCCGGCAAGGCGACGTGGGGCACCGAGTGCACCGCGGGCAACCGCTGCGAGGCGGGCCTCGCCTGCCTCACGACGGGCCCGACGGGCACCTGCTTCAAGTTCTGCGACTCCGACAAGCAGTGCACCGCGCCCGGCGGGCTCTGCGTCGTCACGCTCATCGACGCGAACCAGAACCCGATCCTGGACGCGACGCTCTGCTCGCCCAACTGCAGCCCGATCACGAACCTCGGCTGCCCGGTCGCGGGCACCTCGTGCAGCGTCGCGCAGGAGCCGACGGGGGCGCAGCGGTTCTTCACGATGTGCGACGGGGCGGGCGCCGGCGCGCAGGGGTCCTCGTGCGCCGCGGACGCGGACTGCGCGGCCACCTACGGGTGCTTCACGAACGCGCAGCAGCAGAAGAAGTGCATGAAGTGGTGCGACGCCTCGAAGAACGCCTGTGCGGGCGGGCTCTCGTGCGCGCCGCTGTCCGACGGCCTCGGCAACGACGTCGTCATCGGCAACGTCACCTACGGAGTCTGCCAGTGATGAGCCCCACACTCACCCAAGGTCGCCTGCGCCAGCTCGGGCTCTTCGGCGGCCTCGACGACGCCTCGCTCGGCGAGCTCGGCCAGGCGCTCGGCGCCTTCGACGTCAGCCCCGGCGAGGCCGTGTTCCACGAGGGCGACGACGGCCGCGACATGTTCGTCCTGCTCGAGGGCGAGATGGAGGTCCTCAAGCGATCGAAGCGGGACCACGAGACGCGCGTCGCGGTCCTCGGGCCCGGCGACTGGTTCGGCGAGATGGCCATCCTCGACGTCCTGCCGCGATCGGCCACCGTGCGGGCGATCGCCCCGTCGACGCTGCTGCGCGTGACGGCGTCGGACCTCGACGGGCTCTACCGCCGCGATCTCCGTTCCTATTCGCTCATCATGATGAACATCGCGCGCGAGATGTCACGGCGCCTGCGCGTCGCCGACGGGCTGCTCGCGGAGCTCGTCGCCAACGTCCTCGACGAGTACACGCGCCCGCGTCGGTAGCCCGCTCGCAACGAGGGCGAGCGAGGCCGGGGGCGCCGCGCTACGGTGCCCCGACATGGGTATCCTTTCGTGGCTTTTCCCGACCAACGAGGACCGCCTCGCGACCGCGCGCGGCCTGATGGAGCGAGGCCGCTTCGAGGACGCGCGCCGCAAGCTCCTGCACTGCTCCTCGCCCGAGGCCGAGAAGCTCTACGACGAGTGCTCGGCGAAGGTCGACGCCGCCGAGCAAGGGGTCCTGAAGAAGCGCCTCGTGGCCGAGGGCTTCCTCGGCTGGCAGGCCGAGGTGACCACGAGCGACGCCCGCCTGAAGAGCGCGCTCGAGGCGGCCATCGCCAGGGAGCTCGCCGACGCGAAGGTGGATCTGCTCGCGGCCCAGCCCGACGAGGCGGCCGTCAAGGCAGCGCTCGCCCGCGCCGAGCGCAAGGTGCGCGCCCGGGGGCGACAGGGAGCGGCCTCGGTGCGGCTGGTGCCAAGGATGGCGAAGCCGCGCGGCTGACCCCACGGGGAGCTCTGCTCGGGCGCGCCGGAGGCGGGCGACTCGTGCGCCGTCGACGGCGCGACGACGCTCGGCGGCACCCAGCGCGACGCGACCGAGACCTTGAGCGCCGAGGCCACGATCGACGTTCCGTTCCGCCGACCGCCGCGCGATCGGCCGCGCCCGCGCCCGCGAGCCCGTTCCGTGCTGCACCACGCCCCGCGGTCGCCTAGCCTGCGCGCCCGATGCCCACCCCCGAGTTCAACGCCGCCTCGCCCTGGGTCCCGTCCCCGTACGAGTGGTCCTCGTGCAAGCTGTGCGACGCCTACGACTTCTTCCGCCCCGAGCTCGTCGAGCACATCCGCGCCGTGGGCGAGGAGCCGCGCTTCCACTCGAAGCAGTGGGAGTACGCGCAGCTGCTCGAGACCGTGAAGCGCCTGCCGAAGCGCGCCGGCACGATGGTCGGCCTCGGCTGCGGCTGCGAGCCCTCGATCCCGCTGCTCGCCGCGCAGGCCGACAAGGTCGTCACGACCGACCTCTACGGCATGCACGGCGCGTGGAAGAACGCGCACCGCCGCCCCGACACGCTCTGGCCCGAGCTGCGCAACCTCGAGGTCCACCCGATGGACATGCGCCACATCGACCTGCCGAAGGGCGCCTTCGACTTCGTGTGGTCGATCTGCGCAGTCGAGCACGTCGGCGACGCGGACGCGGTCGTCGACGTCGTCCGGCGCGCCGGCGAGCTGCTCGCGCCGGGCGGGCGCATGTTCCTGAGCACCGAGTACACCTTCGACGACAAGCCGTTCTACGCGCCCGCCCGCCCGTCGGGCACGCTCTTCCTCGACCGATCCACGCTGCGACGCCTCTTCACGGAGACGGGCCTGCACCTGGTCGAGCCGCTCGATCTCCGCCTCTCGACGCACCCGCTCAACGTGCCCGTGTGGGATCAGGCCGCGAACAAGGGGTTCGTGATGATTTCCTGCACGGTCTACCGCAGTCAGCCGCTGCCGTTCTGGGGCACCTACGGCGGCTGCGTGAGCCTCGTGCTCTCGCGCGAGGACACGGGCAACGACCGGTTGCTCGAGGACCCCGATCAGCGCCAGCGCCTCGAGCCGCTGTGGAAGCTCGGGCGCGAGGTGAGCCGTCGGCTCACCCTGCCCACGCGCTGGTGGTGAGGGCGCGCGATCCGGCCGAGGCCGACCGCGCGCCGCGCGCCGTTCAGCCGCCGCCCTGGCCGC
>CAIVJW010000172.1 GCA_903906315.1 uncultured delta proteobacterium | reverse complement strand
GGGCCGCCCCCCGCTACCTCGCGCGCGTTCTGAGGCCCCTCGCGCGCGCGCGGCCCGCGAGCGCCGCCGCGACGACGAGGCCGATCGCTGCCCAGCCGGCCGCGCCCTCCGCCGGCGCGCGAGCCGCGCAGCCGTACTGCGGCGCCTCGCCCTGCGCCTCGGGGACGTCGGCGCGGTTCGGGTCGGCGCCCCACGCGACCTCGTCGAGGTCCTGCGCCCCGTCGCCGTCGCTGTCGACCTTGTCCGCGCGCATCTTGGCGATCGCGCGGTCGATCGGCGCGGCGCCGTCCGCGTCGAGCCCGCGCGCGACGAGCGCCTTCGCGAACGGCTGATCGGCCGCGCCGACCGGCGCCGCCTCCGCGCGGTGGCAGACGTCGCAGCCGGGCGCGGTCGCGGCGCCGACGCGCGCGGCGAGCGCCTTCGGCGTGCCGTCCCAGGCGGCGGCCGGCTGCGGCGCGATCACGGCGGCGATCGCGATCACGGCGATCGCGCAGCACCTCGGGGCTCGCGCGCGAAGCAAGGCGACGACGCGGCTCAGCGCGGCTGGATCGTGTACTCGAGCCGCGCGGTGTCGAACTTCTTGTCCTTGGCGCTCGCGACGAGCGCGTCGAGCTTCGCGGGCTCGAGCGTCGGTGTGCGGCTCAGGACCCAGAGGTAGTCGCGCGAGGGCACACCGACGAGCGCGTAGTCGTAGGTCGGGCCCACCTCGAGGATGAAGTAGTCGCCGGAGAAGCCGCCGACCTTCAGGCTGAGCTTGGCCGGGTCCCCGCCGTCGGCGATGGAGGCGCGGGCCGTCATCGTCCGTCGCGGGCCGTCGAGCGCGTCGAGGTGGCACTCGCTCGTGAGGTCGAGGCCGCCGTCGCGAAGCGTGTAGAAGGCCGTCGTGCCCGTGCAGCTCGCCTGGGTCGGCCGCGGCAGCTTCGCGATCTCGTACCATTTCCCCTGGAATCGGGAGAGATCGACGTTCGCGGCGGCGTCGAGCGGCGCCTCGGAGCAGGCGGCGAGGGCGAGGCATGCGAGCGCGAGAAGGGGGCGAGCCATGGATGGTCCTCCGAAGCGGCGCGGAGCCTAGTCCGCGGCTCCGGGTCGCGCAACCGCGCCGACGGGGCGCCGCCGCGCGGGTGATCCGCATCGCCGAGGCGATCGTTCTCCCCGCGACGGCCGTCCTCGCCAAGACCAACGCGCGGCTCGAGGCCAGCGTGACGCCCACTCCGGCGGAGGGTCGCTACCGCGTTCTCGTCGGCGGTCGGCTCCGCGCGGACATCGGTCGGCAGCCCCCGACGGACACCTCGTACGACCCCGTCGAGGTGCGGACCTGGGCCTTCGGCCTTCACGCCCTCAGGGGCCTCCTCCGCACGGTGCGCGCCCACCGCGCCCCGCGCGGCTTGCCGTGGCTGGCCTCGACCGTCACTTGCGCCGCCGGGGCCGTTCGTCGGCCTGCTGGAAGCCGCCGACCCGCATCCCGAACGACGCGGCGAGCAGCATCGCGGACTCGATCGACACCCGTGCGTCCTTCACGCGGTTCTTTGCGGGGTCGACGAAGAGGCCACGAGCCCGCGTGAAGTCGGCCCGGCGCAGGATGCAGCCGGTGAAGGTCGTGCCGGTCAGGTCGCTGTCGTCGAAGTCGCACTCCGCGAGGTCGACCTCGACGAACGTGGCCTCGGTGATGTTCGACCGGAGGAACGCGGTCTTGCTCAGGTCGAGCTTCGAGAAGATCGCGTAGCGGAGGTCGCACGTGTCGAACGCGACGCGCGGCGCGGCGCCGAGCCCGGTCCAGTCGACGCCGAGGAGCTTGCACTCGGAGAAGCGGACGTCGCGCGTCGTCATGCCGCGCGGCACGGCGCCCGACAGGTCGCAGGCCTCGAACGTGCAATCCTCGAGCACCGCGCCCATCCAGCGGCTCTCCGAGAGCTTCATGTTCTTGAACGCGCAGCCGACGAGCTCCTTGTGCGAGAGATCGATCGCGTGCGCCTCGAGGCCGACGAAGGTCTCGCCGTCGAAGGAGTCGGCGGCCAGGAGCCGATCGATCGCCGTCACGGCTGGCGAGCCTCCGCGGGCAGCTCCGTGCACAGCTCGAGCAAGAGTCCCGCCTTCACGAGCCGAGCCGCCAGGTATCGCATGGCCAGGCAGCGTAGCTCGTGGCGCGTGTCGGATCGCCCAGGTGCCGGCCCGAGGGGCACGGTCGTTCAGGTTCCGGGTGAGGGATGGGCCCCCAAGTGAGCTGGGTGCAGATCGATCATAACGGTAATGTTTACCGTCACTTGAACTGCTTTTCGTGAAGACAAACCGGGGCCCCATGGTTAGGTATTGGGTGTCAAAGTCCATACCTACCAAAAGGCCCCGATGAGCACAGCGTACCAG
>CAIVJW010000171.1 GCA_903906315.1 uncultured delta proteobacterium | reverse complement strand
CCACCGACGAGCGCCCATCACCGCCGCCGTCACCCCCGAAGAGTTCCTCGCCATGCGCACCTCCGCGCGCAGGCGTGCGCCGGCGGCGAGGCGCGATCCAGGGTCTGACTACGCCGGTGCTGGAGGGGTTACGAAGGAAGAACTTCTCGCCAGCGCGTTCCCGACGTTCGTCGGGTACTGATACGGACAGCTCGTGGCATCCCGACGTGCCGGCAGGCCCCCGCGCTGGCGCGATGTCGTGGGTGGCTGTCCAGATCGCACGTCGGGGGAATGAGGAAGCCATGACACGCCTGAGCGAATGCGCTAATCGTCGACTTGCCGCGCCGAGATTGCGACCCGGCCGAGGCCGGGCCGGCTCAGGCGCGTCTGAAGAGGTGTGGTCGAAGGTCGGACGGCTCGTCTGGCCGCTGGCTCCACTTGAACCCCGGGGTGACGCGGTTCCATCCCGTCGCGTACGCGTCCGGTGCGAAAAGGAACCGCGGCGGCTTCGCTTCGACCCATTCCCCCATGGTCTCGTATCCGACGGGGCCGCGCTTGCCTCTCCAGCGTCCGCGTCCGGTGTCGAGCAGATACGTGGGCGCCACGCCAATGGCAGGCAGCAGGACCTCGACGACGCGGTGTGGCGGCAGCGGCGTGTAGATTACGGCGTGCGACTCGTTCTCTGTACTGCCGTCGTCGTAGGTGGTATCGATGCCGAGATAGGTGAAGAGATGGCGCTCGTGGGCACCTGGATTCGTCCACATTAGCGACGTGCCGAGCGCTTCCGCATCGCCTTCGAGCTCGCGCCCGGCGTCCAGGGTGAGCGGGATCATCTCCTTGAGAGTGACGACCGTGTCGTGTCCTTGGCTGAATAGCTCCCGCATGCCACGGAGCTCGCCGTCGCGCCCCGCCCCGTAGCAGCGGCGCAGGTCCTCGTGGAGCCGTGGGCTCGGGTCCGAGTAGACGAACAGGTCCACCACGGGCAGCCCGAGCCGGGTCGTCTCTTGTTCATCGCACAGCACGAACGGGCGCGTTTCGATCGGCCACTTGCCGAGGAACGGGTGGTTCGGACCAGGCTCGTGCGCGTCCCAGCACCACAACATCGTGAGTGAGGTGCGCTCGAGTTGTCGTCGGACTTCCGTCCAGTCGTCGGCATCGGAAGAGAACGAAGCTCGGAAGCGGTTCAGTCCCATCGGCGTCCTCTCGGGCTGGTCGGTTACTCGCAGGTCGGTGGCGCAATGATCGTACTTGCATGCGAGAATCTCAAGCAGGTCTTGCTCGGGGCGTCGGCGCGCGACGTCGTCATCCTGCGGAGGCCCAGCACGGCGCCGCGGTGGCGATGCGCGCGTCGACCGTCTGCCGCGTCGAAACCGCCAACGCCGGTCGCGAGCTACCTTCGCGGTGCCGTTTCCTCGTCAGGCGTCGACACGTCAAGCACGCCGAACCCCATCGACGTGAGCTTGCCAATCCCGACCAGGCCTGCCGCGGCGAGGAGCGGCGTCGCTTCGGCGAGGCCACGGCCGCGGACGACGACGTCTCCGGCGAGCCCCTCCAGTGGGATGCGGCGCTGCTGCTTGTGGCTGATTCGCGCGCCCGTCCAGCGCGAGAGGCCGCCGCTCAGGACCTCGATGTCGTCGAGGGGCGGGAACGAGGCGAAGGGGCGTTCGTCGCTGCCGCCGAACGTCGTCGCGAGCTGGTCGAGGCGCCGAACGGCACCCCGCAGCAGGAGCGCGAGCCAGGGCGCGGCGGGGCACGCCGCGCGCGCAGCATCCCAGTTGCCGCGCAGCGCGACCGGCGTCGCCGTCGCGATACGAAGCGTCGTGCCTGGGCGCAGCGCGGGTACCGCCGCCACGGCGATGCGGCTCGCGGAAAGGTGCACGCCCATGACGGCCAGGCCGGGCGCTGCGCCGAGCCGTTCCATCGCGCCGCGTAGCGCCACGTCGAGGTAGGGCAGTGCCCGAATCGCCGGGCCGACCGCGAGAAGCCGCGCGCGCAGGGCCGATCCTGCCGCGACCTCGGTGGAGGCGGGTACGCCCTGAAGCCAGAAGGGGCGCGGGGCGCCCGACCCGTCGGAGCCACCCTCCGCCACGCCCAGCGCGTCGTCGAACACCAGGCCGTAGTCGCAGTCGGCCGCCTCGGTGCAGCCGGCGCAGGACGGCGCTCGCGTCAGGCAGCGGAGGTCGCGCAGTCGCTCGCCGAGGAGCCCGCGCGCGACGACGTTGAGCGGATCGCGGGCGCGAATGGGGCGATCGAAGCGGGCTTCGACCTCGATGGACCGCACCTCGAGCCTTGTCGCCCACGCGACCCAGCTTGCGAGAGGGATCGGGGGCACGCGCGCCCGCTCGGTGGCGTCGGGAGGAGGGGGCGCCGACCGGTCTCCGCTGGAGTTCATCGAGGTGGAGTGGTACGCCGGGCGGGACGGTTGGACAAGGTGAGATGCGTCGAGCGCGGGAGACGCCGCCGCGAGCACGTCTCGCCGGGCACCTCGGCTCCGCCACGATCACGGCCACCTCGGCGGAGGACGCGCCGCTGGAGCCGTCACCGTCGCCATGGTCCGGAGCGGCTGGACCGGTCGATGCTCGCGTGTGCTTGTCAGATCCGCGGCACCCCCGTCGTCGGTTCGTCCGAAAGGAACGAGCCATGACCTCCGACCGTCGCAGCACCACCCGTTGGGCCCTCCTCGACCGTCTCCCCGGCGAGTCGGCCGAGCACTGGCAGTATCGCAACGCCCAGGCCCACCGCGCCGCGTGGCAGGCCGAGAAGATCGTGCGCGGCGACTGGCTTTCCGCCGAGGAGTACGCGCGCGCGACGGGGCGCGCCGGCAAGGCGCGGCCCGGAGTCGAGGAGCTCTACGCGGCCTCGAAGCGGGCGGACGCGCAGGCCGCGGTGAAGGCGCCGGCTCGGGATCCGGCGTCGACGCGCGAGGCCGCTGCGCCCGTCGCCGTCGAGGACGGGAACGTCCTCGCACAGGAGCTCGGCGGAGTCGGTATCGCGGCGGGCATCGCGGCGGGCCTCGAGCTCGCCCGCGGCGTCGCGGAGGGCGGCGAGGCCTCGCAGGTCGCCCGCCGCATGGTGGTGGCCGGGGCGGGGGCGGCCGCGAAGGGCGCGGCCACTCGCGCCCTCGCCGTCGGGCTCGAGAAGGCGTTCGTCGCTGCCACGGCCGAGGTCGTCAAGGAGGTCGCGAAGGAGACGGGCAAGGCGGCTCTGCGGGAAGGCGGCAAGGCGGTCGGCAAGGAAGTGGCGAAGTCCGCGGCGAAGGAGATCGGCAAGTCGGCCGCCAAGGAGACCGGCAAGTCCGTTCTGCGTGGGACCGTGTTCGGCGCCGTCGCCGGGCTCGTGGCCGACCAAGCCGTCGACACGTACCGCCTCGCGGACGGCGGAATCGATCGCGACGAGTACGCACGGAGGACGGCCGAGAACGCGGGCAACGCGGGCGGCAGCCTGGGCGGAACGGCGCTCGGTGTGGCCATTGGCACGGCGATTTGCCCGGGCCTCGGCACGGCGATCGGCGGTCTGATCGGCGGGTTCTTCGGCGGGCTGGGCGGGTATCACGCGGCGCGGGCCGTGGTACGGTGAGCGAGCGCGTGTCCGTCAGCGCAGCTGGCGCCGGGCAGCGCCCCGCGAGTCGGGAGCGGTGCGGCGGCGGCGACGTCAGTAGAGCTCGACGAGGATCCAGGTCACCTTGGCGCCGTCCGGCAGCTCGGTCGTGCCTTCGGGGAGCCTCGGCCCGGTGTACTGGCCGAGGAGCACGGTGTCGCCACGGTCGAGCCGGACGTCGGCTCGGTTGTAAGCCACGTCGGCACCGAGCTCGCGGCTCAAGAGCGTGGCCGTCGACGCGTGCCCCACGATCGACGTCCGGCCGTCGAGCTCCTCCCGCGCGCGCTTCCGCTTGATTCCGGTGAACTTGGCGCTGATCGACGAGCGCGCGAGCATGTTCGCGCTGAAGGCGCTGGCGACGTAGCGCTTCGTCGGCTCGCGCTCGAGGCGGAACAGCGCCGGGGACGCGTCCCGAAGCGCCTCGAGTCGCGCCACTGCGCCCGTGAGGAACGCGCGCAGGCCGGCCGCGTCCACGGCGTGCTTCTCGTTGTACCGGAGGTGGGAGACCGCGTTGCGGTGCGCGCACGCTTCGTCCCAGAGGAGCCGAAGGTCCCTCCCTGGTCCCTTGTCTGACACGCCGAAGAGCGCGGCCTCGGCTCGGCCGCGCAGGGCGGGCTTGAGCCAGGCCTCGCCCTCGCCCCACGCGAGCAGGACGGCGTTCACGATCCACTCGCGGACGGCGCGCGCGGCGTCTGCGTAGCGTTCGGCCGCGACGAGGCGCTCGAGGAGCGCGAGATCGAAGGCGAGCCGGTCCTCGTCGAGCGGGGGCGTCGCGTCGGGGGCCCGGCCCGCGGGAGCGAGCGGGCCGAGCTCGCCGCCGACGTGGCGGAGGGCCAGATCGGCCGCCGGCGAGAGTTTCGCCGGCACCTCGATCGCCCGCCAGGCCGCGAGGGAGCGCTCGATCTCGACCGGGAAGTTCAGCGCGAGTGCAGCGCCGAGCTCGCCGAGCCGCCGCTCGGCGTCGCCGGGAAGTCCAGCGCCCGACTGCCGCAGGAGGTCGAGCGTGGGTGTCGGATCGAGGTAGCGCGACATGGCGCGCACGGCGTGAGACCACTCGAAGAGCCGCAGGAACGGCAGGAGGTCGATGACCGGACTGCCCTTCTCCGCGGATGCCCCCGGGGACGACGGCGCGAGCTCGGAGGCGCCGAGCTCCGCGTAGGGCACGCCGCGGACCCGCACTCGCTTGCGGTGAGCGAGGAGCAAGCCCGATGCGAGGAGGAAGCCCGTGGTGATGGACCGGATGCCATTCGTGAGCTCGAGGACGACCTCATCGTCGTCGTGCACGCGATCGAGGACCTCCCGCACGACCTGCCAGATCGCCTCCGGGTCGCGCTTGTCGAAGGAACATGTCGGCGAGGCGGGGAGCGTCAGCTCCGGCGCGACGCGAGCGAGCTCCCTCTGAAAGATCTCGCGCGGCTTGCCCGGTTCGACGTCGGCAATCTCCGGGGTCCCGAAGAGGTGCAGCTCCACAGCGGAGCGCTTCTCGGCCGGCACGGGCCACCCGAGCTCGAGCAGCGCCGTGGTGGCGAAGCAGCTCTTGGCCTGGTGGGTCGGATCATCGGCCGGGTGGTAGGTGGCCGGCCTCGGGTTGGTACCGAACGTGAAGAACCAGTGGATGGTCATGCGTCGCTCCTCGGACATCGGCCCCGACCGCCGCCGGGGCTCTTCGGTCAGCGCGGCAGGTCGAGCTTCGTCGGCTTGCCGTTCTCGAAGGCGACGTCGAGGACGACGCCGTCGGTCGGGTGTGCCCGCAGCGCGGCCTCGACGCCGTCGCCGAGGCGGAGGACGTGGCTCTTGTACGTCTTCTTGTCGCCCTCGACGCGTAGCTCGAAGCGCTTCGCGTCTTTGGGTACGAAGAAGACCCGCACGGCGCGCCGGTCGGGAGTGGCCTCGACCGCGGGCGCCGTCGCCTTCGTGGACGCCTGGGCGACGACTGGAGCGCCGCCCGCGAGCGCACGCGCGAACCACGGCCGGAGTCTCGCGCGCGTACCGTCCGTATCCGTGGTGTCCCGCGCGAGCCAGTCTTTCCACACGGTCCTGCTCGCCTTGAGCAACCCGTCGATGACCAACTCGGCCGCGCGTTCCTCGTCGCGGAATGACACGCGCTCGAGGAGCCGCGCGAGCTGATCGGCGACGGCGGTTATCGTGTTGGGCTGCACGGGCTTCATGGCGAAGCCGGACAGCTCTCGCGCGAGCGGTGAAGTTTCCCTCACGAGGCGCCCACGCCCGTAGCCGGAGCTCGTTTTCGCGCCGACCCCGCGGTGCGCGAGGGCGTCTCGGAGCAGCGGCTCGACGATCTCCAGCGCGGCGGGCGGGCCGGTCATCGCAAGAAGGTAGCTACCTGAGCTCGTCAGCAGGCCGACGGGCGTCGGCTCGTCCCAGTCACAGGGCCCGGCCGTCCCCTCATAGTACTCCTTGTGGTGGACGGTCGTCGTGTCCTGGGCGACGGGCACGCGGTCGCCGTTCGGGCACCACCAGGCGTCATGGAAGATGACCGCGCCGCTTTCACTGACGTCACCGAAGAGCGCCTGGTGCCACAATCCGGCGGCGTCGCCCGGCTTGGCAGGCTTCTGCCAGCCCTCGCCGCGGCCGTGCGCCTCGTGCGCGGCGACGCCCTTGAGTGACGAGCCGGGAATGTAGGGCACACCCCACGGACGAAGCAGGCAGAGGTTGGTCTCGCGGACCGAGGCCGCGCCGATACCGACGACGGCTCGGCCGATGAGCTCGATGACGTAGAGGCGGGTCTCGCCGTCCGCGTACGCGCCGGGCAGGGCGCGGAGGCTACGCCGGCGCCGCTCGTACGCGCGCGCATACCCCTCGGGCGCGCGCACCTTGTCGAGCGTCAGCGCGTGGTGCTGGTGCACGTCCTCCTGCTCGAGCTTCCACGCGTAGCGGTCGAGCCAAAGCCCGAGGTTGGTCGTGGCGTCGGGCGCGAGCGCGTCGCGCGAGAGAACCTCCCGCCGTGCCATCAGGTGTCCCCCTCACCCGCATCCGAGGGATCGATCTTCAGCACCCCCTGGACGAGGCGCCGGTACCATGCGGCACACGCCATCGCCTCGTCGGTGAGCGCCAGATACTCGGCGAGCTCGGCCCTCCGAGCCCGTTCGAGGAGACTGTCGGCGTTCGTGATCACGCCGTTGACGCGGTGCAGTTGCCCGGCGAGGTGCTCGACGACGGCGCGCGAGTCGCCGTCCTTGCCGCCGCTTCGCCCCGCGGCGAAGTGGAGTGTCTGGCAGAGTCCGGCTGTCTGGAGGAGCGACGGCAGCTTGTAGACCATCGTCGCGTACTTCTTTCTGCTGGCCTCGTCCTTGTTCAAGTACCTGCTGACGTCCTCGTAGGCGCGGGCGGCACGCTGTTGGTCACGCGAGGCCATCAGAGCACCTCCACGTTGCAGAGCCCACGACCGACGGTCGCCTTGCCGCCAAGCTGGATGGGACGCGTACAGAGCGACCGGATGTGAGCGAGCAGCGCGTTCGGATCGTCGCTCCTACGCGCCGGCGTCACGAGCAGCGAGCCGGCCAGGACGGTCTCGGCAGGCAACGCCTCCTCGGTCCACAGCGCCCCTTTCGCGACCGTTCGGGTATCCGGGTCGATTCGGTTGCGGGCCGTCACCTCCATGCCCGTTCGGGCGAGGACGCGCATCACATCGTCGCCGACCAGGCAGAGCCGGTCGCGGAGGTGCTGAATGTCCTCGGCGGCTTCAGCGCCGTAGATGGCCTTGCCCACCGAGGTAGCGAGCGCGCCGACCTCCTTCGAGGTTCGGGCCGTGAAGTCGAAGTCCTCGAGCACCACGCGCTCTTGCTTGCCGATCTTGACGACGAGCCGGTCGCTGGCAACCGTCGCCTCCTCATCCGCGACAGCCGCCTTCGGGATCGTCCAGTCGACGTTCGCTTCGGCGAGGTCGCGCTGCAGCCGCCGCAGCAGGTGAGGCGAGGTCACCCAGGCGAAGGTGCCGCGCACGCTTCGCATCGGGAGGAACAACAGGTGGGCGTCCGCGAACTGCACGCCGCCGGCGTGCTCACTCGCGTTGGGCGTCTCGGGGCCGAACGCGGCGAGGTGCACGCCGCGGGGCTTTTGCTGCGGCTTGCCGTGCTCGTCTGCGGCCAGGTCGTAGCCGCCCGGGTGCGCGCGCAGCACTCCCTTGATGGACGACCCGGGGATGAGCGGAGTACCCGTCGACCGCTCACGCGCAATCGGGAGGTCGATGCCGGAGATGGCCTGCCCCGTTCCGCAGTGGATCGGAGAGAGAGCGTGCACGATCACGAGGTTCGTCGTCATGGAATCAGCTCCTCCAGAATCGGACTCAGCGGTCCGCCAACCGTCGCAGGTACATCGTGACCGGGTCGTTCGTCGTGCTGCCGTCGACCTTGAGAGGCTTGATCCGGCGCGCGTCCTCCGGCGTCACCTCCGCGCGCACGTTCTCCGCCTTGACTTCCTTGCGCACGAGCAGGGCCCAGCGTGCGGGCGCAGGATGCTCGAGCCGGATTGCCAGCGGCGTGACGCTCGTGCCGTCCGCGTGCGGACGCAGCACGAGCGGCGATGCGAGGCGACCGTACACCACCTCCTTGCCATCCTTTCCGAGGCGCGCGACGGGTGCAGGCACGAGCGTGGTGTCGGGCGGCTCGCGCTCGCCCGGCTCCGTCTTGAAGTGGAAGATGACCGGCGCGCCGAAGGCCGCGCGGGGGAACGCGTCGACGCGCTCGGGGGGGACGGGAGTGCCGTGCTTTCCGCTCTCCATGCGATGGACGCGGCGCAGGGCGGTCGGCTCCGGCCAGTACGAGCGCCCGGGTCGCGGCCGGTTGTCCGTTCGACCAAGCGGGCCTTGGCGGACCTCGTGGAGGAGGCCGAGCAGCACCTCCTGCGCCTGCGGCCCCGTCGTGCGCGGCCTCGCCGCGACGATCGAGTCCGCGCGCTCGGGTAGCACCGGCCAGGCTGCCGGTTTGCGGTGGCCGAACGACGGCCAGCCTTCGCGGATTCCCTTCAGCGTGAACCCTTGGGCCTCGACGAGCGCGACGGCCCCGAACCCGCGGCGTGTGCGCCCGCCGAGCCCACCAAAATGGAGCCACGCCCAGAGCGCGCGCTCGAGCTCGGACGCGGTCGTCGGGCGCTGGCCGTAGGCGCGTTCGAGACGCGTCAACAGCCCTTCCAGCTGATCTGCGCGGGCTTTCTCGTCACGGTCGCGAAGTTGGCTCGTGAGCGTGTCGAGCTCGCGCGTGATGCCGATTTCGAGCTCGAAGGTCCCCTCTCCGTAGTTCCAGAGGACGTCGTGCGTCTTCGAGGCGTCGGTGCCCCGCAGCGGAAAGGCGCCGTACGCAATGGCCTTGAGACCGTCGTCGACGAGCTTGAACGCATCGCCCTGCTTGAAAATGTCCTTGCGGGTCGGCTCGCGCGGCGGGCGAGAGACCGCCAGCGTGACGGCGCTCGCGATGGGCGCGCCGCCGTGGACGCTGCCGAAGACCGCAGCCTCGAGCAGCCGCAGCTCGTCGACCCCGAGGTCGGCGTGAGTTGTCCGCCACCAGAAGCGGAGCTGGCCACGGACCGAGGGCGCGCGCACGCGCGTGACGCGGTCGAAGCGCTTCGGTTGCTCACCGCCTCCGAACACCCACGTCAGGAACCTGCACTCGAGCGTGATCGTCGCGCGCTTCGCCTCCGGCAGCGTGAGCGCCTTGCTCCACGTCCTCATGGCTCACTCCCGATCCCGATGGCCGCGAGGCCGAATCCGTCGCGCGTCAGCGCTGGGTCGTCACCGATGTTCTGCATCCACACTTTGTCGAGCCAGAGGCGCCGGGCGTCGGCGTTCCCCGACAACCGCACCCAGTACACGCTGCCTGCCGCGGCGAGCCGACGCGTCGCTTTCGGCGCTCCCCCGTGCGGCTTGGTGAGGTCCCACCCGCTCATCGTGACCGGGCGGCCGACACGCGCCGCGATGATGGCCGAGACCCCGGGCTCCTCCAGCGAGCGCGGGCCGAGGCTCGAGTCGACGTAGGCCGGCGTGAGAAGGATGACGCGGACGACGGCCGCGTCTCCGCCGACGGCGTGCTCGACGACCTCGGGCGGCATCGGAGGGAAGGTGGCGTCCGAACGAGCCCAGCGGGAGAGCCGGCGCTCCCCGCCGATGGGCCGCACGCCGCTCTCCGGCAGCTCGAGGCGCGGGCCGTCGGCCTCGTCGACGTCGACCTCCAGGCGAAGCTCGAGGCTCACGGGGGCCGGGCCGCGGCGGCCCACTTGTGCGTCCGCCTCTCGCTCGCCCTTCGAGCGTGGATCGAACCGCGCGGCAGTGAAACGCAGCCCGTCGGTACCGAACAGCTTGCCATCCTCGGCCGTGCCCGTCGGCCCCACGGCCACGTGGACCCGGTCCTCGCGATCGCATTCGTCGATGGCGTCGCGCAGCAGATCGCGGCAGGCGGTGTCGTCGAGCTTGCCGGGGGCGCGGAGCCACGTCGCGAACGCGCGCCAGCTCCAGAAGGCCGGCGGCCGCGCGAGTGGCTTCGCCTTCGGCAGGGCGTCCTTCGCGAAGCCGACGAGGTGCCGACCGGCGCCAGTCGGCGACGTGGCCCCTGCTGGAGCCGTGATCGGGACGAGCGCGCGCAAGGACAGGCCGCTCGGCCCCGATTCTCCTTCGTTCTTCCTGGGGGCTTCTTCCGCGAAGAGCAGCGCGTCACCCGGCGCCGGCACGTACCACGTCGCCTTGCTGCCGAGCAGCGGCCCACGCAGCCTGACGCGGCGCACGAGCGCACCGACGAGCGACGAGTCGAACGCGTTGCCTCCTCGACGACCGATCGCGGTGCGCACCGCGCCCACGAGCACCGAGGGGAGCGGGAAGCCGAGCGTTCGGCTCTCGCTGCGACCGTCGTTCGGCCGGCCGTCGCGAAAGACCAGCGGGTCGATGGCCTCGACCGAGTACATCGTCACGGCGTCACCTCCTCTGCACGCTCCGGAGTCACTTTCGGCTCTGCCTGGTCGCGCGCGGCCGCGAGGAGCTGCGCGACATAGAGCGCGCGGCCGAGACGCGCGGGGTCGCGGAACGACAGGTGCTTCTCGAGCGCCTCGATCGATTGGGCCGCGAGGGCCGCGCCGCCTTCGGCGCGCTTGCGATCCAAGGTCCGTCGCGCTTCGGACGTGCGGACGCCGTCCAGTCGAATGCGAAGCTCGGCGGCTTCGGCCTCGGAGCCGCGGAACGGGGTCGACGACATGTCGAGCCTCGCCGCGATGTCCATGAGCTCGTACTGGGTCTTGGCGGAAACGGCGCCTGCACGATGCAGATCGATGAGCGCCTCGAGCTCCTTCTCGATGGATCCCCACGTGCCCGTCACCTCGACGCGCTCGCCGCCTCGTCGCTTCACCACGACGGCGAGCGCATTCTTGTCGGGGACCCTCTTGGCCAACTTCTCCGTCGAGCGAACCAGAGCGAGCGCTTCGTCGAGTGGCAGCAAGTGGTGGACGATCGCCACGCCCACCGAGAGTGTCGGCGGGGGGGCGCCGCCCTCGCCTGCGAAGGGCGCCATCGCCCGTGCGAAGCCGGCGGCGAGCTCCGCAGCGCAGCCGATCACCGTGTGGAGCGGCAGGAGCGCGAGGACGTCGTCGCCGCCGGAGTACACGAGCGCGCCGTGGTGAACTTGCTCCACCGTCTTCCGCGCCGAGGAGGCGAAGGCCTCGAGCGTGCGCGAGAGGTCACGGTGTGCCGTGAACGACGACATCGCGCTGATGGATGCGCCCATGCGGTCTCCGTCGCCCAGCAGCAGCGCATAGTATGGAGTCGGCTCGCCGAGGGCCTTCGTTCGCGAGAGGAACCGGCGCACGGCCTGCCGAGCCGCGTCGAAGGCGGACCGGTCCGCCTGCGGATCGAGGCCGAGCTCCTCGAGCGCCTCGGTCACGCGGCCTTCGTAGAACACCGACCCATCGACGAAGCCGGTGATGGCGTCCTCGCGACCGGCCGGCACGGTGTCGAGCCGCGCGACGAGATCTCCATGGATCCCCTCGAGCGCGGCCGCGAAGCGACTCCACGACTCCCCGGCCCGGAGCCGCGCGAGTCCGGCCCGGAACGGGCCCGATGCGACATGCGACGTGCTGAAGATGCGCTCCGGGCGGGAACCGGCCGTCGTGGCTCGGCCAGTATTCCCGAAGCGTTTGAGCAGGCCGACGCCACACAGCCGCTCCGCTCCGTGGACGCCGAACGAGCGACGAAGGCGCTCGACGTCGCGCGCGCGCGCCACGCCGCGCGGATTCGGAAAGAGCCGCTCGTCGAGCACGGATTCACGCACTCCGTCGAGGCTCGACTTCGGTACGCCCTCGCGGGCCCACTCGGGCTGGCCCCACACCTTCGTGTTCTTCACCGCGGCGAGCCTCGCCTCGGCCTCCTCGATCGCGGCGCGATAGCCGTCGTCGCCGCACTCCTCCGCCGAAGCCCACACGAGCTCGATCAGCCCGTCCACCTGGGACTCCGCGACCGCGAGCTTGAAGAGCTCGGCGCGCCGAGCCTCGCCGCGCCCGACCAGCGCGAACGCGGCGTTGCGGATCTTCGACAGCCGCCCGCGCATGCGTGCCTCGGCTGCTGCGGCGGCAGCCTGCGGGCGATCGACGCGGGCGACGACCTTGTTGGCGACGGCCTGATCGGGGTTCGCCAAGCGCGCGCCTGGGAACACGAGGACGTCCCCTTCGTCGCGCGCCTCGCTCTCGACGATGCCCTGCGCCGCGGCGCGCGACAGCTCGCTCAACAGCCACGACCCGAACCAGAGGTCGCGGCACTTGCGAGCGGACTCGATGAACTCCTGGACCGGTCCGATGGCGACGATGAGAACGTGCATGCTTGGCCTCTGGACGGGGAGCGGGGGCGGATCTGACGCGGGCGGTGTCAGATGATACCGAGCCGACGGGCGTCTTTTTCGAGCTCGGCGCGGGCGGCCTCGTCGATCTTCGGGTCGTCGAGGGCATCGAGCACGATGCGCTGGTGCTGTCGGATGTCCTCGTCGTACGACTGTCGCGCGTCGTGGCGCGACTGCTTGCAGCGCCGACGATACGCCGCCATCGTCTCGTTCGACGCGCGCGGTGGGGACGGTGGGTCTTCCCACTTCGGTACCGTCCGAAGCTTCGCTGCCGAGAAACGCGCCTCCTCGAGCTTGATGGCCCAAACGTCGACCGCGGACGACTTGGCGCGCTCGACGTGGCGGCGAAAGCTCTCGTTCGAAACGGCCGGAGCTTGGGCGGCGGCGCGGAGGAGGAGAAGGGCTCCCGGCCGGCTGTCCGCGATCAGAGCGGCAGCCTCCGACGCGAGGAGGCCGTTCGCCGCTTCGCCGCCGACGCGGAGACAGAGCGCTGCGAATTCGAGGGCCAAGGCGACGTTGGAGCTCTCTTGCGCGAGCGCCGTCGCCATGTGACCGAGCGCCGTGCGCGGGTCGGCCGGGCTCGCGCGCAGCGCGCGCCTCGCCATGGCGTACGGCGTCGACACCGAACAGGCGGTGGTCTCCAGGTCGGGAGCGACCTCCAGGCGAGCCGC
Organism: uncultured delta proteobacterium; assembly: GCA_903906315.1. Lineage (GTDB taxonomy): Bacteria > Myxococcota_A > Polyangia > Polyangiales > Polyangiaceae > CAIVJW01. Next base: position 1,199 of record CAIVJW010000171.1, on the reverse strand, counting down.
GACGAGGATCTCGTCGAGCCGCCGCTGATGGTCCTGAGGAAGCCTTCTCCACCGGCCGGCGACGAACACGCCCCCCCACGCGGTCAAGAGGTAGTCGAGGCTGCCGTCCGGGTATTCGGACTTCGCGACGAGGCGCCCGTCGGCTGCGAGGCGATCGAGGTCACGGAGATAGGCTCCCGTTCGCAGGCACACGCTTTCCATGAACCCCCGGACGGACGGCCCCGCTTTCGAGAGCACGAGAAGGCAGCTCTGCTGGGTCTCATCCAGTGTCTGCCATTCGTCCTCGTACAGGAATGCGGCGAGATCCCCGTCCTGGTAGGTTCGGATCCGCTCGACCGTCTCGTCGAGCGCACCCGACTCCCTTCGCAACAAGTGCACGACGGCCTCGATGAGCAGCGGAATGAACTTGAGCTTCTCGAGGGCAGATTTCCGCGTTCTTGGTGACGCGTTCAGCACGGTTTGAACGGGGTTCTCTCCTGACGCCCGTCGCGTGAGGAGCTCGTCTGCGTGCTCTGGGCGCATCTGCTCCAAGGCGAGCAGGGTCTGCAGCCCGTCGAAGTCCCTGTTGCGCGACGTGACGATGACGCGAAATTTCGCGACCGTCGCGAGCTTGCGGAGAGCGGACGTGAAGCTGTGGCGCTGCGCTTCGCCTTGGTTCGTGATCGTCTCCGCGTTGTCGACGAGCAGCACGACGTCTTTGCCAGCGTACCCAGCCCGACCGAGCGCTTTGGCGACCTCCTCCCAATTGGCGTTCCCTGGCCGTGTCGGGCTGTCCGTCGGCTCGTCGGATGCTGATCGCAAGATGCTCGCGAAGCGCTCCAAGGTTTGCGCTTCGGCTTCGGTGCGTCGGATCGTGCCCCCGTCGAACACCGTTTGCTTGGCCGTCGCAAAGCAGATGAGCTTCGGGTAGTAGCGGGGCTGCACTTCCCCCTTCACGACCTGATCGAGGAACTTGAGCACGAGTGCGGTCTTCCCCATCCCGCCCTCCCTCGAGTGCACGAAGAGAACGCTGTCCTGGCCGACGTCGTTCCACCAATCCAAGACCTGAGTCAGCTCGTCCTCACGGTGAATGAAGTCACGCGGCGGGTCGGGGAGCCGCACCCGGATCGGGTGTTTGCAGCCTCGAACGTTGACCGTGCGGAACGAGCCCCCCAAGCTTGCCATCCGCGCTAGCGGCGAGCCTTCCGCGAAGCCTGACT
>CAIVJW010000170.1 GCA_903906315.1 uncultured delta proteobacterium | reverse complement strand
TCGCCGCGGCCGACGCCGCCGGGGGCGGGGGCTCGGCGAGCGCCGCGGACGTGGCGGTCAAGGCGGTGACGGCGAGCGCCACCGCGCCGACGGTCGAGCGGGCCCTCACGGCCGACCTCCACCGGCCTCGCGGGCCAGGAGCTCCGTGATGCGGACGCCGTAGCGGTCGTTGACGACGACGGCCTCGCCGCGGCCGAGGAGCTGGCCGTTGACGTAGATGTCGACCGGCTCGCCGGCGGCCTTGGACAGCTCGATCGTCTGGCCGGGGCCGAGCTTCAGCACGTCGGCGATGCGCATTCGGCGGCGGCCGATCTCGAGCGCGACCTCGACCTCGACGTCCCTGAGGACGTGGAAGGCGCCGAGATCGGTGAGCGGGGTCGGGGTGGCTGGCGAAGCGGGAGGCAGGCTCTCGTTGGCGCTCATCGTCCGGCGTTCTCCTGGGGGGCAGAGTTCGCCGGGAGTCCCTTCAAGTGTCGTGCCGTCGGGCGACCCGGATGGCGACCTGGGTGCCGGAGGTGGTCGGGTGCCCGTCGAGCAGGAAACGATTCCCCACACGGACCTTCACGACGCCGCCCACGGGCACGTCCAGATCGAGGATGTCGCCGACGCGCAGCGCGGAGAGCGCGCCGAGGCGCATGCGCACTCGCCCGAGCTCGGCGACGACCTCGAGCTCGACGTCCTCCAGGGTCGCGGCCACCCGCGGCTCGATGGCTTCTCGGCGCGCTGCCTGGGTCGCCCCCGACGCGAGCAGGGCGTCTCGCCCGAGCGCGAGGACCACGGTCCCGAACGCGCCGTCCTCGCCGAGGGCGAGCCGGAGCGCGATGGCGGGCGCGTCGGCGGGCGTCGCGCCCGGCGTGTGCGGCAGTCGCAGCAGGCGAAACCCGGCGATCGTCCCGAGCGCGGACGACTCGGCCTGGACCATCCCCTCCGCGACGCGCGCGAGGAGCGCGCTCTGCGCGGGGCTCAGGGTCGCGGCGTCGAGCGTCGGAGGCTGCGAGCCGTCGCCGCCGAGGGACCCGTCGAGCAGGAACGCGCACGCGCCCGCGTCGACGAACAGCGCCCCGCGCGACCCGCCCGGATCGGTGGCGAGCAGCACGGAGAACGAAGGTGGCGCGAGCTCGGCCGCGAGGGCAGCGAGGGTGATCGCCTCGGCCGGCGCGGGCACGATCGGCACGCCGCGCCGCCCGAGGAACGGGACGCCGCGCCGCAGGGCCGCCGCGAGCTCGGCCGCGTGACGGTCGATGAAGCCGAGCGCAGCGCGGACCCCGCCGGCCTCGGTTGCGCCCCCGAGCAGCGGCGAGGCGAGCGCGGTGGACGTCATTGGGCGACGAAGTCGGTGATGAGGATCTTGTCGGCGGCGACCACCCCGAGCTTCACGTAGCGCTCGAGGAGGTCGGTGCGGAGCGTTTCGACGCGCGAGCTGTCCGAGGCCTCCTCGAAGCTCATGGCGCGCAGGTAGCTGAGCGTCGAGTCGCGCATCCTCGGCAGGAAAGGCTTGATCGCCTCTTCCTTGGCCGTCGCCTCGAGCTCGACGGCCAGCGTGAGCTTGAGCGCGTGGGCGCGCCCGTTGGCGTCGGCGATCGTCGTGACGAACGAATCGAGCGCGACCGTGGGGCCTGGAGCCTTCACCGTCTTCTGGGCGGGGATCTCGGCCACGTGCGGGGTCGCCGAGTGCGCCGCCGCGAGCCGCGCGCCCCCGAAGCCCCCGCCGGCCGCGAGGGCAGCCGGGATCAGGATCCCGAGCACGATCCCCAGGATCCCGCTGCCCTTTTTCTCGGGCGCCGCCGCCGGCGCCTTGGCTTGCTCGTCCGCCATGGTGAAGTCCTTTAACGCTTCAGGTTCACGACGTCCTGCAGCATCTCATCGGCCGTCGTGATCGTCTTCGAGCTCGCCTGGAAGGCGCGCTGATGGCCGATGAGCTCCACGAACTGCTGCGCGATGTCGACGTTCGACTGCTCGAGCGCGCCGCTGACGATCGAGGCGCGACCGCCGCTGCCCGCGACGCCCATGGCCGCGTTGCCCGAGTCGCGCGTCGCGGTCCACAGGTTGTGTCCGAGGCGGCCGAGGCCGTCGTTCGAGGTGAACTTGGCGATGGCGAGCTGCGCGACCGCGACCTTTTGGCCGTTCGAGTACACGCCGTTCACGATGCCGGTGCCGTCGACCTGCACGCCCGTCAGCGCGCCCGAGGCGAAGCCGTCCTGGCTCTGCGACGAGACGTCGTTCGGCGCGCCGAACTGCGTCGTGCCGCCGAGGCCCGTGCCGCCCGCCGCGATCGGGTCGCCGAACTTGAAGCCGAGCGCCTGAGCGGGCGCCGCGCCGATGAAGTCGACCGTGCCGCCGCCGGTGAGCTGCGCGTCCTGGAGGGCGCCGCCGTCGGTGAACGTCAGCGTACCGGTCGCGATCTCCGACGGCACGCCGGGCACGCCGCCGTTGACCTCCCCGCCGTCGACGACCGCGTGGTACTCCCACGCCCCCGGGCCCGTCTTGCGGAAGTACGTGTCGACCGCGTGGCCGTTGCCGAGCGAGTCGTACACCGTCATGCTCGTCGAGAAGTTCGACGTGGCCCCGGGGTCGGTCGGATCCCACGGGTTGGCCGGGACGATCGCGCTCGAGTCGAGGTTCGCGTTGATGACGAGGCCGGTCGTCGCTTGCGGCTTGAGGGCCGCCGTCGGCAGCTGCACGCTCTCGAGCTTCGGCCCGAAGGTGCCGTTCGGGTTCGCGCCGTAGCCCTCGACGGTCATGCCGGCGGCGTTCACGAGGCGGCCGTCCTGCGCGAGCGTCAGCTGGCCGGCGCGCGAGTAGAACGTGCCCGTCATTCCGTCGACGGTGCCCGCGACGACGAAGAAGCCGTCGCCGGAGAGCGCGAGGTCGGTCGCCTGCCCCGTGTTGAGCAGCGTGCCCTGCGCGAAGATCTGCTGCGCGCGGGTCATGCGGACGCCAGCGCCCAGCGCGCCGCCGAGGATGTCCTCGAAGACCGCGCGCGACTGTTTGTAACCCACCGTGTTGGTGTTGGCGACGTTGTCGCCGACCACGCCGAGCGCGCCGCCCTCTGCAGTGAGGCCCGAGACGCCCGCGTTCATCGCACCGTTGATCGACATGTTTCCTCCTCGAGCTTCCCGCCGACCGCGGCCGGCTCACATTCTTTCGCGGGGGCTCACTTCCCCGGAGGGGGAGCCCCGACACTCACGAGATCCGAGACGGGCGCCGAGGCGCCGCTGTCGAGCAGCATCTCGGCGTAGCCCTTCTCGAAGGAGATCTTCTGGACCACGCCCTTGACCTCCTGCGAGACGGGGATGTTCGAGCCGTCCTGCGCGGTGGCCGTCACCGTGTACGAGTACGAGCCGGCGGGGACCTTCTGGCCGTTGTCGTCGACCCCGTTCCAGCTGATGGGCATCGTGCCGGCCGCGCGCTTGCCCATGTCCATCGTCCGCACGGCCTTGCCGTTGGCGTCGAGGATCGTGACCGTCACCTTCTGCGCGTTGCTGCCGAGGCTGACGTTCGCCGAAGTCGGCGCCACGCCGTCGAAGGCGATCTTGCTGCCCTTGATCGTGACCTGCTTGCCGACGAGGGCGAGCGCCTCGTTGTTCGCGATGCCGCCGAGCTGCGCGGAGAGCATGTCGAGCTTCTGGCTCTGCGCGAGCGACTGCTCGACCGCCGTGAACTGGGCGAGCTGCGTGACGTACTCGGTGCCCTGCACCGGGTTCAGCGGATCCTGGTTGGAGAGCTGCGCGACGAGCAGCTTGAGGAACGCGTCCTTGTCGAGCGCCGCGCCCTTGGCGGCGTTCGTCGTGGGGGAAACGCTCGCGGTGGGATCGGCGCCGGAGCTGATGGAGCTGATGGGCATCGGGACCTCGGGGGGCGCTAAAGCACGATCCGGACCCGCCGCCGCGCGCCGCCCTGCGCGGCCGGATTCCCGGGGTCGATCGCGGGTTCGGGTGATTGCGGCGCAGACGGGCGCCCCTCGCGGCGCTCCGACGGTGCGTCGTGGCGGCCGCCCTCGCTCGAGAGGCCGACGTCGAGCCGACCGAGCGGCACGTGCGCGTCGCGGAGGTGGTCCGCGAGCTCGCCGCGGGTCGCGGCCAGGATGCCCGCGCTGTCGATGCGCTGGGCGAGGACGGCCACGTCGATCTCGCCGGCGCGCGTGCGCGCGTCCACGTGGATGCGTCCGAGGTTCGGGACGTCGACGTCGGCGTGCGCCCCGTGGCGGAGCGTCATGCGGTTGGCCGCCTGGGTGGCGGTCTCTTGACGCTTTTCGCGGGCGGTCGCGTCCGAGGCGGCGGCCGGGTCGGCGTCGCGGGACGGCGCCGCGTCCGCGCTCGGCCGGGTCGCGTCGGCGCGGAGCGCGTCGGTCGGCGTGTCGAGGGCGCCGCCGTGCGTCGCGTGCGTCGCGTGCGTCGCGCTCGTTCCTTCGCGTGGAGTGCCCGCGGGGTCGGCACTCTCGCGGGTCGCCGTCGCCTCGTCGGTCGGCGCTTCGTCGCCGATCGGCGGAGCGGTGCCGGTGGTCACGGCGCTGACGGGGGCGTCCGCGTGCGCGGCGGGCGGAGCCGGGCGCGGCGTCGGGGCCTCGGTCGTCGGGGCGGTCGGGGCGGGAGCGGGCTCGCGCGCGGCCGGGCGGTCCGCGGCCGGTGATCGCTCCTGCCGCGGAGCGGCGACGTCGGCGCGCGCCGGCGCGCCCGCGTCCACGGGGGCTGCTGCTGAGCGCGGCCGCGTCGCCGGCCGCGCGGGAGCGGCCGCCGAGGTGCGGACCGTGGTCGCAGGCGCCGCCTGGGCGGCCGCCGCGGCCACGACGACCGGCGCGCTCTCGACGACGGCGCGGGCGAAGGCCTCCGGCGCGCGAGGCGATCGAGCGGGATCGACGAACGCGGGGGCGTCGGGGACGGCGCCGGGCTGCGCGGCGGCCTCGCGCGGCGCGGTGCGCGCGTCGCCCGGCGTGGCCGTGTCGTCGGGCGCAGGCTCGCTCGCGATGGGCGCGAAGGGCGCCGCGGACGCGGCGGGCGTGGCGAGGCGGCCGGGCGTGGCGTCTGCAGGCGCCGCGCGAGGGGCGGCCG
>CAIVJW010000169.1 GCA_903906315.1 uncultured delta proteobacterium | reverse complement strand
CGTCATCCTTGTATCCGTCCTTGTCCTCCGGCTGGTTCGGACACTGGTCCTGGGCGTCGTAAATCCCGTCGTTATCATTGTCGAAATCCGGGCAGCCGTCCTCGTCCTGGAAGCCGTCCTTGTCCTCGGGCTCGTTGCGGCACTTGTCCTGCGCATCGGGGATGCCGTCGCCGTCGTCGTCGAGGTCGGGGCAGCCGTCGTCGTCCTGAAAGCCGTCGAAGTCCTCGGCGGCGTCACGGCACCGGTCACGCGAGTCGGGGATGCCGTCGGCGTCGTTGTCTGGGTCGGGGCAGCCGTCGTCGTCCTGAAAGCCGTCCTTGTCCTCGGGGTCGGCGGGGCACTTGTCGTCGCGGTCGAGGACGCCGTCGCCGTCGCGGTCACGGCCCGTTGGCGCGTAGCGGACGGCGAGGGAGGCACGTACGCGGGGCGTCGTCACGGCGGACTCGCTCGTGAAAGGGAGCGCGCCTCCGCCCGCGAGCGCGAAGCCGAGATCGCCCGCGAGGAAGGGCGCGCTGCTCGCCGTCAGCATCCACTCCGCGGGGACGAGGGGAGGACCGGTGTCCGTCGTTCCGGCCAGGCGGACGGCGGGCTCTTGCTTTGCGACGGTGGGGAGCGCGAAGGCCTCGGCGCCGAGCGTGAGGCGCCGATCCACCAGCACGTCGTACGACACGGCGAGGCCCGTGAGGGCCTGCGATCCGACCGCGGCGCCGGCGAGCTGCGTCCTGCCGCGCAGGCGCGCGCCGAGCTCGACGGCGACGTCGAGCCGGCCGTGTCGGTAGTCGAGGACGAACGACGGGGCGCCGGTGACGGTGCGGCTGCGCGCGAAGCCGTCGGCGGCGCCGCTCGGCAGCGAGATGTCGAATCGCGAGGCGATCGCGAGGCCGTCCTCGGAGCCCACGCGAGGGCGGGGGAGGAGGGCCGCCGCGAGGCCGAGGCGGACGTCGCGCATCGCGCTGCGCGGAAGCTCGCGGCTCGTGCCGACGATGTCGCCGACGCCAGCGCCGTCCTGGAAGAGCGTGACCGGCGTGACGGCGTCGAGCTCGATCGCGTCGGTCAGGCCGAAGGCCCACAGAAACGAGGCGTCGAGCGCGTTGTCGACCGCGTGCACGACGGTGCCGGCCGGATCCGGCGAGCCGAGGCGCAGGCTGACGGGCCTCGAGAGGTAGGACATCGCGAGGCCGAACGACGCGCGGCCCTCGGGGAGCGTCGTGACGGGGCCGACCGCGAACCTCGCGCCGCCTCCCGGGCGGAGCCAGAGGTTGTCGGCGTCGATGCACGTCGACAGGCCGGAGGACGCGTCGCAGTCGGACGCCCGTGCGCTGCTCGCGATCGACGAGGCAAACGCGACGAGCGCCAGGCAGAGGTGCCGGGTGGGTGCCCATCCGGCGCGGCGCGCGTCGGGGATCGTCGTGGCACGGGGCATCGCCCGCGTCGTGCAGAGGCGCATCGCCCGGCTCATCTACTACCAAAGGCCCCCGCGGTCAGCTATCAGAGACGCGATTGACGTCTCGCGTCTCGACGTGCGGCGTATCGGTCGGTGTCGCCGCCCACGCCGTGCCAGGGCGGATCCACGAGAGCCCCAAGATGGTCCGATGATCGACACCGAGCACCCGATCTTCCTCGGCTCGGCTTCCCCGCGGCGTCGCGAAATTCTCGCGACGCTCGGCCTGCCCATTCGGGTCGTCCGCGCGACGGTCGACGAGTCGGCGCTGGCCGGAGAGGCCGCGGCCGCGTACGTCGAGCGCATCGCGCTAGCGAAGCTGCTCGCGGTCGCGCGCCTCCCGGAGGTCGTTCGCGCGGGCGCGGTGATCGTCGCCGACACGGCCGTCATCCTGGGTGACGCAATCCTCGGCAAGCCGCGCGACGAGGCGGACGCGCGCTCGATGCTTGGCGCGCTCTCGGGGCGCGAGCACGAGGTGTGGACCCGGTTCGTCCTCGCGTCGGGCGAGGAGCCTGCGCGCGCCGCGCACGCCGAGACCGTTCGCACGAGGGTGGTGTTCCGCGCGCTCGACGAGGACGAGATCGCCGGCTACGCCGCGACCGGCGAGGGGCTCGACAAGGCGGGCGCGTACGCGATCCAGGGCATCGGCGGCTTCGCCGTGGCGCGCATCGAGGGCTCGTACACCAACGTGGTCGGGTTGCCCGCGTGCGAGGTCGTGATCGCGCTGCGCCGGGCGGGGCTGCTCGCCCGGTTCCCGGCGCTCGCTCGTCCATGAGCGATCCGGCCGTCGACGCGCCCGCCGGGCCCCGTCGCCTCGGGGACGCGCTCGCCGTCGCAGGCGTGGCGCTCGCCGCGCGGCTGGCGGTCGTCGCCTGGGCGGGGGCGCGGTTCCCGCCGGCGGGGGACGGCGTGTACTACCAGCGCATCGCCGAGCGCATCGCGGCGGGGCAGGGGTACACGTGGCTGTGGCCCGACGGCGCGGTCACGTTCGCGGCGCACTACCCGGTCGGCTACCCGGCCGCGCTCGGCGCGGTGTACGCGATCGTCGGTCCCGGGATCGTCGCGGCGATGGTCGTCAACGCGCTGATCGGCGCGCTCGCCGCCGTCGCCGCCCACCGCTCGGTCCACCTCGGCACCTCGCACCGCGCGGGCGCGCTCGCGGCCGGGCTGCTCGTCGCGCTGCACCCCGGCCTCGTCGCGTACACGCCGGCCGTGATGACCGAGGGGGCTGCGGCCGCGCTCGTCGCGTGCGCCGTGTGGGCGGCGAGCCATGCGTGCGCCGTCGCCGCGCGATCCGCGCCCGCCCCGTGGGGGCCGATCGCCCTGGTCGGGCTCGTGATCGCCGCGGCGACGCTCGTGCGGCCGCAGTGCCTCGCCCTGGCGCCGCTGATCGGTGCGCTGATCGGTGCGGCGCCGGGTGCTGCGGGGCGAGGCGGTCGCTTCCCCACGCGGCGCCTCTCTCGCGCGCTCGCCTGCGCCGCGCTGGTGACTGGCGTCGTCGTGGCGGCGTGCGCTCCCTGGACCGCGCGCAACTGCGTGCGCATGAAGAGCTGCGCGATCGTCAGCGTGAACGGCGGCTGGAACCTGCTCATCGGCGCGGACCCGGCGTCGACCGGGGCATGGTCACCCATCCAGGTGCCGGTGGCGTGTCGAGAGGTTTGGGACGAGGCGGGGAAGGATGCGTGCTTCGGCCGCGAGGCGCGCGCGTACATCGCGGCCCACCCGATTTCGTGGGCGCGGCTGGCCCCGCGCAAGCTCGCGGCGACGTTCGACTATTGCGGTGCGGCGGGCTGGTACCTGCACGAGGGCAACGGGGCCGCGTTCGACGACGCCGCGAAGGTTGCGCTCGGCGTCGTCGAGACCGTGGTCGCCCGCGTCCTGCTCGTGCTCGCCCTGATCGGGATCGCGCGGGCTCCCGGTGCCGAGCCCGTGACGCTGCGCGCGATCCGGCTCGCGCTCCTCGCCGCGGCCGCCTCGTTCGCGCTCGGCGAGCACGGGTGGGTGGCGTATGCCCTCGCGCCGCTGTTCGCCCTGACCCGCGCACGCGAGATCGGGCGGGCGCCGGCGTTCGAGGGGGCGTCGCTCCTCGTCCTCGCCGCGACCGTCGCGACCCACGCGGTGTTCTTCGGGGCGGGGCGCTATTCGCTCGTCGTCTTCCCGCTCGTCTGCGCGCTCGCGGGGCCCGTGATCGCCGCGCCGCGCCGCGCTCTCCGCGCCCTGCTCCGGCCCGGCCCGCCGCCCGGGCAGCAGCCGCTCGAGGTCGGACCTGCGCGGCTTTGACACGGCCGCGCGCGACCGGCATTCTAGACGTCGCGAGAGGGCGTGAGCCCTCGCCCCGTCGAAGTGGATTCGTCGGGGCCCACGCGCCGCGAGCCGCTCGAGGCGACCTGTACGTCGTCCCGCTTCGGGCCTCACGGAGCCCCGTCGAGAGCCCTTTTCGCCGTCGAGGAGACACGAGCCGATGCCCCTGATCGAGACCGAAGAGGCCGCGCGCCGCCTGGCACGGGCCATCGCCAGCGATCTTTCGCTCTACAACGAGGAAAAGATCGTCCAGGGCATCCAGAACGACGACCTCTTCACCGCCCTGTCGGAGGAGGTCGAGGAAGGCCGCGCGCTCTACAAGAGCCGCGTGTCGCCGGACCTCTACCAGAAGAACTTCTACGACCGCGCCCTCGTCGACATCCTCGTGAAGTCGAAGGGGCACATCAAGTCGAAGATCTGGTAGCGCCGCGCGTCCGGCGTGGGTCGGGCGCGGGGATCGGAGCGAGGGCGCGGAGGCGCTCGAGCGCCTGGACCATGTCCGGCGGCATCGGGGCCTCCCACCGGACCGCCTCGCCCGTCGCGGGGTGGACGAAGCCGAGCGTGCGCGCGTGGAGCGCCTGTCGCCCGAGCTCGACCGCCACGGCGCGCAGATCGGCGTCGCGCGGGGGGCGCCCGTAGAGCGAGTCGCCGAGGACCGGCGTCTTGCCGCGCTCCGCGAGGTGCACGCGGATCTGATGGGTGCGCCCCGTCTCCAGCGTGCACGCGACGAGCGTCGCCGCGCCGAGGCGCTCGAGCACGCGAACGTGCGTCACCGCGCGCTTGCCGGTCGTCGCGTTCGTGGTGAACCGCAGGCGATCGGTCGGGTGGCGGCTGTGCAGCGTGGACCAGGTCGCGTCCTCGGCGGCGCCGACCACCAGCGCGACGTACTCGCGATCGATCGCGTGCCTCGCGAAGAGCGCCTTGAGCGCCTCGCGCGTGGGGCCGTCCTTCGCGACGACGATCAGGCCGCTCGTGTCCTTGTCGAGGCGGTGGACGATGCCGGGGCGCAGGTGGCCGGCCGGGTCGCGCTCGTCGGCGGCGGCGCGCTCGAAGCCGCCGCGCCCGAGGAGGCCGTTCACGAGCGTGCCCGCGGCGTGGCCGCGCCCCGGGTGCACGACCAAGCCAGCCGGCTTGTCGACGATGATCAGGTGCGCGTCCTCGTGCACGACGCGCAGCTCGATGGATGCGTCGGGGAGGGCCGTGGTCGGCTCGGGCGCTTCGGGGCGCACCTCGACGCGCGAGCCGACCGGCACGGAGGCCGATGCGCGCAGGGGAGCGCCGTCGACCAGCACGCAGCCGTGATCGATCCAGCGCTGGACCGTGGCGCGCGAGGCGGGCTCGCCCGCGTCCCGCAGCAGCCGGACGACGAGCTTGTCCAGCCGGTCGCGGGGGTGCAAGGCGAGCGCCTCGTAGCTGCGCACCTCGATCATGGCGCGCCCGGCCGGAGCGCCGTCAGTAATCGGAGTCCGAGTCCTCTTCGTCCTCGCGCTCTTGCAGCTCGCGGTTCAGCGCGCGGTGCGAGTCGAGGTCCTCGAGGCGGTCGGAGTCCGTCAGGCGTGCGAGGCCGAGCTGGTCGACGAGGTAGAGGTCGAACGCGCTGTAGCGCGGGTAGGCGCGCACGTTCGTGTCCTCGTTGTCGATGCCGAGGATGACGAGCTCGCCGTCGCGGCGGGCCTCGCCGAGATAGAGCGCGTTCCACGGGTGGCGCGGGAGGCTCGGCAGGCGCACGACCTTGTGCCGGATCTTCGAGTCGGTCCAGCCGAGGTCGGTCTTCGCCTCGGCGAGCTTGCGCACCGAGGTGAGCCGGGGGCGGGGCGCCTTCGCGTCGGTGCCGAAGCGCGCGCGTCCCTTCCACTTCGGGCCGAAGCTCGCGAAGGTGAAGTCGAACTCGAGGAAGCGGCGTAGCGAGGGCGGTAGCTCCACCATCAGCCTCGACTCGAGCGCGTCGAGCGCGGCGCGGGACGCGCCGACCGTGGGACCTTCGCCCCGCTTCTTCAGGTGAGCGATGACACGCTCGACCAGCACGATGCCTCGTTCTGTAATCGCCATGTGGTGGACGGGCTGCTTCGTAAGCTCTGGGTGGCAGGTGAGTTTCGTGCGGGCTGCGCCGCTTGACCGTGGCGGTTACCGACCTCGCGGCCGATGTTTCCCACGGACTCGACGCGCCACCAAGGCGCGCGCCCCTGCGTGGGCGCACCATACATCACTCGGACTCGATCGCACCCTTTGTTGCGCGAGGCGTTGCCGAAGTTGCGTCGCCGCCCGTGGGCGCATCGGCGTCGCCGCGCACCGGACGAGGGCTCGCGTCGCCGTCGCCGGCGGTGGCGAGCGAGGGGTGGCGCGCGCGCAGGAGGCCGAGCGCTGCGAAGCCCACCGCCACCGCGAACCACAGCGTCGCGAACCGGACGAGAAGCATCGAGGCCGTGGCCGTCGCGCTCTCGACGCCGCCGATCCGCGCGAGCTGCTCCTCGAGGATCTTCTCCGTGACGCCGAGGCCGCCGGGGACCGGGACGAGCGCGCCCGCGAGCGTGGCCGTCGCGTAGAAGAACGCCGTGAGCGTGAGCGGCGGGGGGGCACCGAAGCCACGCAGGATCACCCAGAGCGCGATGCCCTCGAGCGCCCACGCGACGATGGAGAGCAGCGTCGGCCACACGAGGCGGCCGGGGGTGGTGAGCTCGCGCAGGCCTTCGAGGGCCTCGTCGACCTTGGGCGCGATGCGGGCGCCGACGCGGCCGAGCGTGCCGGGCAGCCGGGGCAGGACGGCGAGCAGCCCGTGCGAGAGGCGACGCCACGAGACGAAGAGGAGGAGCGAGACGACGAGCGTCGCGCCCGCGGACGCCCACACGAGCCCGCCCGGGAAGCTCACGCTGCCGAGGGCGATGATCGTGATGACGCCGATGAGGTCGGTGACGCGCTCGGCGACGACGATGGGGGCCGTGCGCGCGATGGGCACGCCGCGGGTCTGGAACAGGATGAGGGACTTGAAGACCTCGCCGACCTTGCCGGGCGTGACCGTGAGGACGAACCCCGAGAGGAACGTGAGGAGGCTCTCGCCCTTCGGGATGCCGCGGATGCCGAGGATCGCGAGGTAGTACTCCCACTTGAGGAAGCGCAGCAGGTAGTTCGAGAACGCGAGCGCGCAGGCGTACGCGAACGTCTCCCATGCGTAGGTCTGGAAGCTCCGCGCGACCGACCCGACGCCGCGCCAGAGGACGAGGCCGCCGTAGACCGCGACGGCGAGGAGCATGGCGCCGACGAGGCGCCGGACGAGCTTGCTCACGCGCCCCTCCGTGCGCGGCGCGCCCGCGCGAAGAGCCACGCGCACGCGCCGACGAACACCGCGACGCCGAGCGTCGCGACGAGCCAGGCGGGCGCCGGAAAGCGCCCGCGCGCGAGGCCCTCGGGCGGGCGATCGTAGGTCGTCTGCAGCAGGGTCACGGGCGCTCGTGGTTACACGGAGGGCGGCCGCAGGGCAACCGCGCGGGGGCCGGGTCGCGCTCGGGATCGCCCCGGGCTAAGGCGCACGGTCATGGAACTCCTGCTCATCCGCCACGGACAGGCCGTCGACGACGCGCACGGCCTCGGCGACGCCGCGCGCTGGCTCACGGGCAAGGGGCGGATCGCGACGCGAAAGGTGGGGCACTGGCTCGCCCGCGAGCCCGGCCGCCGCCCGGCCGCGATCTGGTCGAGCCCGCTCGTGCGGGCGGTGCAGACCGCGGAGATCCTCGCCGAGGCGGCCGGCCTCACCGACGACGTGTCGATCGTGGCCGAGCTGCTGCCGGGCGCGACTCCGGAGGCGGTGCTCGCTCGCGCGGTGCACCACGACGGGCCGGGCCCGCTCGCGCTCGTCGGGCACGAGCCCGGGCTGTCCGAGCTGGCGGTGCGGCTGCTCGGCGACGCGGTCGAGTGGCCGGGCTTCAAGAAGAGCGGCGTGCTCGCGGTGAGCTTCTGCCCGGGCGAGCCGTCGACCCTGCGGTTCCTGCTCGTCCCGAAGGAGCTGCGCGTCCGGCGCGAGCTGTCCGCGAAGCCGTGATCAGGGGCGCTGCGAGGGCGATCCTCGGCGCGATCGGCCCTCGACGATGCCGCCGTCGGCCGTCATCGCGAGCACGCCGCCGAGATCGGTGAACAGCGAGATGACCGGCGCGGGGAAGCTCGGCTCGCGCCACACGAGCTGAAAGCCGGCGTCGCCGCCGCGCGGGTCCTGCGCCCAGATGTGGCCGGCGCCGGCGGCCCAGGCGCGCCCCGTCGCGTCGACGGCGGCCGCGGAGATGTCGACGGACCGATCGAGCAAGCCCTGGCGCAGGCCCTCGTCCGTCCACCGCGCGATGGCGCCGCTCGTCCCCGCGGCGAGGCCGACGCCGAGGTCCATGCGCCCCGCGCACGCGAGGAAGGCGCGCACGTCATGCACGGCGAGGCGCTCGATTTCCCAGTCGAGCGGCGAGTACAGCGCCGCGAAGGCGTGCCCGTCGACGCTGCGGCCGGCGAGGAGCCAGCGGGCGTCCTCGACCCGCGCGGCGGAGGTCAGGGCGGCGACGTCGTCGAGGGGCATCGGCTTCAGCCAGCGGCCGGCCGTGAGCCCGTAGAGCGTCGGCGGGCCGTCGGGCGAGGCGCCCACGAGCACCGCGAGGTCCTCGATCGTCCCGCTCAGCAGGTGAAAGCGGACGCTCGGATCCAGGCCCTGGCGGACGTCGAGCACGCCCTCGGCCGACACCATCGCGTACGTCGCCGCGTCGCCGCCGACGATCCACGTCCCGGCCGCGACGCGCTGCACGAAGTGCACGCCCGTGCGCAGGCCGACGCCCTCGAGGCTCGCGTCCACCCAGCTCGCGCCGTTCCAGAACGACAGTCCCTCGCTGGTCGCGGCCATGCACTTGCCGTCGCCGTCCCAGGCGACGCTGCGGATCACGCGGCCGATGCCTGGGTGGCGGAGCGTGGTCCAGGTGTACTCGCTCGCCTCGGGCGCGGCGACCTGCGCCTGGGTCGGAGCGGGCCGCCTCGCCGTGGTGCGCGCCCACCGAGGCTGCTCTCGCAGGAGCGGGACGACCATGCCCGCGAGCTCGAGCGGGCTCGGGCGCTCCTCGGTCTTGGCCGAGGTCGCGCGCGCGAGCGCGTAGTCGATCGACCGGCACGCCTGCTCGCGGGTGCGGAGGTCCGGCGCGAGGTGGACGCGGGGCGCGATGCTCTGTCGCGCCGGGTCGACGGCGGCGAAGATGGCCTCGCCGGGCGAGGAGACGTCGAAGTAGTCCTCGCCCGTGAGCGCGAAGTAGATGACGCCCGCGAGGCTGAAGACGTCGCTCCACGGGCCGATCGCGCGCGCATCCATGGCCGCGAGCTCCGGCGCGGCGTAGCCGAGCGTGCCGACGACCATGCCCGCGAACGTCGCGGCGACGCCCACCGGGCGCGCCACGCCGAAGTCGGCGATCTTGAAGATCTCCTCGTCGCCGTAGCCGCAGCAGAGGACGTTCTCCGGCTTGACGTCGCGGTGGATGACGCCGACCTCGTGGACGGCGGCGAGGCCGGTCGCGAGGCACTCCACGAGGTGCGCGGCGCGCGGGCCGTCGAACGCGGCGCCGGTGGTCCGGATCGAGTGATCGACGCGCTCGGCGAGGGTCGTGCCCGGGGCGCCGCCGTGCACGTACTCGACCGCGACCCAGGGCAGCTCGAGGCGGTCGGACCCGTGCTGCACGGCGACCACGCCGGTGTCGATGAAGCGCACGACGAAGGGCGTCGCGGGCACGCGCTCGTTCAGGCGCCCGAGCGCGATCGCCTCCTTCTTCACGGTCAGCGCCGCCGTGCTGCCGAGCTGCCGCACGAACCAGGGGCGGAGCACCTTGATGACGACGGGGCACTCGCCCTCCGGCGCGATGCGCAGCGCGTAGAACGCCACCGCCATCGCCCCGTGGCCGACCGGCGCGATGAGGCTGTAGACGACGCCGGGGACGACCTCGGACGGGATCGACCCGCCGACGATGGTGCCCAGCGTGTCGTCGTCGGGAGGCAGCGTCAGCATCGCGCGCACGACTATAGCCCAGGTGCTCGGGGGCGACCGGGATCCCGGTCGCCCCCGCCGAGCGGACGGGAGCTAGACCCTAGCCGAAAAGCGCTGCCGCCCTGGCGACCGTCCAAGAGCGGTGAGCTTCTCCTCCGGGTGGCCCGGAATCCCCGCGCGAGGTTGCTCGCAAATCCTTTTCGGCGAGGGTCGAGCTACCGCCTCGAGGCCCGGGCGCGCGGACGAGCGCGCCGCGTGGCTGCGAGGGCGAGGAGCGCGAGGGCCGCGATCGGGCCCGCCGCGCTCGTGCGCGCGCCGGGGACGCCGCACGTGCACGCGCGCCCGTTCAGCAAGTCGGTGCCGTCGCGCGCGCCGCCCGCTACGCGCCCGGTGGCGGTCGCCGTGCCGCCGCCTGCGCCCGCGTCGCCCGTGATCGCACCGCCGTCTGCGCCTGCGTCCGGCTGGCTGCCGCCCGCGCCGCCTGCGCCTGCGTCCGCTTGGCTGCCGCCCGCGCCTGCGTCG
>CAIVJW010000168.1 GCA_903906315.1 uncultured delta proteobacterium | reverse complement strand
GGGGCGACCCTGTCGGCTGCGGGCGCTATGCTACGCGGGTGGAGTCGGACACCTTCGACGAGGAGGAGCTCTTCTCGGCGATCCTGCGCAGCGGAGCCCGAGCGCTGCTGATCGGCCGGCGCGCGCTCGTCGCGCTCGGGATCCCCGTGCTGACCGCGGACTACCCGAAGGACGTCGACGACCTCGAGCTCCTGTCGAAGCTCCGGGGCGCGGGAGGCAGCCCGTGAAGCGCCAGGTCCTCGCGACCGCGATCGCCGCGCGCTGCGAGACGCCGCTGACGATCGAGGACCTCGATCGGCGCACGGCCGTTCCGCCCACGGAGGCCGAGATCGCCGAGCTGGCGGACCTCGTGCGGTGGTTCACGACGCGCTACCCGACGGCTCGGGAGCGCTTCGCCTACGTGCGCCGCAAGTACGCCGAGTGGACGCGAAACCCGCCGGCGCGCCTCGACGACTGAGCGAGCGCGCGACGCGCGCTACTCGACCTCGAAGGCGTGTTCCTCGCTCGGCGCGAGGCCGCGGGCCTCGGCGTGGACGTGGTGCGGGCCGGGGCGCAGCGGAAACGAGATCGAGAGCGACGGCGGCGCCACCGCGTGCGCGCGGCCATCGACGACGAGGCGCACCTCGGTCGCGCCCACGGGCGCCTCGGCGCGCAGGGGGATCGCCTGCTTCGATCCCAGGGCCGGATCGAGGGTGAAGCGCGCGCCGTCGGGCGGATAGGCGACGCGGAGCGACCCGGCGCGCACGCGTTCGGCGACGAGGACGGGGCAGAGCGGCGAGCTCTGCGACGGGGCGACGGGGCGGCCGGCCGACGCGGCCCACGCGCCGTACGGGCCGCCGAAGACCTCGAAGCCCCGGTCCTCGACCGCGTCGGCCGGGCAGCCCGGACCCGCCCGCAGGCCCGTGCGCCGATCGATGGCGACGCGCTCGTGGAGGTCGCAGCGCGCGGTCGGCGCGGTCGACCCGGCGGCGCCGCGGACGAACACCTCGCGGCGGGTGTGCGGGCACGCCGCGGTCGGCGCGAGCCCCGAGAGCGCGCACACGTCGGCCTCGTCGATCGCGCCGGCGGGCCGATCGAACGGGCGCGAAGGGCGCAGGCGCTCGGCGGCGATCATCGCGCCGTGGAACAGCGGGCCCGCGCCGGCGACGCCGCTCACGCCGCTCATGGGCGATCCGTCGAAGTTGCCGACCCACACCGCGACCGTGACGTCGGGCGTGAAGCCCACGGTCACGTTGTCGCGAAAGCCCTTCGAGGTCCCGGTCTTCACCGCGACCGGGAACGGGAGCTCGAGGACGCTGCCTTCACCGAAGGACGCGAGGCGCGCGCGCTTGTCGGAGAGGATGTCGGCGAGCACCCACGCGGTCGCCTCGTCGAACACCCGTCGCGGCGCGGCGGCCGCGATCGGGACCGCCTCGCCCGAGGCCGCGACCGCGCGCCGCACCGCGCGGACCGGGCGCAGGAGGCCGCCGCGCGCGATCGTCGCGTACGCATTGGCGAGGTCGAGGAGGCGCACCTCGCCGTCGCCGAGCGCGATCGCGACCCCGTAGTGCGACGCCGGGTCGACGAGCGTGCGCAGGCCGAGATCGCGCAGGCGCGCGACCACCGCGTCGGGGCCGACGACCGAGGCGGTCCACACCGCGGGCACGTTCCACGAGCTCGCAAGCGCCTCGCGCAGGCGCGCCGGGCCGTGGAAGCGGCCGTCGTAGTTCTGGGGTGCGTACGCGCCGCTCTCCGAGGCGAAGGACGTCTCGACGTCGGGCAGCGTCGTCGCGGCCGAGAAGCCGCGCCGCTCCATCGCGAGGCCGTACACGAAGGGCTTGAGCGCGGATCCGGGCTGACGCGCCGCGACGACGCCGTCGTTGGCGCCGAGGCGGGCGGCGTCCTCGGCGTCGGGCGACCCGACGTACGCGAGCACGTCGCCGGTCGCGTTCTCGATCACGACGACGGCGGCCGCGCTCACGTGGCGCGCGGCGAGGCCGCGGACGGTGGCCTCCGTCAGCACCTCGACCTCGCGCTGCAGCCCCCGGTCGACGGTCGTCTCGACGATCGCGGCGCGGCCTCGCAGCGGACCGGCGGCGTCGTCGACGGTGCCGGCGAGGATCGCCTGCACGAGGTGCGGCGCGCCGAGGCCCGCGCCCCGCGCCGCGAGGACGAGGGGCTCGGCCTGCGCCCGCGCGACCTCGCCCGCCGGCACCGCGCCGCTCGACGCGAGGCGCCCGAGCACGCGGTCGCGCCGGCGGCGGAGGCGATCGACGCCCTTCTTCGGGTCGTAGAGCGACGGGCCGCGCGGCAGGCTCGCGAGCGCCGCCGCCTCCGCGAGCGAGAGATCGCGGGCGGGCTTGTCGAAGTAGAAACGCGCCGCCGCCTCGACCCCGCGCAGGCCCGGGCCGAAGGGCGCGCGGTTCAGGTACTGCTCGAGGATCGCGCGCTTCGACAGCGACGCCTCGATGCGCAGCGCGAGCGCGATCTCGCGGAGCTTGCCGCCGAACGTGCGCGGGTGGGGCGCGACCACGCGCCCGAGCTGCTGGGTGATCGTCGAGGCGCCCGAGACGACGCGCCGCGCGGCGACCCCTTGCGCGGCGGCGCGGATCATCGCGATCGGGTCGACGCCGGGGTGACGGAAGAAGCGCTGGTCCTCGGCCGCGAGGAGCGCGACCACGACGCGGTCGCCGAGGTCGTCGATCGGCGCGAACCGGGCGCGCGCGCCGTCGCCCGCGCGCAGCTCCTTCAGCGGCGCACCCTCGCGGTCGACGAAGCGCACCGACGCGTCGTACGGCGCGGCGGCGCGGAGATCGGCCGGCAGCGGCGTGAGGGCGGCGGCGACGACGATCGCGACCCACGGAGCGGCGACCACGACGGCCGCCGCACGGAGGGCCCGCCGAGCGCGCGGGCCGACGCGCCGCCAGCCCATCACGGCGCGACGGTGACGAGCCCCGCGCCCGTGCGGCCGAAGACCTCGGGCGCGTACATCTCCTCGACCCGCGTGGGGGGCGCGACGAACGATCCGATCGAGGTCGCGCGCGCGAGGTAGCGATAGCGGTACATGCCCGCGGGCAGGTGGTCGACGAAGAAGAGCACGCGGTCGTCGCGCAGCTCGCGCAGGAACTGGCTCGCCTGGAACGCGCTGCCGGCGACCTTCGCGTCGTCCGACGAGTCGTCGTCGTCGCCGCGATCCACGTCGAGGCCGCGCGAGGTCGTCGCGAGGTGCGCATCGACCGCCTCGAAGCCGGCCGGCAGCGGGTCGTCGATGACCACGTAGCGGCGCGGCGACGGCGCGACGACGACCACGTCGGCGAGCACGAGGTCGCCGCCCTTGAAGCTCGCGACGCTGCGCTCGGGCACGACGCCGAGCGCCTTCGCGAGGCCCTCGGCCGTCACGGGACGCAGCGTCTTCTTCACGAAGAAGCCGCGCTCGAGGGGCTTGCTGGGCAGCTCCTTCTTCGCGTAGCGCAGGCGCGCCTGGTAGAAGAGCTGCCCGCGCCCCTCGACCGAGAACGCGAGCGGCGCGCCGCCCGCCGACGCGAGCCGCGCCGCCGGGACGGTGATCGTGCCCTGCGACAGATCGCGGCCTCGGAACGGGTGCTCGTAGAGCTCGGCCGGGCCGAGGAAGACGCGCGCGTCGAAGTCCGGATCGACCTTCTCCTGGGTCTTCCTGTAGTCGTCGAGGGCGAGCAGCGCCCACGCCGTCTCCTGCGTCGTGCGCCACGTGCCGCCTCGACGGTCGGCGAGCAGCCCGGCCGCGAGCTTCGCCGCGAGCGGGTGAGCGGGGCGGACCGCGACGAGCGCGCGCAGCACGAGCGCCGTCGTGCGCGTGCTGGAGTCCATGAGCGCCGCGTACGTGTCGCCGGTGTTCTCGACCGCGTGCGCCGCCGGGCCGTCGAGGCGCAGGCTGCCCTCGAGCTCCGAGGCGAGCTGGTCGACGCTCGCGCGATCGCCCTTGCCCGCGACGATCGCGTGCGTGAGCAGCGCCTTCGCGAACAGCGGCAGCTTCTCGCGCGCCTCGAACAGCCGCGTCGCGCGCCCCGGATCGGCCGCGCCCTCGACCGCGAGCACGTCGAGGATGAACGCCGACGCCGCGGTGTCCTGATCGGTCGGCGCCTTGCGCTCGAGCACCTTGCGCACGTAGCGGGTCACGCTCTCGATCGCGGCCGCCGGCACGGCGACGCCGCGGCGCCTGGCCTCGCCGAGGCCCCAGAGCGCGTACGCCGACACCCACGGCAGCGATCCGGGCGAGTCCTCCCACAGGCCGAAGCCGCCGTCGCCGCGCTGGTGCGCGAGGATCTTCGCGACCGTCACGGACGCGAGCTTGTCGGCGTCGGCGGGCAGCGCGAGCTTGAAGTCCTTGGCGAGATCGCGCGCGCCGACGAGCGGGACGAGGCGGCTCGTGAGCTGCTCGGTGCAGCCGTACGGGTAGTCGAGCAGCTGCCCCAGCCCGGCGTCGAGGCCGACGAGCGCGGTCGACGCGAGCGTGACCTCGAGCCCGCCGACGTCGTCGCGCAGCGCGCCCAGATCGCCGAGGCGCTCGGCCGCGGCCTGCGCGGTCTCGCCCGACAGCGCCACGGCCTCCGGCGCCATCGGCGGCCTCACATCGCGCACGACCTCGACCGCGTCCTCGGCGCCGCCTCCACGCACGCGGAAGCGCGCCTTCGCCTTGCCGACGCGCGGCGCGCGGATCGCGAAGCGCACCTCGACCGACTCGCCGGCCGCCAGATCGACGCGCCGCTTCGCCTCGCCCTCGACGAGCAGGCCCTCGAAGGTCGCGTCGACCTCGATCTTCGCCGCCGTGAGCCCCTTCGACGTGAGGATGATCCCCGCCTCGGCCGCGTCGCCGGCACGCAGGAAGCGCGGGAACGTGGGCCGCGCCATGAGCTTGCGGCTCGCGACCACGCGCGACTCCGCGTAGCCGAAGCGGTCCCCCTCCCCGACCGCGACGGCCATCACGCGGTACGTCGTGAGCGAGTCGGGCACCTTGAAGCTCGCGCGCGCGTGGCCGGCGCCGTCGGTGACGAGCGACGGCGCCCACAGCGCGGCGGCTCGGAAGTCGCGGCGCGGCGCGACGCCGCCGCCGTCGCCGCCCTCGAGCCCCTTGTCGAGGCCGAGCTCGCCGAACGGGTTGCGGACCCGGGCGAGCGCGGATCGCGACTCGATCGTCGCGACCTGGAGCGCGCGCGCGGCGCCGAAGACCGGGATCGGGTCGGGCGTCTTGTAGCCCGTGAGCGCGAGCACGCCCTCGTCGACCGCGTAGAGCGCGACCTCGGCGCGCGCGGGCCTGCCGTCGCGATCGCGCACCTCGACGTCGACGTCCACCGGGTCGCCGGGCGCGACGTCGGTCTTGCTCGGCTTGACGACGACCTTGAAGCGCCGCGCCTCCGGGTTCACGTGCAGCGCGGCGTAGCCGAGGCGGAACGCGGGCGCGCCGACGTCGGCCGCGTCGAGGCGCGCCGGGGGCGCCTTGCCTCGCCCGCGCACGATCAGCACCGAGACGAAGGCGTTGGGCCGGAGGTCGTCGGTGATCGGCACCTCGACCGTCGGCGTCGCGCCGGCGAGCGTGACGCGCTTGGACGAGTAGACGCCGGCGCGCTCGACGGTGACCCACGCCTCCGCGGACTTGAACGGCGACTTCACGAGCACGCGGGCCGTCTGCCCGACCTCGTAGCTCTTGCGGTCCGCGACGAGCTCGAGCCCGAGCTTGTCCGAGTCGCCCCAGCCGACCTCGCCGTCGCCGAGCGCGTAGAAGCCGAGCGCCGCGCCGACCTTGTTGCCGCGCTTGTCGGCCGCGGTCGCGTGCACGAGGTAGTAGCCCGCCGAGGGAGGCGCGAGCGAGCACGGCGCGGGCGTCGCGCCGCTGGTCACGTTGCAGCTCGCCACCACGCGGTCGACCGGCGTCGACACGCTGTGGTAGCTGCCGCCGCCGGTCTCCTGGCGCGCGACCGTCCACGTGCGGCTCACGAGATCGACCTTCACGGGCACCTGCGCGACCTTCGCGCCGCCCGGCTCGACCGCGACCACCTCGACCTTCTGCGCGTCGCCGACCTTCACGAACACGTCGCCGGCCGGGCGCAGCGCGAGGTAGAACTCGGCCGGGTGGACGATCGCGGTGGTGCTGCCCGCCTGCGACTGGCGCGACAGGTCGGTGACCTCGGCCTCGGCCGTCACCTGCTCGGCGCCGCGCTGGCCGGGCATCGCGAGCGCCGCCGCGATCGCGCCGTTGCCCTTCGCGTCGAGCTTCTCGCGCGACGCCGACACCTCGCCCTCGCGCTCGGTCGCGTCGGGCAGCGCGGCGGTGAACGCGCCCTCGTCGGTGACGAAGCCGTCCACGCCGGGCGGCGTGAACCACGCGGGCGCGCGCCGCACCGACCAGCGCACGTCGGCGCCGGACATCGCGGCGCCGAAGAGCAGCTCGCCGTGGGTCGACCAGCGCGCCTTGTCGCCGCGCACGTACGCGGGGCGGTCGCTCTCGACGCCGACCTTGAACTCCGCCGGACGGTACTCGGCGACGTCGAAGTCGGCCGACACGTCGGCGCCCCAGTCGCGCCCGGCGCCGCCCTCGACGGTGGCCGCGAGGAAGTACGTGCCGAGCTTGCCGGTCTCGGGGATCGGGACGTCGGCGGTGAACGTGCCGAACGGGCCGATCAAGGGCTTGACGGTGGCGAGGTCGTCGCCGCTCGGGCCCTCGACCTTGAGCTTCACGGCGACCCCGGAGGGCGTCTTCATCCCCGGATGCGACTCCTTGCGGACGATGCCCTTCACGTGGACGGTGTCGCCCGGCCGGTACACGCCGCGATCGGTGAACATCATGCCGAACGGGCGGTCGTCGCCGAAGCGCACGGGCGCGTCGAAGCGCGACCCCGACAGGGCGTCGGCGACGCGCCGGTAGCAGACGTCGTCGCCCGCGCGAGCGAAGATCACCGCGGGCTCGGGGCCGCTCGCGACGGGCGCGAACGACCCGGCGGGGATGGTGGCGAAGCCGGCCGCGTCGGTGCGCGCGGTCGCCAGGGGCGCAGGCACGCCGTGGCGGCGGATCGCGACGGTCGCCCCCTCGACGGGCGCGCCGCTCGACAGGCGCGTCACCCACACGACCGATCCGTGAGGCGACACCTTCGCGCTGATCGCGAGGTCGGTGACCTGCACGATCGCGGTGCGGCCCGCCTTGCGCTGATCGCGCGTGCCGGGGCGTTCGACGTAGGCGATCCCGATCGCCAGCGCGCCCCGCTTGTCCTTGCCGCCGAGCACGTCCTCGGGGCGCACGCCGCTCCGCGCGGGCGCGTTCGGCGCGGACGACGGCCGCCGCTGCGCGAGCTTCGCGCCCGGCAGCTTCGCGAGGTCGGCCACGGTCGGGGCGCGACCGCCGCGCTCCTCGGCGCCCGCGAGCGCGAGCACGCCGTCCTCGTCGAGCGGCGCGGTCGCGACCTCGAGATCGGTCACGTTGACCGACGCGATCGGGATCTCGCGGCGCGCCGCCGGCTCGAGCAGGCTGCCCGCGACGCCGATCTGCGCGACCGGCCACAGGTCGTCGAAGGCCACGTCCTTGCGGAAGTCCTTCGCCATCGCCTGACCGTGCTCGTCCTTGAGCGCCGCGGCCGACACGCTCACGCGGTAAGAGCGGCCGGGCAGAAAGCGCCCCGTCACGCTCAGGCTCTGCGTCGGCTCGTCCTCGCCGAGCCACGCGGGGTACGTCACCTTCACGGGCGGATCGATGCGCAGCGCGCGCTTGAGGTCGGCGAGCTTCACGCGGTTCGTCAGCTCGAGGCTGAAGCCGCCGGACGCCGCGCAGCGGCCGTGGGGCGAGTCCTGGTCGCAGGCGAGCTTCGTCACCGCGAGCGGGCCGTACGTGCGGAAGCGGTACTCCTGCGCCTTGCCCGCGAGCAGCGGCCCCTCGGCGCCCCGCAGCGACGGCGCGATCGCGATCAGCACCGGGGCGTCGACCGGCAACGGCGCGCGCGGCGCGACCACGACGAGCTGTTCGTTCTTCGGATCGGGGCGGCGCAGCTCGAACGGCTGCGGCTTCGGCGGATCGCCGACCTCGAGCCGGATCGCGGCCTCGACGTCCGCCGTGCGCACCGGCTGGTTGAAGCGAAGCGTGAACGTCGCGGTCGGCAGGAGCCCGTCGCCCGGCCCCGGATCGACGCGCGCCACGGCCGGGCGCGCCGTCGAAAACGAGAACGCGTACGGCTTCTCGAGCGCCGTGCCGTCGAGCGCCTTCGTGCCCGCGGGCACCTCGACCGAGAACGCCGTCGCGCGCGGCAGGTGGTCCTCGGGGACGAACTGCGCCGCCGTCGTCCCGACCCAGCCCCACCGCCCTCGGACCTCGGGCTTGAGCGTGACGGGCGCGGCCGCCTCGTCG
The DNA here is from genome assembly GCA_903906315.1 of uncultured delta proteobacterium. Lineage (GTDB taxonomy): Bacteria > Myxococcota_A > Polyangia > Polyangiales > Polyangiaceae > CAIVJW01. The sequence goes on along the minus strand of CAIVJW010000168.1, from coordinate 7,838 downwards.
CCCGCGAGGTCCATCGCGCGCATCGGCCGATCGAAAACGAGCGAGATCTCGGCCGGATCGACGACGTCCCCGCGGGGCGCGCCGAACACCACCGAGACCGGGCGCGTCGGGCCGCCGCCGCCTTGATCCTCGCCGCCGGGCGCGAGCGTGCCGCGCGGCGCGACCTCGGGCGCGCGCGCGCCCTGGAGGCACGCGACGCCGAGCACCAGCGCGGCGAGCGCGATGGGGGCCACGCCGCGTGGCGACGACGGCGCGCGAGCAGCGAAAGCCCTCGGTGCGGCCGGGATCGGGGGGACGGTCGACATGCCGCGGAGTCCATGCCGGCTCCACCGCGGACGCAAGGGGATCAGAGCTCGCAGCTCACCGGCCCCGCCTGGTCCGCGCCGTCCGCGACGCAGATGTCGCCGTCGTCGGCGCCGCCGTCCATCGCGTCGTCGCCCGCGCAGCCCTCGAGGTAGTCGTCGCCCGCGCCGCCGACGAGCGTGTCGTCGTCGTCGTCGCCGTACAGCGCGTCGTTGCCGACGCCGCCGGTGATCACGTCGCTGCCCGGGCCGCCCTCGAGGATCGCGTTCGCCTTGCTGGTCGCCCGCGGATCCGCGCTCAGCGCGTCGCCGGCCGGCCCGCCCTTCACCCACTCGCAGTTGACGACCTGGTCGTTCTCGCCGATCTCCCCGTCGTCCGCGGCGAGGCAGCCGATGGCGCCCGAGGGCGGCGACGTCGGCGCGCCGGTGAGCTCCGTCGGGTCGTCGCAGAGCGTCACCACGAGGCCGCCGAGCGCGCTCGAGTAGTCGACGAGGTCCACCCCCGCACCGCCGTTCAGCACGTCGGCGCCCGCGCCACCGACGAGGACGTCGTTGCCCGCGAGGCCGCTGATCACGTCGTTGCCGTCGCCGCCGAGGAGCCGGTCCGCAAGCGCGCTGCCGGTGATCACGTCGTTGCCCGATCCGCCGATGACGACCTCGACGTCGGCCCCGAGGTTGCCGTTCTCGCCGATTTCGCCGTCGTTCGCCTTCGTGTCGAGCGAGAGAGCGAGGCCCGCCGACCGCGCGCTGTAGTCGACCGTGTCGGTGCCGAGCCCGCCGGTCAGGACCGCCCAGCAGCTGACGACGCCGAGGTCGAGCAGGTCGTCGCCGAGCCCGCCGACGAGGACGTCCCCGGAGCTCACATCGGCGCAGACGAGGTTCGCGCCGCCGCGGAGCGTGTCGTTGCCCTCGCCGCCCGTGAGCACGTTGCGCAGATCGCTGCCGACGAGCGTGTCGTCGCCCTTGCCGCCGGTGACGTTCTCGACCGTGTAGCCGACGTCGTCGTTCTCGCCGTTCGCGCCGTCGTCCGCGCCGACCCCGAGCGTCACCGACACCGCCGCCGTGCGCAGGCCGTAGTCCATCGTGTCGACGTCGGCGTCGCCGCTGTACGTGTCGGCGCCGTCGGCGGTGGCGGCGGTCTTGAACGTGTCGTTGCCCGCACCTCCGTTGAGGATGTCGTCCTTCGCCCCGCCCTGGATCACGTCGTCGCCGGCGCCGCCGTAGACGGTGACCGCGACGGCGAGCGGCGTGACCGCGATCGCCTTGCCCGCGAACGACGTGATCGTCGTGGCCGACCCGGCGGCCGAGAACGTGTCCTTGCCGTCGCCGAGGCTGAACACGAAGGTCGGCGTCGCGGACACGAGCCTCACGTCCGCATTCTTGTCGCCGGACACCTCGAGGTACGCGTCGACGCCGACCGAGCCGACGGTGATCTTGTCGGCGAGCGCCGTCCCGCGGACCTGGAACGCGTCGTTGCCCTTGCCGAGGTTGGCCGTGATGCCGCCAGCCGACGAGAGGATGCGCGTCCCGAACGCGCCGGGGAGGAAATCGAGGATCAGGTCGTCGTCGGCCGTGAAGCCCCCGTCGTCGCCGTTGACGACGATCTTGTAGACCGTCAGCGTCGTCAGCTCGACGCCGTTGCCGTCGAGGCAGACGATCCCGTTCGCCGCGAGGACCCCGCCGCCGGCGCTGAGCACGCAGGTCGCGCCGGCCAGCTGCAGCGTCAGCGTCTTGGTCGCCGCCACGTAGCCGCCCGAGGCGCACCCCGCGATGTCGGGACCGAGCCGGCCGATGGCCTCCTCGACCGGATCCGCGCCTCGAGGCGGGACCGCGTCGCCTCCCGGGCGGGCGCAGGCGTCCGGGACGATCACTCCGAAGAGGAGCGCCGTCGCCGCGAGTGGTCTGCGCAATCGCCGCATGGGTCCTTGTCCCGCCGCCCCACGGCCGCGCCCGAGCCCGCCCTTGAACCTGTGTTGGTGAACGGCCCCACCGGGCTCCGCTTGAGCCCGCATCGCTCAACCGAGGCGAGAGATCGCTCCCGCGCGCCCCAGCGTTCGGATTCGATCCCGATTCCCGGGAATACGCGCGGCCCCCTGCTGCTATAAGGTCGCCGCGCGCGCCCCCTCCGAGCGCGATCCGTCCTCCGCCCGACGAGCCGAAGATCCGTGATCGAGATCCACGACCTCTACAAATACTACGGGCCACGCAAGGCCATCGGCCCCCTCTCGATCTCGATCGAGGCGGGCGAGATCGTCGGCTTGCTCGGCCTGAACGGCGCCGGCAAGACGACCACCCTGCGCGTCCTCGCGTGCGATCTGCTCCCGTCCTCGGGCAGCGTCCGCGTCGACGGCCTCGACGTCGTCGACAGCCCCGACGAGGTGCGCGCGCGCATCGGCTACCTGCCCGACGTGCCGCCGCTCTACCCGGACATGACCGTCCGCGGCTTCCTGATCTTCGCCGCCCGCCTCCGCGGGATGACGCGCGCCGACGCCGAGAAGCGCCTGCCCGAGGTGCTCGACGCGACGCAGCTCGGCGGCGTCGCCGACGACCCGGTCAGCTCGCTATCGCACGGCTTCCGGCAGCGCGTGGGCATCGCGCAGGCGATCGTGCACCGGCCGCGCCTGCTGGTGCTCGACGAGCCCATCAGCGGCCTCGACCCGGTGCAGATCGTCGAGATGCGCGAGCTCCTCAAGGGCCTGCGCGGCGACCACACGATCCTGCTGTCGAGCCACATCCTGTCGGAGATCAGCGAGACCTGCGACCGCATCCTCGTCATCCGCGACGGCGCGATCGCCGCGTCCGGCACCGAGGCCGAGCTGACGGCGAAGCTCCAGGGCTACCGCGTCGAGGTGACCGCGCGCGTGCCCGAGGCGATCGGCGCCGAAAGGCTCCGCGAGGTCCTCGCCGGGATCGAGGGCGTCGGCGCCGTGACGGCCCAGACCGCGGCCGAGGGCGGCGCGGGGATCGCGAGCTTCCACGTCGAGGCCGCGCGCGACGTGCGCGAGGCGATCGCCGGCGCGATCGTGAAGGAGGGCGCCGGCTTGATCGAGCTGCGGCGCAGCGAGCGAGAGCTCGAGAGCGTGTTCCTCGAGCTCGCCGGCCCGTCGGCGGCCGAGACCAAGGATCGGCGCGACCGGCAGAGCGCGCGCAAGGCCGCCGCGCGCGCCGAGAACGACGCGAAGGCCGCCGCCAAGGGCGCCACGGAGGAGACATGAGAAACGCGCTGCTCGTCGCGGGGCGAGAGCTCGGGGCCTACCTGCGATCGCCCCTCGGCTACGTCGTCGCCGCCGCGTCGCTCCTGATCGACGGCATCCTCTACTACGCGTTCGTCCTCGGCGCGGGCCAGCAGCGCCTCAGCGCCGAGGTCCTGATGAACTTCTTCTACTACGCGAGCGGCACCACGATGATCGCCGCCGTCGCGCTGTCGATCCGCCTGCTCGCAGGCGAGCGCGAGAACGGCACGCTCGTCCTGCTCAACACGGCGCCCATCCGCGACTCGGAGATCGTGGCCGGCAAGTTCCTCTCGGCCTTCGCGTTCCTCGCCGCGATGACGCTGGCCACGATCTACATGCCGGCGCTGATCTTCGTGAACGGCAAGGTCTCGCTCGGCCACATCGCGGTGGGCTACCTCGGCCTCCTGCTCATCGCGTCGGCGGCGCTCTCGATCGGCCTCTTCGCCTCGGCGCTCGCGCGCACGCAGGTGATCGCGGCCATCCTGGGCGCGGCGCTGCTCGGCACGATGGTGCTGCTCTGGGCCGCGGCCAAGGTCACCGACCCGCCGCTCGCGGGCTTCGTCTCGGGGCTCGCCATCCACCACGAGCACTTCAAACCCTTCATGACGGGCGTGCTGAAGCTCGAGAACGTCGCCTACTACCTCGGCGTCTCGTACTTCTTCCTGCTCTGCGCGACCAAGACGCTGGAGGCCCGGCGATGGCGCTGAAGCAGGACACGTCGGTGGGCGATCGGCCCTCCCCGCCCGACGCCCCGGCGGGCCTCGCGCTCGACCGGATCGCACCGTGGCTCGCGTCTGCGTGGGTCGGCGGCCTGATCCTCGTCTTCGTCGGCGAGCGCATCCTGATCGGCGTCGACGCCGCGCGGTACGCGACGTCGGGCCTCGGGGTCGCGGCGGCCATCGGCGCGACGGTGATCCGGCTGATCGTCGCGACGCGCGCGCAGGGCGATCGGCGCGGCGTGGAGCGGGCGCTCGCGGGCTTCTTCGCGCTCGGCCTCGCGGGGATCGCGGTCTACTTCGCGACCTCGACCGACGCGGGCAAGGCTTTCTTCCACCTCGCGCAGGCCGCGCCGGACGTGCGCGCCCGCCTCGAGGGCGCGTCGACGATCGCCTGGGCGCTCCTGCTCGGCCTCTCGATCGTGCCGCTGCTCTTCGGCGAAATCGCCCTCGCGCCGATGCGCAGCGCCGAGCACATCGAGGCCCGCCGCGTGCGATCCGCGACGGAGGCAGGCCTCTCGATCGCGCTCGCCGCGGCCTACGTCGCGCTCTTCACGTACGCGGCCGGCGAGCTCGACCTGAAGGCGGACTTTTCGTATTTTCGCACCTCGCGCCCGAGCGAGTCGACCAAGAACGTCGCCCGCAACCTCACCGAGCCCGTCAAGGTGCTGGCCTTCTTCCCGCGCCTCAACGACGTCGGCGTCGAGGTCGAGGGCTACCTCCGCGAGCTCGGCCGCGCGGCCCCCGGCGGCGTGACGGTCGAGGTGCACGATCGGCTGATGGTGCCGGCGCTCGCGAAGGACGCCAAGGTCACGCAGGACGGCGTCATCGTGATCCAGCGCGGCACCTCGCGCGAGACCGTCATCGTCGGCGCCGACCTCAAGTCGGCCGGGGCGAAGCTCAAGGCGCTCGACACGGACTTCCAGAAGGCGCTGCTCAAGGTGCTGCGCGACCAGCGCGTCGCCTACCTGACCGTCGGCCACGGCGAGCTGAACGAGTCCACGGGCAGCGATCCGGAGGGCCGGTCGGCCAAGACGTTCCGCAAGCTGCTCGAGTCGCAGAACTACGTCGTGAAGGACCTCGGCGTCGGCCAGGGCCTCGGCGGCGACGTGCCCTCGGACGCCTTCCTGGTCGCGGCGCTCGGCCCGGCGAAGGCGTTCCTGCCCGAGGAGGTCGCGGCCATCCGGCGCTACGCCGCCCGCGGCGGCAAGCTCTTCCTCGCGATCGACCCGGACGCGAAGGTCGACCACGCGCCGCTCGCCGACACGGTCGACCTCACGTGGCAGCCCGTCACGCTCGCGACCGACGACCCGCGCCACCAGGTCGCGCGCCGCCACGACGTCTCCGACCGGGGGAACCTGGCGACCAACCGCTTCTCGTCGCACGCCTCGGTGTCGACGTTGAGCCGCAACTCGTCGCGCGCGTTCGTCGTCTTGCCGGGCGCGGCGCCGATCGACAAGAAGGCGCAGAGCGACGCGAAGGTCGACTTCATCGTGAAGACCTTCGGCGAGACGTTCACCGACGTCGGCGGCAACTTCGCGTTCGACGAGGGCACCGACAAGCGCGGCACCTGGAACGTGGCCGCCGCGGTCACGCGCCCGGCGCCGGGCACCGACAAGGGCAAGCCCATCGAGCTCCGCGCGATCGTGATCGGCGACGCGGACTCCCTCGCCGACTACCTCATGAGCTACGACGCGAACTTCGTGCTCGCGCTCGACGCGGTGCGCTGGCTCGGCGGCGAGGAGAGCTTCGCCGGCGCGGTCACGACGGCGGAGGACGTGCGCATCGAGCACACGAAGCAGAAGGACGTCATCTGGTTTTACGGCACGATCTTCGGCGCGCCGGCGCTCGTCCTGGGCCTCGGCCTGTGGACGACGCGCCGCCGGGCGCGCGCCGCCCAGCGGAGGAGCGCATGAAGGGCCGACGAGAAATCGGCGTCCACCTCGGCCTGCTCGCGATCGCCGCGAGCCTGGCCGGGGCGCTGTGGACGCGCGACAAGGAGCCGAAGGCGCTGGTCTCGGCGGACGTGCCGGTGTGGTCCGGCCGCGCCGACGACGTCGAGCGCATCGGCTACGACACGAAGACGCGCAAGGTGCGCCTCGAGGCCAAGCGGGACGGCGCCGGCCGGTACTTCGTGGGCACGATCGAGAAGGAATCGCCCTTGCCCGCCGGCGCAGCCGACGCGGGCGCCGGGGACGCGGGCGCGCCGACCCAGAGGACGACGACCGCGATCGTGTCGGTCGGGGCGGCCGGAAAGCTTGCCGAGCTGCTCGCGCCGCTCAAGGCGTTCCGCGGCGTGGGGCGCGTCGAGGGCGATCGCGCGGCCGAGTTCGGCCTCGCCGACCCCGAGGGCACGCTCACGGTCGTGCTGCGCGGCGCCGAGAAGAAGCTCCTCGTCGGCGGCCCGACCCCGGGCGGCAGCGATCGCTACGCGCGCGACCCGGCGAGCGGCGAGGTCTACGTCATCAAGGGCGACATCGTGCGCGACCTCGACGCCGCCGACGCGCGGCTCGTCGAGCGCGACCTGCACGAGTGGAAGGACCCCGAGGTCGTCGCCGCCAAGGTGACCGCCTCGGGCAAGGCGCGCGAGGTCGTGCGCGGCGGCGCCGAGGGCAAGCGCTTCTGGGCCGACGCCTCGGCCGCCGACAAGAACGACGAGACGCTCGGCAACTGGATGTCGAAGCTCGACCGCGTCCGGCCGAACGAGTACCCCGCCTCCGCGCCTTCGGGCACGCAGGACGTCGTGCGGGTCGACTACCGCGGGTCGTCCGGGCCGATCGGCTGGGTCGAGATCGTGAAGGCGACGCCCGCGGGCGGCGGCAAGCCGGAGTTCTTCCTGCGGTCGGAGCGCACGCGCACCTTCGCGCGGGTGACGGCGTCGCTGGCCGAGCAGGTCGAGCAGGACCTCGCGGGCATCGCGCGGTAGGGCCCGTCCTCCGGACGCCCACGCCCGGTCGATCGGCGCACGCCCCGCGCCGCTCGCAGCCCCGGCCCCTCACCGGACACCCCGCGCACAGGCTCCCGGCCTTGCCGCGCCTTGACGTGACCGCCGCCGGGACGCTACGGCGGAGGGCGCCATGGTCCGGCCCCGTCGCAGCGAGACCTCCGCGCGCACCGCGATCGCGGTCCTCGCGACGATCGCGGGGATCGCCTCCGCGCCGCGGGCCGGCGCCGAGCCGCCCGGCGCAGAGGCCGTTCGGTGGGTCTACGCCGCACCGGAGGGGTGCCCGCAGGCCCCGGAGGTCGAGGCCGCGATCCGATCGCGGACCGCTCGGTTCCGCGCGGCCGAGCCCGGCGACCTCGCGCGCGAGCTCGCGATCTCCATCACGGCGATCGCGGGGGGCTTCGAGGGCGAGGTCACGCTGCGCGACGCGAGCGGGCGCGGGGCGGGCCGGCGGCTTCGAGGCTCGACGTGCGCCGAGGTCGCCGCGGCGGTCGTGCTCGTCGCGGCCATCACGATCGACCCCAGCGTCGCGATCGCCTCCCCGCCTCCGCGCCTCGACCCGCCTCCCCCGCCGCCGCCCGCTCCTCCGGCGCCGCCGCCCGCGCCCCGGCCGCCGGCCCGCCGCGAGCCCCCCGCGATCGCG
>CAIVJW010000167.1 GCA_903906315.1 uncultured delta proteobacterium | reverse complement strand
GCGTCGTCGGCGCGGGCTTGGCGCGCGCCTCGCCGTCGTCGGTCGCGTGCGTCACCACGCGGGGGCTGTTCGGCGGGGCGTTTCGGTGCGGCGCGCGGGCCGTCGCCTCGGCGCCGCGGTCGCGCTTCGCGGGCGCGGGCGCCGCCGCGGCGCGCGGCTGCGACGGTGGATCGGGGGGCGTGGTCGTCGTCGCGCCCCGCCCGGTCACCGGCGTGGGCGCGCCCGCGGCGGGGCCCCCCGGTGAGGCGCCGACGTCGACCTCCACCAGATCTCGCCCGAAGGCCGCTTCGGGGGAGCTGCCCACCCAGGCGTCCGTGGTGGCCGCCATCGCCGGCGCCGCGCCGGCCGTGTCCACGGCGCCGCGCCCATGACGGGCGGCGGCGAGCACGGCGACGTGAACCGCCAGCGACAGCGCGAGCGCGGGGATCGCGACGCGCGAGCGCCCTCCGCCACGGGGCCACGATCCGCGCGCTAGCACCTGCGCATCATCCCCTCGCTTGCCACCCCTTGCCAGACAACGGTCTTCGGGGGACGTTCCCGGCCCATGAGCATCCGGGTCCTCGCGGTCACGACCTCGACCCACCGAGGCGGCGTCGCCGTCGTAGAGGAGGGGCGCGTGCTCGGCGAGGCGACGTACGCCGACCTGAAGGGCCACGCCGAGCAGCTCTTCGCCGCGCTCGGCCGGGCGCTCGCCGGCGACGACGCGGACGCCGCCGCCGTCCGATCCGCCCGCGCCCAGGTCACCGCGCTCGCGTGCGATCTCGGCCCGGGCTCGTTCACCGGCGTCCGGGTCGGCGCGGCGTCGCTGAAGGGCATCGCCCTCGCGGCGGGGCTGCCGCTCGTGGGGGTCGGCTCGCTCGAGGTGATGGCTCGCGCCGCCTTCCGCCTCGGGCTCGTGCCCCAGGGGGAGGTGGTCCTGGCCACGCTCGACGCGAAGAAAGGCGAGATCTTCGCCGCCGCTTACGACGATCAGGGCGCCGAGGTGCTGGCGCCGAGGCACCTGCCGCGTGGCGAGGCGGGCGCGCTGATCGCGGAGGTAGGCGCGCCGTGCCGCGTCGTCGGCGAGGTCGCCGCCGACCTCGCCGACCTCGCGCCGCGGCTCCTGCGCCACCCGTCGACCGACCTCCCCGACGCCGCCGAGGTCGGCCGCTTCGGCGCCGAGCGGATCGCCGCCTCCGCCCCCGCCGCCCTCGACCCGGCGGCCCTCGAGCCCTGCTACGTCCGCGCCCCGGATGCCAAGCCGATGGCGCGCGAGCTTTGATACCCTCCCCACCGATGGCCTCCGACCTCACACCCTCCGGCGCCGCGGCCGCCGATGAGCTCCACGCGCGCTTCGGGCGGCGCTTTGCCCACGGCGAGGTCGTCTTCCGCGAGGGCGACCCGGCGACGGAGGCCTATTTCCTCGCCGAGGGCAGGGTCCGGCTCATCAAGCGGGTCAACGGCGTCGAGCGGAGCCTCGCCGTGCTCCGCGCCGGCGACGTGTTCGGCGAGACGGCGCTCCTGCCCGGATCGACCCGGTCGTCGACCGCCATCGCGCTCGTCCCGTCCTCGGGTCTGGTCCTCGACCAGGCCGCGCTCCAGCGCCTCCTCGAGACCGACCCGACGGCCGCCGCCCGCCTCGTCACGCAGCTCGCGCGGCGGCTGCGCGAGGCCGAGGACCAGATCGAGATCCTGATGCTCAAGGACGCCCAGGCGAAGGTCGTCGGCGCGCTCCTCAAGCTGGCGCAGCAGGCTGCGGAGGCGGACTCCTCCACGGCGGGCGCCCGCTTCACCATCTCGCCCATGGAGCTGTCGGCGCGGGTCGGCCTCGACGTCGACGCGGTGAAGCGCGGCGTGCAGCAGCTCCGCGAGGGGCAGTACGTGCGCGTCGTCGACGAGCGGCTGGAGATTCCCGACCTCGACGCGCTCCGCCGGCTCTACTCGCTCCTCGCGTTGAAGGAGGGGATCCGCGGCGAAGCGCCCTGATTCCGAAGGCGAAGCACCCTGTTTTCGGCGCGCAACGGGCTGATTCCAAGGCGAAGCGCCCCGATCTCCCGGCGAAGCACGCATGTCCCGCGCGAATGCGCCAGGAAACTTGGCCACTTCGCGCCGAGGACGTTGGCGGTTGACGCTTTGGTCGGCCTAGGTTACCCACAGTGCCCATCCCCTGTGCCGCCTAGGCACACCCCCTGGACCCACGAGACAGCAAACGAGATGCCCGACGGATCCCACTCAGCACCGAGCCCCGCCCGGCGCTCGCGCGTGACGCGCGGAGCGGGGCGGCGTGTCCGTGCGGTGGGGATCGCGGTGTGCGTCGGTTGCGGGATCGCCTCGGGGGCCGTGCTCGGCTGCAAGCCGCGCAGCTCCACGCCGACCGACCAGCGCTCGCTCGGCGAGTACGACCTGGCTCGCGACTCCTTCCAGGGGGGCAAGCTCCGCGAGGCCCTCGACCACGTCCAGAAGTCGCTGAAGCTCGACGCGGACAACGCCGACGCGGCCTACCTCGGCGCGATCATCCACCTGGCCTTCTGCAATCCGGACGCGCGCGCGACCGATTGCCACTTCGAGGAGGCCGAGCGCTACGCGCGCAAGGCACTCGACGCCAACCCGGACCACCGCGACGCTCGGAACACGCTCGGTGTCATCCTCACCCACGAGCGTCGCTTCGACGACGCCATCGCGGTGCTGAAGCCCCTCGCCGGCGACATCCTCTACGTCTCGCCCGAGAAATCGTGGGGCAACCTCGGCTGGGCCTACCTCGAGAAGGGGGCCGTGAACGAGGCCATCGACGCCCTGCGCCGAGCGGTCGCCGCCCAGCCGGTGTTCTGCGCCGGCTGGTACAAGCTCGGCCTCGCCTACGAGAAGAAGGGCGAGCTCGGGGCCGCCCGCGAGTCGCTGACCAAGTGCATCGAGACGCCGCGGCCGGAGTGCCAGCGGATGCAGGACGCGTTCGATGCACGCGGGCGCGTCGCCCTGAAGCAGGGCCTCCGCGACGAGGCCCGAACCGATTTCGAGACGTGCGGCTCCATCTCGCCGACCACCCCGGTAGGCGTGCGGTGCGCCGTGCAGCTCAAGAGCTTGCAGTGAAGTCTTGGCTTGTCGTGGCGGGTGCTGTCTCGGGGGCGACCTCGCGATGGCTCATCGAATCAGTCCTCTACGGAAGCTAGGACGGGAGAATTCATGGACTCGATCGGCCGCTGGCTGAAGCGGGCACGGGAGGAGAGGGCGATGAGCGTGGAGGAGATCTCCCGCGCAACGCGCATTCCCGTGGCCTCGATCGAGCGCATCGAGGCGGATCATTTCGATGATCTGCCCGGCGAGGTCTTCGTGCGCGGGTTCCTCAAGGCGTACGCGCGCGCGGTCGCGCTGCCGGTCGAGGACGTGCTCGCGCGCTACACCGCGAGCCGGCGCGTCGCGTGGGTCACGCCGCTGCCGATGGTCGCCGCGCCGCAGCGCTCTCGGACCAAGCGCTTCGGCGTCGCCATCGCGTTCGTCCTCCTTCTCATCCTGTTCACGCTGGCGCTCAGCATCGTGCTGCGTCCCCGCGGTCACGACATGCCGCACGAGCTCTCCGACGCTGGCGGCGTCCGGCCGGCGGCCCTCCTCCAGGTCTGAAGCGCCCCGCGCGGGCTCGCTGGGAAGCGCATGGCGAGGGCGGCGCGCGGTCGTGCCGATCGCTTCGGCTCGGAGGCGCTCCTCGTGCGCCGCGTGCCGTTCGGCGAGGCCGACGTCATCGCGACGTTCTTCACGGCCGACCGCGGGATCGTCGGCGCGGTGGCCCGGTCGGCGCGGCGCTCGAACAAGCGGTTCTCGGCGCTCGAGCCGATGCACGGGCTCGCCGTGACGATCGACCTGCGACCCGGAACGGAGCTCGGCGTGCTGGTCGAGGCCAGCCTCGCGCGCCCTCGGCTCGTGCTCACGGCGGATCTCGGCCGGCTCGAGGCCGCGGGGCGGGCGCTTCGCTGGGTCCGGCGGGCGGCGCCCCCCCACACGCCGGAGCCCGCGGCGTGGCGCGCGATCAACGCCCTGCTGGACGCCTTCGACGCGCCCCCGGGGGAGGCCGACGACGATCGCGGCCCCCCGTCGCCCGAGGCTCGCCTGGCGGCGACCGGGCTCGTGCTCCTTGGCGCGGTCGGCTGGGGCCTCGAGCTCGAGCGGTGCGTGCGCTGCGGGCGCGTGGCGGGGCCCGGCGTCGTGGCGTGCCTCGGCGCCGCGGATGGCGGGCTCGTCTGCCGCGCGTGCGGTGGCGCGGGCCTCGTGCTGCGGCCCGACCGCCGCGCCCGGCTCGCCGCCGCGGCGGCCGGGGACCTCGCCGCCCTCGACGAGACGGACGCCGGCGTGGCGATCGACCTCGTCGAGGCTGCCCTCGCGGCGCACGCCGGGCTCGCGCGCGAGTGACGACCGCGGGCCGCGCTACTGCGTCAGCTTGATGGTGAAGGGGCTCGGCCCGCCCAACCCCGAAAGGGGCAGCCCCGCGAGGACGGCGCTCGAGTCGAAGTAGCCGCTCGCGACGAGGCCGCCGATGCCGTCGGCCGCGACGCCGGTCGCCAGGTCGTCCTTCGCGCCGCCGCCGGCGATCAGGCAGACGAGCTTCCCCGTCGCGTCGAACCGGGCGATGAACGCGTCGGTGCCGCCGGCGCTCTTCGCGGGCGTGCCGTTGCCCGCCGGCCCGAAGCTCGCGGCCCCCGAGAACCACCCGACGACCGTCGCGTTCCCGGTCGGGTCGACCGACACGGTGTCGCCCGCGCTGCCGTTCTGGAGGGCGAGATCGAGGACGCCGTCGCCGACGCGCTGGGCCCACGTCACGGACCCGAGGGTGTCGTACCGCGCGAGGAACGACTCGGTGCCGCTCACGGCCGTCAGCGTCACGCCGTGGTCGAGGTCGAACGTCGTCGTCCCGCCGAACATGCCGGCGACGTAGGCGTTGCCGTCCTGGTCGAGGTCGATGCCGCTCACCCAGGTGTCGGCGTCGCCGCCCGCGGCCTTCGCCCACGAGGGCGTTCCGTCAGGGTCCAGCCGGTAGACGATCGCCTCGAGGTGCTGGCCGGCCATCAGGGTCGTCGAGCCGATCTTCACCGAGGGGCCCATCGAGTACATGCCGCCCACGACGTGGCCGGAGTCGTCGCCGCCGAGGGCGAAGGTGTAGTCGTCGCCGGGGCCGCCGAACGACCGCACCCAGACGAGCGCGCCCGTGCCGTCGAGCTTCACGACGAAGACGTCGCGCCCGCCGGCGGTCGGCAGCTGCATCTTGCCGAACGTCGCGCCCAGCAGCGAGTAGGAGCCGGCCACCACCACGTTGCCCGAGTCGTCGACCGCGAGGTCGGTGGCCTCGTCGTCGCCGGGGCCGCCGGCGGAGGTGGCCCACACGGGGTTGCCGTTCGTGTCGAGCTTCGCGACGAAGATGTCCTTCTGGCCGGCCGAGACCAGCGTCGTCGCCCCGAAGCTCGCGCTCCCGCTGAACACGCCGACGACGATGGGCGAGTTGCCCGAGTCGACGAGCACGCGGCGCGCGCTCGCGTTCGCGTCGAACTTCTTGGTCCACACGAGCGTGCCGGCCGCGTCGTAGCGCGTGATGCCCGCCGGCGTGACGAGGTACGAGCTCGACGCCTTGTCCTCGGCCGCGCTGGCGACGACCGTCCCGGCGATCGGCGGGCTGTCGGCGAAGACCGGGCTCATGCACGTGACCCCGGCGTCGGGTGCGCCCGCGTCCGCGCCTCCCGCGCTCGTGGTGCCGGATCCGCCCGCGCCGCCGGTGCCGGATCCGCCCGCGCCGCCGGAGCTCGTGGTGCTCGCGCCGCCCGCGCCTCCGGTGCCCGCGCCTCCGGTGCCCGCGCCTCCGGTGCCCGCGCCTCCCGCGCCCGCGCCTCCCGCGCTGGTCGTGATCGACCCGCCTGCGCCGCCGGGGCCCTGCCCCGCGGTGCCGGTCGGGGTCGTCGTCGCGCCGCCGCCGGCGCCCGCGTCGCCCTCGCCCGTCGAGGTGCCGGTTCCGGTGGTGGTGGTCGTCGTGCCGTGTGCGGCCGACGCGGCCTTCGATTTCTCGGTCGAATCGCCGCAGTTGATGGCGCCGGCGCACGCGACGAGGCCGAGCGCGCCCAGGAAGGTCCGGGTCCGGAAGAAAGTCATCGGGGGATCCTCTCGATGGCAGGCTCCCGTGGCGGGGCCCGAGGATCGGCGAGCGTACCGTGTTCTCGGCCGGCTCGCCCGTCCGACGCGCGACGTCAGGCGGCGGGCATCAGGTAGCGGCGCTCGACGCGCGGGTCGGTGAGCGTCCCGCCGAGCTCGAGGTACGGCCGGCCCGGCGCCTCGCGCGGGAAGGCGAAGCTCGCCGTGTTCGCGTACGAGCCGCCGAGGGCCTCGCGGTGCGTGTGGCCGAAGATCACGAGCTTCGCGTCCGTCGTCTCGGCGATGCGCGTCGCCGCGTCGGCGAGGCGGTCGGTGACGTTGCCGGCGTAGCGGTTGTGCCCGCGCGCCCAGCTGCCCCCCATGAGGAGGCTTCCCATCGCGAGCACCGCCGCGCCGGCGTGCGCGTGGCCGAGCCCGAGGGCGCCGAGGCCGCCCGCGATGGCGAGCGTCGCGGCGACGCGGTCGAGGTAGAGGCGCGTGAAGGTCCGCGAGAGGCTTTCGAGCGTGGGCTCGGCGCCGAGCGCGATCAGGCCCACGACCAGCTCCCGCGGCACGTCGAACGCACGCACGAAGTCCTCGACGCGCGCGTGGCCCTGCTCGATCTCGTGGGCCGCGCGGTACATCGGCCCGCTGCGCAGGAGCGCGCTGAACGCCGCGTGGAAATAGCGGTAGATGACGTACGGCGCGCGCTTTCCGTACCAGGAGAACGACGACACGAAGAGCTTGAGCGGCGTGCCGTCGTTGGCGTTCAGGTACCTGTGCGCTCCCGTCGGCGCGATGAACTCCTCGACGAAGTGGACGCCGAGGCTCGCCTCGCCCTGGATGAGCGGGTGCGCCGGCGCGTTGTCCGGGTCGTAGACGTGCCCGTGCTCGATGTGCACGGCGCCCTCGCGGAAGAACCACGGCGTCGTGCGCAGCCGGGCGCGCGCGTCGTGCCCGATCCCGAGCGCGTCGGCCAGCGTGCCGTCGAAGCCCTGCACGCCGACCTCCGCGTCGTGGTTGCCGCCCACGAGCCACAGCTCGCCGCCCCGGTGGACGTGGTCGGCGAGGGCCGCGCGGGCGGTCGGGTGCGCGGCGATCGCGCGCTCGACGGCGTGTTCGCGCCGCGCCTGCGGGTCGTCGGCCGACAGATCGAACAGATCGCCCGCGACCACCACGCGCGCGCCGCCGTGCGCCCGGAGCAGCCGGGCGAGATCGTCGGTGACCGCCCGCGGCGTGTGCCGGGTCAGGTGGAGATCACCGAGGACGAGCGTGCGCGCAGTCACCATTCGACCCCAGAGGAGGCCACGTTCCTGTCCGGGGAGCAAACGGTGTCCCGGCGCGCGGGCGCCGGCCGCCGCGCCGACGGGCGCGTGCGCGGACCGTCGTGTACAGTCGCGCCCCGTGAGCCAGGCCGTCCTCTGCATCTGCCACGGAACCGTCTCGACGACCGCGGATCTCCCCGCGTTCATCACCAACATCCGCCGGGGCCGCCCCGCGCCGCCCGAGGTCCTCGCCGAGGTCGCGCGGCGCTTCGATCGCATCGGCGGCTCGCCGCTCCTGCGCATCACGGCCGATCAGGCCGCGGGCCTCGAGGCGCGCCTCGGCCTGCCCGTGCGCGTCGCGGGGCGGCTGTGGGCGCCGTACGCGGCCGAGGTCGTCGCGGACCTCGCGCGCGCGGGCGTCACGCGCCTCCTGTCGCTGCCGCTCGCGCCGCAGTCGGTCGACGTCTACCACGCGGTCGTGCGCGAGGCGGTCGCCGCGCACGGCGCGGGGATGCAGCTCGTCTGCGCCGAGGCCTGGGGCGAGGAGCCCGCGCTGATCGGCGCGTTCGTCGAGACCATCGAGGAGGGCCTCGCGCGCTTCCCCGCGGAGGACCGCGCGGGCGTCGCCGTCGTGCTCTCGGCGCACAGCCTCCCGCAGCGCGTGATCGCCGCGGGCGATCCCTACGAGCAGCAGTTTCGCGCCATGGCCGTCGCCGTCGCCGCGCGCCTCGGCGACCGCGCGAGCCCGACCCGCGTCGCCTTCCAGAGTCAGGGCATGACCGGCGACGCCTGGCTCGGCCCCGACCTGCCGGCGACCTTCGCCGAGCTCGCGGCGGCGGGCGTCCGCGACGTGCTGGTCGCGCCGATCGGCTTCGTCGCCGACCACGTCGAGACGCTCTACGACCTCGACCTCGAGGCGCCCGCGCTCGCCGAGAAGGCCGGGCTGCGCCGCTTCGAGCGCGCCCCGGCGGCCAACGCGCGGCCGAAGCTCGTCGACGCCCTCGAGGCGATCGCGCGCCGCGCCCTCGGCCTGACGCGCTAGGCCGTCGCCACAATTTCGCCACGAAACACCCGCGGGGTCTCGACGGCTCCGCCCTCGGGCCTCGACGCGCGTGGCGCACGCTCTCTCCGATGAAAGCAGCGCTGCGCCTGATCGCGATCGTCGTCGTCTACGGCATCATTTGCATCGCCTGGGCCGTGATCGGCGGCGTGACCGCCATCCACTTCCTCTTCCTCGGGGCGGCGTTCTTCGCGTTCCACCTCCTGTTCGCCTACACGGTCGACCGGCTGCCGATCCCCGAGGCGTTCGCGCTCGCGAGTGTCGTGTCGGTCGCGCTCGTCGTGAGCTACCTGCGCCTCGTCGTGTCGCCGCGGTTCGCCTTCGTCGAGGCCGGGATCGCGCAGCTCGTCTATCGGGTCGGCTTCTCGCTCGCGCACTTCTGGGAGGGCTTCACGGGCCTGACGATCACGGTGCTGTCGATCGTGACGCTGTTCCTGCTCATGCCGCTCACCGGCCGAGTGAGGTGGTCCCAGGCGGCGACGATCGCGCCGGTGCGGGTGGCTGCGCCGTAGGGAGGAGGGGGACGCGCCGGGGGAACGGCATCCACCGCGGAGATTCGCGATCCCCCGTGGGGGAACGGCATCCACGGCAGGGATTCGCGATCCCCCGCCGGGGCAACGCCATCCACTGGGGTGACTCGCGAACCCCTCGCTGGGGGAACGGCATCCCTTGCCGTGGAACGCGGTCCCCCCGCTGGGGAAACGGCATCCCTTGCCGTGGAACGCGGTCCCCCCGGGCGGGGGAGCGCCCTCGACGGCCTCCGCGGTGGTCGGCGATCAGCGCAAGAGCGGCCGCACGTCGATCGCGACCATCCCCGCCCGCCGCGCGGCCTCGAGCCCGAGCTCCGTGTCCTCGTAGACCGCGCAGCCGGCCGGCTCCGCCCCGAGCCGGCGCGCCGCCTCGAGGAACACGTCGGGCTCGGGCTTGTGGCGCGGCGTGTCCTCCGCTGTGACGACCACCGCGAACAGCTCGCGGATACCGATCGCGTGGAGCGTCCGCTCCGCGATCTCGCGCCGGCTGCCGGTGGCGATCGCGATCGGCGCCTCGGCCGCCGCCCGGCGCGCTATCGCGACCACGGCGTCGATCGGTCCGATCTCGTGGAACCGGGCGAGGAACGCGGCCTCCTTCTCCACGGTCAGCCGTCCCGGGTCGACCGCGAGGCCCTGCTCCTCGACCAGCCTCCGCGCGATGTGCTGCGTCGGCACGCCGCCGAGCGCGTAGAAGCGGGCCTCTGGGAGGACCACGCCGAAGCGCGCCGCAACGTCACACCAAGCGCGGAAGTGGACGGGCATCGTGTCGGCGAGGGTGCCGTCCAGGTCGAAGATCGCGCGGGAAGGAGCCATGCGGGCTCGATCGTGGCGCTCGCCGCGGCGCGGCGCCAGGCCCTCGGTTCGCGTGCGGACGTGGCGAAGTGCGACACCCCGCCGAAGGGCGCCGGGGCGCTCGTGGGGCGTGCCCATCGCGCCACGGGTCGAGTAGCCTGCGCGCCACCCATGGCCCGCCTCGACCCGCATTCCTACGCCGACGACACCCACCCGCGCGTCGCCTCCCTCGACTGGGAAGCCGGCGTCGATTTCTCCTCGCGCACGCTCGAAGCCGTCGCCACGCTCGAGCTCGCCGCGCCGGCCGGGGGGCCGCTCGATCTCGACACGCGCGATCTCGCGATCGCGAGCGTGACCGACGATCGCGGGCGCGCGGTGCCCTTCACGCTGCACCCGGCCGAGCCGATCTTCGGCGCGCGCCTCTCGATCGAGCTGCCCGAGGGCACGCGATCGGTCGCCGTGCGCTACCGGACCGCCCCCGACGCGAGCGCGCTGCAGTGGCTCGAGCCCGCGCAGACCGCCGGCGGCAAGGAGCCGTACCTCTTCTCGCAATGCCAGGCGATCCACGCGCGGTCGATCGTGCCGGTGCAGGACTCGCCGCGGAACCGCATCACGTTCACGGCTCGCCTCACGGTGCCCAAGGCGCTGCGCGGGCTGATGGCCGCCGCGTTCGACGGGCGCGAGGAGCAGGGCGACGTCGCCGTCGAGAGCTGGCACATGCCGCAGCCGATCCCGCCGTACCTGCTGGCGTTCGCGGTCGGCGACCTCGCCTCGCGCGAGCTCGGCCCCCGATCGCGCGTGTGGGCCGAGCCCAGCGTGGTCGATAAGGCCGCGTGGGAGTTCGCTGACGTCGACCAGATGATCACGGCCGGCGAGGCGCTCTACGGTGCGTACGCCTGGGACCGCTTCGACATCCTCGTGATGCCGCCGTCCTTCCCGTACGGCGGCATGGAGAACCCGCGCCTCACGTTCGTGACGCCCACGCTCCTCGCGGGCGATCGCTCGCAGGTCCGCGTCATCGCGCACGAGCTCGCCCACGCCTGGTCGGGCAACCTCGTCACCAACGCCGACGCCGAGCACTTCTGGCTGAACGAGGGCTGGACCCGCTACGCAGAGCTGCGCATCGTCGAGGCGCTCGAGGGCGAGGGCGACGCCGCGCTCATGGCCGCCATCTGCCGGCGCGACCTCGACGAGGCCGTCGCGCGCTTCCTCGAGAGCGGGCAGGGCGGCCTCACGCGGTTGCGCACGCACCTTTGGGGCATCGACCCGGACGAGGCCTTCAGCACGGTGCCCTACGAGAAGGGCAACCTGTTCTTGCACGCGATCGAGGGCCAGATCGGCCGCACGCGCTTCGACGCCTTCGCCAAGAAGTACCTCGACACGTTCCGCTTCGGGTCCATCACCACCGACCAGTTCCTCGCGTTCGTCGAGGGCGAGCTGCCCGGCGTGCTCGCGACGATCGACGCGCCGGTCTGGATCGACGGAGAGGGCATCCCCGCGTCCGCGCCGACGATCCGCGCCGATCGCCTCGACGCCGTCAACGCGATGCCCTTCGACGTGCCGTCGGTCGAGACGGGCAAGGCGCTCACCTCGACCGAGTGGAACCTGTGGCTCGAGCGCGTGCCGCGGCCGCAGGCGCCCACGTGGTGCGCCGCGATCGACGATCGCTTCGCCCTCACCACGAGCGGCAACATGGAGGTCAAGGTCTCCTGGCTGCGCCTCGCGCTCGCCTCGGGCTACGACGCCGTGGTCCCGGAGGTCGAGCGCGTGCTCGGCTCGGTCGGGCGCATGAAGTACCTGAACCCGCTCTACGGGGCGCTGCTCGCGAAGAAGGAGACGCAGGGGCTCGCGAAGGCGATCTTCGAGCGCGTGCAGGCGGGCTATCACCCGATCGCCAAGCAGGTGATGCGCGGGAGGATCGAGAAGGCGTTCGCGGCGGGGTGAGGGGCCGTCTCCGCTGTCCTGAAGCTGGGGCGCGGAGAGGGAGGGGGGACGGAGCCACCCCAGAGGCACAGAGGCACCGAGGTCCGAGGAGGATTCTCTTTGCGCGGTGCCGCCCGGTGACGGCGGGGAGGGCGAGCGCGTTGTCGGGGGCCCAGCTCGTGACGTCGCCGGCCTCGATCCCGCTCGCCAGCGGCGCCGCGCGGTAGGCGGCCTCGGTCGCGCGGTCGAGCGGGAGGTCGAGCGCGCGCTCGCGCTGACGAAGCGGCTGCCTGCGCGCTTGCGAGAGGCGCAGCCGATGGACCGCGCGCTCCGTGACGGCGCGGTCGGTCGCCGAGGCGTTGGCGTAGGCTGCGGATCGCGGGGCTTGGGGCTTCGTGCGCGCACGACGTCCGGCGCGACTCGCGTCGAGCCTGCATGCACCCCGGTGGGCCGCGGCGCCCGGGACGTCCGTCTCCGCGCAGCCTCGCCTCCGCTGCGCACGACGCGCCTTGCCTGGATCACCGATCCGCACCTCGGCTTCCTCGGGCCGGCCGCGCACTTCGCCTTGCTCGATCGCGTCGCCGCCGCCCCCTTCGACGCGATCGTCGTCCCGGGTGACCTCGCCGCGCACTTGCGCGTCCCCACCGCGCCGGCGAGGCGATGGTCCTGCCGAGCCTCCACGTGCAGATGGGCGCCGCAGAGCACGGCGCCCCCGCGTTGCAGCCTGCGATCGTCGTCCGCGCATCGCGCCTCGCGCTCCGCGTTGGCGCCCCCCGCGTGCCCCGGTAATGCTCCCCCACCGACCCGCCATGCGAACCCCCCTCCGTCTCGTCGCGCTCGCCGTCGCCCTCGCCGGCTCGCTCTCCTTCCCGCTGCCCGCTCGCGCCGACGCGCCGCCCGAGGTCGCGCGCGCGCTCGCGGCCATGGCCAAGGGCGATTTCGCCGGCGCCGAGCGCGAGCTCTCCGCGGTGAAGGGGGCGCAGGTCGACGCGCTGCTCCTGCGCGCGCGGATCGAGCTCACGACGGGCAAGTACGCCGCCGCCGTCGCGACCGCGCAGAGCGCCGCCGCCCTCGGCGCGAAGGCGCGGATCGACGCCGCGCCGCTGCGCGCCGAGGCCCTCGCCGCCCAGGGCAAGCTCGACCTCGCCCTCGCCGCCGCGCGCGAGGTCGAGCGCGAGGACGACGCGCGCCGCGCCCGCCTCGTGCTGGGCGAGCTGCTCCTCCGCACCGGCAAGCGCGCCGCCGCGCGCGCGCCGCTGATGACGATCATCGAGGACTACAACGCCGACAAGATCCCCGCGACCGACGCCGAGGGCCTCTCGATGGTCGGCCGCGCCGCGCACCTGCTCCGGAGCCCGCGCGACGCCAACGACGCCTTCAACGCCGCCGAGCGCGCCGGCGCCAAGAGCCGCGTCGAGGCGCTGCTCTGGCGCGCCGAGCTCTTCCTCGACAAGTACGACCCCGGCCACGCCGGCGAGGTCCTCCGCGAGGCGCTCAAGATCGAGCCGAAGAACCCCTACGTCCACGTCGCGATGGCGCGCGTCCGCCTCGAGAGCGCGATGGACTTCGAGGCCGCCGAGAGCGAGCTGCGCCAGGCGCTCGAGGTGAACCCGAGCCTCACGGCGGCCCACGCCGTGCGCGGCGGCCTCGCGCTGCGCGACATGGACCTCGTGGGCGCCGACGCGTCGCTCGATCGCGGCCTCGCCGTCGACCCGACCGACCTCGAGCTGCTCGCGATGAAGGCCGCCGTCCGCTTCCTCGCCGACGACCCGGCGGGCTTCGACGCCGTGAAGAAGAAGGTCTTCGGCCTGAACCCCGAGTATTCGCGCTTCTTCCAGCACGTCGGCGAGCTCGCCGAGTGGGAGCACCGTTACGACGACATCGTGCGCATGGCGCGCGAGGCGATCCAGATCGACCCGGGCGACGTGCGCTCGCACGCGACCCTCGGCCTGAACCTCATCCGATCGGGCGACGAGCAGGCCGGCGTCGAGGCGCTCAAGAAGGCCTGGGAGAAGGACCACTTCAACGTCCGCGTCTTCAACACGCTGAACCTCTACGAGAAGGACATCCCGCTCGACTACGTGACCGTCGAGGGCCAGCCCTTCCGCATCCGCTACAAGAAGGACGAAAAGCCCATCCTCGAGCGCTACGTGCCGCGCATGCTCGAGGAGGCGTGGGGATCGATGGTGAAGCGCTACGGCTTCACGCCGCAGACGCCCGTCGCGATCGAGCTCTACGCCGACACGCAGGCCTTCAGCGTGCGCACGAGCGGCCTGCCGAACGTGGGCATCCAGGGCGTGTGCTTCGGCAAGACGCTCGCCGCGATGAGCCCCGCCGCCGCGCCGTTCAACTGGGGCAACGTGCTCTGGCACGAGCTCGGCCACGTCTTCGCGATCCAGCTCTCCAAGAGCCACGTCCCGCGCTGGTTCACCGAGGGCCTGAGCGAGTACGAGACGATCCTCCGCCGCCCCGAGTGGCAGCGCGAGGAGGACCCGGCGCTCTACGCCGGCCTGCGCGCCGGGCGGATCCCCGCGGTCGAGGGCTTCAACCGCGCGTTCACGCACGTCGACAGCGTCGAGGACGTGACCATGGCCTACTTCGCCGCGAGCCAGATCCTCGTCTTCGCTGCGGGCGAGTTCGGCTTCGACAAGGTCGTGTCGATGCTGCCCAAGTGGGGCGCGGGCAAGCGCACGCCGGAGGTCGTCCGCGAGGCGCTCGGCATCGGGCCGGAGGAGCTCGACCGCCGCTACCGCGCCTGGCTCGGCAAGAAGCTCGCGCGCTACGACCAGCAGTACGTGCCGGACCTGCACGTCCCGCCGCTCGACGATGCGCGCAAGGCCGCCCTGGCCGACTCGAAGAACGCCAAGCGCCACGTCGCGCTCGCGCTCGCGCTCTACGCCGACAAGCAGGCGCCCGAGGGCGACGCCGTCCTCGCCGAGGCGCTGCGCCTCGACCCGAAGCAGCCCGACGCGCACCTCGTGAAGGTGCGCCAGGCGCTCGGCAAGAAGGACCTGCCCGAGGCCGCGCGGCTGCTCGCGAAGCTGGTGACCGACGGCCACGACGGCTACGCCGTGCGCCTGAAGTCCGCCGACGTGGCCGAGGCGCAGAAGGACCCGGCGCGGATGACGGCTCACCTCGAGGCCGCGGCGAAGCTCGACCCGACCCAGGCCGAGCCGCTGCAGGCGCTCTACGACCTCGCGCACAAGCGCAAGGACGAGGCCGGCGAGGTCGCCTATCTGCGGCGGATCGCGGCGCTCGACCAGCACGACCGGCGCGTGTGGAGGCGCCTGCTCGAGCTGCTCGTGGCGCGCGGCGAGTGGGACGAGGCGCGCAAGGTCGGCGAGGGCGCGATGTTCGTCGACGTGCGAAACCCCAAGGTGCACGCCCTCTACGCGCGCGCGCTCGCGCGCACCGGGCAGTTCGTCTCGGCGGTCTACGAGCTCAACAGCGCGCTCGTCTGCAAGCCGAAGCCGGCCGAGAAGGCCGCGATCTACGGCGAGCTCGCGAAGGCCTACGACAAGCTCGGCGAGGCCGAGAGCGCGAAGCTGGCCCGTGACTACCAGAAGCAGGTCGGCCCGGCCGGCGACGGCGGCGAGGACGACGACGACGACGCGCCGCGGAAGAAGGGCGGCGGCGAGAAGCCCGGCGCGCCTACTCGTCCTCGGGCTCGCCCTTGACGCCGCGCAGGCCGAGGGCGCGGCACTTCTTGTAGAGGTGGCTGCGCTCGAGTCCTAGCCCGCGCGCCGTCGAGGCCATCTGGCCACCGTGGTGCGCGAGCGCCTCCTCGAGGATCGTGCGCTCGGCCTCCTCGGACAGCACGCGGAACGGCACGCTCGGCCGGAACAGGCCGTGCGAGGGCGCCACCGCGCCGCTGCCGAGGCAGGTCTTCACGTCGACCTCGTCGATGGTGTCGTCGGGCGTGAGGATCACGAGGCGCTCGACCAGGTTCTTCAGCTCGCGCACGTTGCCCGGGTAGCTGTGCGCGCAGAGCGCGGCGAGGCCCGCGGCCGTGAGCGTCATGCCGGCGCGGTCGTTCGCGCGCGTGGCGAGCGCGAGGAAGTGCGCGGCGAGCTCCGGGATGTCGTCGCGGCGCGCGCGCAGCGGCGGCAGCGAGAGCGGCAGCACGTTCAGCCGGTCGAACAGATCCAGGCGGAATTGCCCCTCGCGCGAGGCCGCTTCGAGGTCCTTGTTCGTCGCGGCCACGACGCGCACGTCGACCTTGAGCGTCTCGTGCCCGCCGACGCGCTCGATCTCGCGCTCCTGCAGCACCCGCAGGAGCTTCGCCTGCATCGGCAGCGGCATGTCGCCGACCTCGTCGAGGAACAGCGTGCCGCCGCTCGCGCGCTCGAACTTGCCGCGCCGCTGCTTGGTGGCGCCCGTGAACGCGCCCGCCTCGTGGCCGAAGAGCTCGCTCTCGATGAGCTCGCTCGGCACCGCCGCGCAGTTCATCTTCTCGAGCGGCCCGCGCACGCGCTTCGACGCGAGGTGGATCGCGCGCGCGACGAGCTCCTTGCCCGTGCCGCGCTCGCCCGTCACGAGCACCGTCGCGCTCGCCTTCGCGGCGCGGGCCAGCTGCTCGCGCAGCTCGACCATCGAGCGGCTCTGTCCCAGCAGATCGCCGGCCTGGCCCGTCTGCGTGCGCAGCGCGCTCGCCTCGGCCTCGGCGCGCACCAGGCGCAGCGTGTTCTCGAGGACGAGCAGCAGCCGATCGGTCGACAGCGGCTTCTCGAGGAAATCGATCGCGCCGAGCCGCGTCGCGCGGACGGCGGCGTCGACCGTCGCGTGGCCGCTCATCATGACGACGGGGACGTCGTTGCCCGACGCGCGCAGGCGCTCGAGCAGCTGCACCCCGTCGCCGTCCGGCAGCGACACGTCGAAGAGCGCGAGGTCGTAGCTGCGACGAGCGAGCTTCTCCTCGGCGACCCCCACCCCGCCCGCGACGTCGACCGCGTAACCGTCGAGCGTCAGCGCCTTCTTCAGCGTCGTGAGGATCGCAGGCTCATCGTCGAGCACCAGGACATGGCCGCGCGGCACGGCGTGACGCTACCACACAGGGGCGCCTTTCCCGGGCTTCGACGCCGAAATTCCGAGGAGGCTCGGGCCGCGCGGCGATATAGTGGGCAGCTGTGCGACCGGGCAGCGAACCGACGGCGGAAGGGGACGTCGGGCAGACGCCGTTCGCGCAGATCCTCGCCTTCGCGTTCGAGCGCGGGCTGACCGGCTCGTTGTTCCTCGGCGAGCCGCAGGGCGACGAGCACATCGTCGCGTTCGACCGCGGCGCGCCGGTGAAGGTCCGATCCTCCGACACGTTCGCGCGGCTCGGCGGGCTGCTCGTCGACGACGGCGCCCTCGACCTCGTCACGCTCGAGCAGGCGCTCGCGACCCCTGGCCTGCTCGGCGACGTGCTGCTCGTCGGCGAGGCCGTGACCTCCCGCGCGCTCGACCAGGCGGTCGATCGGCAGTTCGTGCAGCGGATGCGCCGGCTCTTCGTGCTTTCGGCCGACACGACCTGGGCGTTCTACGAGGGGCATGGCGCGCTCGACGACTGGGGGGGCGAGCCCTCCCGCCTCGACCCTCTCGCCGTGCTGTGGGGCGGCGTCCGCGAGCACGCCGAGGCGCTCGCGCCCTCGATCGACGCGACGCTCGCGCGGCTGGGCGACGCCCCGGTGCGCGCGTCCGCGTCGGCGCCCGCCGACCGGCTCGGCTTCGACGACGAGGAGCGACAGGCGCTCGAGCTCCTCCAGCTCGATGCGACGCCCCTCGCGCAGGCCGCCGAGGTCGGCCTCGTTCCGGAGCCGGTGCTGCGCCGCGTGCTCTATGGGCTCTTGCTGACGCGCTCGCTGGTCGGCCTCGATTCGCCCGCGCCTGCGCCCGCGCCCGCCGACGCCGAGGCCCCGCCGAGCTCGGTCTCCGCGCCGCGATCG
Organism: uncultured delta proteobacterium; assembly: GCA_903906315.1. Classification (GTDB taxonomy): domain Bacteria; phylum Myxococcota_A; class Polyangia; order Polyangiales; family Polyangiaceae; genus CAIVJW01. Next base: position 6,863 of record CAIVJW010000167.1, on the reverse strand, counting down.
GCTCCGAGCGCCTCGCCGGCCGACGAGGCGAGCTCCGTCGCGAAGCTCGGCCGCATGCAGCTCCGTGCGACCTTGCACCGCGACGGCGCCGCCGCGCCCGACGCGCCCGGCGATGGCGAGCGCGTGCCGATCGCGCCGCGCCGCCCGAAGCGCGACGCGGCGGACCCCGCCCGTCGCAGGCTCCCCGCCACGGAGGCGTTCGCTCTCGCCTCGGACCGAGCCGCGGCCCGCGCGATCGGCGGCGCGATCGAGGCGATCGATGACGCCCTCGCGGCCGACCCGGACAACCCCGACTACCGCGCGTTCGCCGCCTGGCTTCGCGGCGAGCAGCCGCAGGCCGACGTCAAGGCGATCGCGATCGATCTCGACGAGCTCGTGGCGGCGCACGTCGCGAACGTGCCCGCGCGCTACTACCGCGCGGTCCTCCGCCTGCGGCTCAGCAACACGACCGGCGCCGCGAGCGACCTGCGCCGCGTGCTCGAGCTCGACCCTGCGCACGCAGCCGCCCAGAAGCTGCTCGCGTCGATCGCGCAGCCGGATCCGCCCGCGCCGAAGGGCGGCCTGTTCGCGCGCCTGTTCCTCAGGTAGTGGCGTCGACGCCGAAGCTGCCGGGGCGTGTCCACCTGCCGTCCGGGCGCGTGGTGCGGCTGTCCGAGGCGGCGGCGCGCGCGGCGGCCGGACGCGCGCCGCCTTCCCAGGCGCCGTGTCTGCGCGACCTCGACGTCCTCGGCGAGATCGGCGTGCTCCGCGACGACGCCGGCGCGCCCGTCGACCCGCTCGACCTCGTCCTCCGCGACGCGCACGTCCTCCGCGCGCTTTTCGCCCACGCGGGCGTGGTCCCCGAGCCCGAGGAGGAGTTCACCTGCCAGAACTGCTCCGCGCCCTTCCGCGTCGCTCCGTCGCGCCTCCTCGAGGTCGCCCCCTTCGTCGACGGCGAGCTCGACGACCCCGAGCTCGACGCGCCCTTCGACCACGCGCGCGCGCACCCCGTCGCGCCGCTCCGCGTCGGTGCGAAGGTCGCCCGATCGATCCGCGTCGCCGAGCGCACGGCCCGCGACGCGCTGCCGCTCTTCCGTGCGGCCGGGGCGCCGGACCTGCGGATCACGCCCGCGATCGTCGTCGCGATGGGGGTCGTCGCCCTGGGCAAGGAGCGGCGCGCCTCCGTGCTCGCCGACGCCCTGGCGCGCGCGCCCGACCCCGCCTGGCAGGCGATCGTGGACCTCCTTCACGAGGCCCACTACTCGTCCCGGCTCTTCGCGGTGCACCGCTGCGCCGCGTGCGGGGCGCGCAACGACCTCGACGTGCCGCTCGAGCGCGAGCTCGGCCGCGAGCCCCGCGCCCCGCTCGCCGGCACGCGGCGCGAGCTGCCCGACCTGGACGCCTTCGAGGCGAAGGTGCGCGCGGCAGCCGACCGCGTCTATCGCGCGCGCGGCGTGCGCAACGTCGACCTCTTCGTCGACGCCGACGTCCCGCTCTGCGACGACGGAGGCGAGCCCCTCCTCGGCTGCTACACGCCGGGCGGTGCCGACGCCGACCTCGGCATGATCCGTCCGCCCGAGATCCGCATTTTCTACCGGACCTTTCAAACCGAGTTCTCCGAGGACCCTTCCTTCGATCTCGACCGCGAAATCCGCGAAACCATCGACCACGAGCTGACCCACCACCTGCACCACGTCGCAGGCTCGGACCCCCTCGACGACGAGGAGCACGACGACATCGCCCGCGACGCCACCCGCCGCGTCGGCCGCACCGAGGCGATCCGCCGGGCGCGGAGGACGGTCGGGGGCGACGTCTGGGGGTTCGTGCGCGCCACCTGGCCGATCTGGGCGATCCTCGCGGTGGGCACGGCGATCGCCCGGTGCGCCGGCGTGGACGCGCCGTTCTGACCCGCTGCCGCGCGGGGCCCGGATCCGCGGCCTCCGCGTCGCTCGTCGCGCCGGGACAAACCCGGATCCTCGGGCTACCTTTCCCCATTGTGAAGACCCGATCCAGCGACGGTCCGCCAGCCGCGCGCGCGCGCCAGGGTGTCGACGGCAGGGCGAGCCCCGAGGCCGTCGAGAAACGCCGCGCCGCGCGCCTTTTCAACGAGGCTCTCCTCGGGCGCGGCCCGCACGGCGGCGCGCTCGACGGCCGCACCGAGCGCCGCCGCAAGCGCCTGCTCCGCGAGCTCGGCGCCGCCGCCGCGGGCAAGCTCGACCTCAAGCCCATCGACGTGCTCGCCCGGGTGCAGGCGCTCCTCGCGATCGGCGAGCCCGTCGAGTCGCTGCGCAAGGCCTACCCGCCGCGCCGCCCGGTCGAGGTCACCGACGTGGTCGTCGAGGGCGTGCGACGCATCCACCAGGCCTACGGCTTCCCGACGGAGGCGTACCGCTTCGTCGGCCTCGAGGACGCCGTGCTGCGCCGCGCCGGCCTGCTCGGCCGACAGGGCGAGAAGCGCGCGCCCGGCCCGGGCCCGTCGCGCGCCCGCGCGCCCGCCCGTCGCCCGGGCCTCGCGGTGACCGGTTCGCGCGCCTCCGCGCCGGCGCGGGGCGGCGTCGGGTGACCGACGCGACTTGACCGCCCCCGTGGCGCGGGCTTACACCCCTGGCCTCCCATGCCCTCCTACCGCACACGCGCCCGTTTCGCGGCCCTCGGCGTCCTGATCGGCAGCTCCTTGTTCGCGGGCTCGGCCTCCCGGGCCGACGGACCGGCGCCGGTCGTCGTCGCGCGCGTCGGCAAGATCGCCATCACGGCGGCCGAGCTCGAGCGTCGCATCGCCAACGTCCCCGCCTTCCAGCTGCGCTCCTTCGGCAAGACCCCGGAGGAGATCCGCAAGACGTTCCTCGAGAACGTGCTGGTGCGCGAGGCGCTCTTCTCCGAGGGCGCGCGCGCCGCGGGGATGGGCGATCGCGACGACGTCGGCGAGCGCATCCGCGGCGTCCTGCGCAACGTGCTCGTCGCGGACCTCCGCGCCCAGGCGGCGAAGGACGCCACCGTCTCGGAGAAGGACGTGCGCGCCTTCTACGACGCCAACGCGTCCAAGTTCCACACGCCGCAGCGGCTCGCGTTGTGGCGCATCCAGCTCGCGACCCGGGCCGAGGCCGCCGCGGTGCTCGAGGACGTGAAGAAGGACCTGAGCCCGCGCCACTTCGCGGACGTCGCCCGGGAGAAGTCGCTCGACAAGACGACGAGCCTGCGCGGAGGCAACCTCGGCTTCGTCGAGCCGAGCGGCGCCACGGGCGAGCCCGGCGTGAGCGTCGATCCCGCGCTGTACGAGGCGGGAAACAGGGTCAAGGATGCCGATCTCGTGGCCGATCCGGTGAAGGACGGCGAGCGCTTCTCGGTCGTGTGGCGCCGTCAGAGCATGAAGGCCGTCGACCGCCCGCTCGATCTCGAGACCCCGAGCATCAAGCAGATCCTCGCGCACGAGAAGGCCGAGGCGCACATCAAGTCCGCGCTCGAGGCGCTGCGCAAGCAGAACGTCGGCGAGGTGCACGCGGAGCTCACCGAGCTGCTCGACATCACCTCGAGCGGCGAGCTCTCCTCGGCGAAGCGGCCCGGCGTCCTGCCGACGAGCCGCGTGGGATCGCCGACGCCGACCCCCGGCCCGGCCGGGTTGCGCTGAGTAGGAGCGTCACGAAGGGGCCGCCAGCGGCCCCGCGTCACCACGCGGCGATCACGATCACGGCGACGCCCGACAGGATCGCCGTGACGACGGCGACCACCGTGCCCGCCCGCCGAGCCCTCGTCGCCTCGGCCGTGCGCAGCCCGTAGACGCCCGACAGCAGGGCGATCGCCGCACGCCCCGGCGCGCTCATCGAAAGCCCGAGGAGGTCCATGGCGGGGCCCGCTCCCTTGGTGAGGAGCAGGACGACCGCCCCGAGCGGCCCCGTCATCAGGTCCCAGCCGCACGCGTAGAGCCCGAATCGGGCCGCGCGTCGTCGCTGCGAGCGGGCCCCTGCCCCCCGAGCGCCCGCGTCGAGGGCGATCCCGTGCGCGGCGTGGGCGACGACCATCCAGATCGCCACGGTCGGTACGCCCGCGGCGAGCCAGCGCAGCGCGGTCGCCCGCGTCGTCGGATTCGTGGCCACGTCGACCGCGAGGTTCGGCAGCGCGAGCACGCCAAGGGGCGTGACGAACAGCAGCATCGACGTCACGGCCAGCAGCTCCGCCAGGACCGCGAAGCGCAGCGCGGGCGACACGGGCCCGTCGGGCAGCGCCGAGAAGAACGCCTCCGCGCCCTGGGTCGTCGCGGTCGCCGTCGCCCAGAGCCGCGACCACAGGCTCGCACCTGGCCGCTCCCACGGCACGATCGCCACCACGCCCGACGCCTGCTCCGGCTCGGTCGAGCATCCCGGGCAGTCGGACTGCCCGCAGAACGCGCACAGCACCGTCGCGGGCACGTCGAAGAAGGCGTCGTCGTCCGGGCTCGGGGTCGCGCGTTGCGTTCGCGCGCTCACGGGGCCATCCGCGGCGATGCCCGTGCGACGAACTCGACCGTGCCCGGATCGCAACTCATGGAGGACTCCACCCTGGCGCGACGACGACGAGAGGTCTTCATCGTAACGGGGCGCCGGCGCCCTGTCGACCGCGCTCCCGCCTCGTGCCCCCATGGGCCGCGTCAGTGCAGCGTCTCGCCTTTCGGGCGTTTCTCGGCGCTCGGCAGGTCGTCGACCCGCCCGCCGAACTGGCTCGCCGCCGCGACGGCCGCGAGGGCGATCACGCCGCTGGCGTACAGGCCCCACGCCCACTCGATGCGCACCGGGCGCAGCATCGACGAGCGGGGAGGGAATGCGAGCCTCGTCGCGACCGTGACGAGCGCGATGCCCGCCAGGAACGCGACGGCGACGCGCGCGCCGCGCATCTTGTGGATGGACCGGCGCGTCAGCACGAGCGGGATCAGCACGAACCACGCGACCGCCGTCGACCAGAGCCACCCGATCCTGCGGGCCAGGTCGAAGCCGCTCAGCTGCGCGACCTCCGGCGCCGCCTCGCGCACCCACGGCGCGAAGAAGCACGCGAGCCCGAGGCCCGCGAGCGCGACGAGGACGGCGCGCCCGCGGCCGGCGTACGTCCACGGCAGCGGCTTCATGTGCGGCGGATCGGGCTCGAACAGCCCCTCCGCGATCGCGTCGTGCGAGGGTGGAAGCGCGGCGAGCGGCATCAGGTCGAGGCCGCACGCCGGGCAGCGAGGTCCCTCGCCGTCGTCGAACAGCTCGCGGCAGAAGGGGCATGCGACGAGGCCGCTCATCGGGATGGCTGCAGCATAGCTCACGACGGCACCGACAACGCGGCGCGGCCCTGGTTCCCAACCGCCTCCCCTTGGCGCATAGTCGGGCGAGGTCTGCGCGCTCTTCACCACCCACGACGCGGGCGGCGTCCCGCCGCACGACGCCGACCTGGTCGCGCTCCCCGACACCCCCCCCACCTCGACTGACACGCCCTTGGCCCGCATCCCGAGCGCTCCGCTGCCCCCCCCCGACCTCGCCGCCCGTCTCGGGCTCGAGGGTGACCTCGCCCACCTCGAGGAGGCGCTCACCCACCCGAGCTTCGCCAACGAGCGTCGTCGCGGCCCGCGCCTCGACAACCAGCGCCTCGAGTTCCTCGGCGACGCCGTCCTCGGCCTCGCCGTGAGCGAGCTCCTCATGGCGCGTTACCCGGCCGGCGACGAGGGCGTGCTCTCGCTCGTGCGATCGAGCCTCGTGAACGCCGACGCCCTCGCGGCGTTCGCGCGCGACCGGGGTGTCGGCGAGGCCCTGCTCCTCGGCCGTGGCGCGGACGCGACGGGCGAGCGCGATCAGACCAACGTCCTCGCCGACGCGGTCGAGGCGATCGTCGGCGCCGTCTACGTCGACCGCGGCTTCGACGCCGCGAGGGCCCTCTCGCAGACGATCGTCACCGAGCGCCTGGACCGGATCGCCGGTGGCGACGCCCCGTCGGCGCGCGACGCGAAGAGCGAGCTTCAGGAACAGGTCCAGGCCGAGGGCCGCCCCGCGCCGCGCTACCGCGTGATCTCGGTCGACGGCCCGGACCACCAGCGCGATTTCCTCGTGTCCGTCGAGGTCGGCGACGACGCCATCGGCGAGGGGCGCGGCCGATCGAAGAAGCTCGCCGAGCAAGCCGCGGCCCGCGCCGCGATCGAGTCGCTCGGCGCGCGCGCCGCGAGCACGGAAGATCCACCCGCACACCCAGGAGACGCACCCGGATGAGGGCCAAGTTCGCCGCGCTCGCGATCGCGCTTGTGGTCGCGTTCGCGCCGCCTGCCTGGGCGGGCAGCTACCTCGATCGGGCCGCGCTGCTGCTCGACGAGGCGCACAAGGAGGGCGACCTCCTGATGCCGCACACCAACGACAAGGAGCTCTGCCTCCTCGTGCGCGATCTCGCGGCGGCGCGCGCGCGCGCGGCGCGCAAGATGGAGGTCCCGCTGCAGGTCGCGAAGGCGCACCCGCACCTGCTGCTCGTGATGGAGAACCTCGAGCGCGCGGCGGACGCGGCCGTCGAGGGCAGCTTCAAGAAGTTCATGGAGCACCTCCAGGTGGCGCGCGAGGAGGACAAGCTCGTGCGCACGGTGCTCTCGCAGCTCGGCTACGCGCTCCCCGACCTCTGCGCCAAACGCTGACCCACGGGGCCACGGCCGGTCGCCGGGGTCTGGCGTCGCCCGCAGCCCCGCCGGTGCCGCCAGCGCTCGACGTGCGCGCGAGGTTCGGGGCCCCTCGCGCCAGCCTCGCGAGCGCCAGCGCTCCGCAGGAGCGCGAGGTTCGGGGCCCGCTCGCGCCAGCCTCGCGAGCGCCAGCGCTCCGCAGGAGCGCGAGGTTCGGGGCCCCTCGCGCCAGCCTCGCGAGCGCCAGCGCTCCGCAGGAGCGCGAGGTTCGGGGCCCGCTCGC
>CAIVJW010000166.1 GCA_903906315.1 uncultured delta proteobacterium | reverse complement strand
CTCCGCCGCCGACCGCGACGCCCTCGAACCCGCCGAAAAGGAACGACGGCGACCCGCTCGATGTACGGTGACGAGGTGAGCCGTCACCGAACGCACGAGGCCCGGGCGGCCGGCGCTCGGTGGGCCGCCTCGCGCGGGCTCGCGGGCGGCGTCGCCGCGGCGATCGCGATCGCGTCGGCGGGGGACGCCTCGGCCGATTCGCCCCGCGATCCGGCCGCCGCGGAGGCCCTCTACGCGAGCGGCCGCGACCTCGTCGCCGCGGGCGACTGGGCCGCGGGCTGCCCGAAGTTCGAGGCGAGCCTCGCGCTCGATCCCGCCGCGAGCACGATGCTGAACCTCGCGCGGTGCCACGAGCACGACGGCAAGCTCGCCCTCGCCTGGGCCGACCTCAAGCGCGCGCAGGTGCTGAACCGCGAGACGCAGGGCGAGGAGCGGCGGCGCACGCTCGACGACGTCGCCGCGCGACACCTCGCCGCGATCGAGCCGCGCCTGCCGCGCCTGCGCCTCGTCGTGCGGCGCCCGCCCGCCGGGCTCGTCGTGCGCCGCGACGGCCAGGAGATGCCCGCGGCGACGCTCGGCGAGGCGATCCCGGCCGATCCGGGCCCGCACGTGGTCGAGGCGACCGCGCCCGGCCACCGGCCTGCGCGCCACGCGATCCGCCTGGAGGAGGGCAAGACGCTCGAGGTCGCGATCGATCTCGCCCCCGGCGCGACGGCCGAAGCCGCGGCGCCGCTGCCCGCGTCGCGACGTCGCGTGCCCACGTGGGCGTGGATCGTCGGCGGCGCCGGCCTCGGGTTCGTCGGCGCCGGCGTCGCGCTGCGCGTCGACGGGCGATCGGCCGAACGCGCGCTGGGCGATCACTGCGGGCCCGACCGGCTCTGCGACCCCGTGGGCGGCTACGACCCGGCCGCGGACAACGCGCGCAAGAACCGCGACTTCACCGCGGCCGTCGTGCTCTGGGCCGTGGGCGGCGCCGCCGTCGCCGCGGGCGTCGCGGGCGCCGTCGTCGGGACGGCCGCGCCACCCACGGCGCCGCGCGCGACCGGCGCGACGTGGCAAGCGGCGCCGTGGGCCTCGCCGACGGGCGGGGGCGCGGCGATCGGGGGGAGGTTCTGATGCGCCGACCGATCGTCCTCGCCGGGTTCTTCGCGTCCGCGCTCGCCGCAGGGGGCGCCTGCAACACACCCGACGCGCGCTTCCGCGACGCGCCGATCGCCTCGATCGGAGGCGCGGGCGGCGTGGGCACGGGCGGCGCGGGCACCGGCGGCGCGGGCGCGGGCACGGGAGGCGCGGGCACGGCAGGCGCGGGCACGGGAGGCGGCGGCGCGGCCGGCCACGCGCCGTTCCCGACGCCCGACTGGGTCCACACGTTCGCGAACGAGGTGGCGTTCGACGTCGCCGGCGTCACCGTGCACCCCGGCGGCGCGGCCACGCTGGTCGCGACCACATCGGGGCTGGTCGACCTCGGCGCCGGCTTCGTCGAGGCCAAGAGCTCGTCGTCGCTCGTCCTCGCGCACCTCGACGCCTCGGGCACGCTCGGGTGGTCGCACGTGATCGGCGGCCCGGACGACGAGCCGGCTCCTCGCGCGGTCGCGGCCGACGGGGCCGACGTCATCGTGGCCGGCGCCTACGACGGCGCGCTCGCGTTCCCCGCCCACCCCTTGCCGCCGACCTCGGGCCACAGGAACGTATTCCTCGCGCGCCTCGGCCCGGACGGCGCGCCGCTGTGGACCCGGGGCTTCCCCGGCGCCGACGACCAGGAGGCGCTCGCCGTCGCCGTCGACTCCGCCCATGACCTCGCCTTCGGCGGCTGTTTCCTCGCGACGATCGACCTCGGCGGCGGCCCGATCACGGCCACGGGCGCAAACTACGCGGACGGCTTCGTGGCGAAGCTCGCGGCGGACGGCACGTACAAGTGGAGCCGGGCGCTCAGCGGCGACGGCGAGCAGGTGGTCACCGCCGTCGGGACGCTGGGGACCGACGTGATCCTCGGCGGCACCTCGAGCGGCCCCATGAAGGGTCTCGGCGACCCGCCGTTCGACGCCGACGAGCAGGACAGCTTCCTCGCGCGGCTCGACGGCGCGACGGGCGCCCCCGTCTGGACCGTGAAGATCTCCGGGCCGAGCTACCAGGAGATCCGCGCGCTCGCGGTCAGCGCTTCCGGCGACATCGCCGTGGTCGGCTCTTTCACCGCGGGGATCGACCTCGGCGCGGGCATCGTCCACCCCAACGCGGCCGACGACGTGTTCGCCGCGGTCTACGACCAGCACGGCGCCCTGCGCTGGGGGAAGGCCTTCGGCGACGCGCTCTATCAAGACGTGACCAGCGTGGCATTCGACGCGGCCGGCGACGTGATCCTGACGGGCGAGCTCTTCGGCTCGATCGACCTCGGCGGCGGCCCGCTCACGAACCCCGAGCCCCCCGAATCGTGCAAGTACTGCCTCGACGTCTTCGTCGCGCGGCTCGACGGCGCGACGGGCGCGCACCGGTCCAGCGCACGGTACGGCGCGGCGGGTCGCGACCTCGGCCTGGGGATCGTCGCCGCCCCGGGCGGCTTCCTCCTCGCCGGCCAGCAGGACAACGCGCTCGATCTCGGCGGCGGCAAGGCGACCTCGGCCGGCGGCGGCTTCCTCGCGCGCTTCACGCTGACGCCGTAGACGGCCCGACGCCGGGCGCCCCGCCCCCGACGGCGTGCCGGGTCAGCCTGGCCCGCTGCCGAGACCCGCGGAGCCGCGCGCCCCGCACCGCCGGACCGCAGCGTCAGCCCGCGACCGGCGCCGCCGCGACGAGCTCCGCCACGGTCGCCCTCAAGCGGGCCGCGTCGATCGGCTTCTCGAGCAACACATTGCCGCTGCCCTCCACGTACTCCGCGACCCCGGGCAGGAACGCGCCGCCGCTCACGAACACCACGCGCCGCGCGGCCGCCGCGTCCTGCGCTGCGAGCCACGCGTGCACCTCGGCGCCGGACATCCCGGGCATCATCAGGTCGCACAGGATGACGTCGAACGCGCGGTCGGCGCCGAGCAGCTCCCGAGCCTCCGCGCCCGACGCGACCTCGACGACGTCGTGCGCCGCTTGCAGCAGCCGCCGCAGGATCGCTCGGATGCCCGGCTCGTCGTCGACGACGAGGACGCGCCCGCGCCTCGCGACGCCCGCGGGCTTGGCGGGCTGCACCTCGGCCTTCGGCGCGGAGACCCCGATCGGGGCCGCGGGCAGCCGGACCACGAAGCGCGTGCCCTCCCCGGCGCGGCTCTCGACGCGGATCTCGCCGCCGAGCTCGCCGACGAGGCTGCGACAGACGGCGAGGCCGAGGCCCGAGCCTTCCCCCACCTTCTTCGTGGTGAAGAAGGGATCGAAGATCCGCTCGAGATCCTCCGGCGGGATCTCCTGGCCGGTGTTGCCGACCTCGGCGAACACCGAGCCGCCCTCGGCCCAGGCGCGGATCGTGATGGAGTTGTGCTCCGCGCCGCCCTCCCCGACGGCCTGCGCGGCGTTGAGGAGCAGGTTCAGAAACACCTGCGCGAGCTTGCCCTCGGACGCCCAGACCGGGGGCACGGGCCCGAGGTCCATCGCCAGCCGGGCGCGGTACTTGATCTCGGCGCGCACCATCCTGACCGCGTGCTCGATCGCTCGCCCGACCTGCACCTCGCCGAGCCGCGCGTGCTCGACGCGCGAAAAGGTGCTCAGCGTCCGAGAAATCTCCTGGATGCGCCGCGCCCCGTCGAGCGCGGCCTCGGCGCGGTCGCCGAGCTCCCTCAGGCTGGCGGGCTCGAGCAGCTCGGCGCCGTCCCTGGCGATGGCGGCGAACACCGAGTCTCCCACCTGCGCCCGCAGCGCCGCGCAGCAGCGATTCGCCGCGCCGGCCGCCCGAGGGAGGTCCTCCGCCAGCGTCTCGAGGCTGTCGACGGTATAGGCGAGGGGGTTGTTCACCTCGTGGGCCATTCCGCCCGCGAGCAGCCCCATGCTGGCCAGTCGGTCCGACTGCGCCAGAGCCGCGCGTATCCGGTCCTTCTCGAGCTGATCCCGCCTGCGATCCGTGAGGTCGTGGGCGATCGCGAGGAGGCTCACGACGTTCCCATCGACGCCGATCTCCGGGACGAAGGAGGTGAGGAGCCAGCGCAGGCCCGCGGGTGCCCGGATCTCGGCCTCGAGCTCCAGGGGCGACGCGGTGGAGAGGGCGGCGCGGAGCCTGGGCTCCCACGCGCTCACGATCTGCGCGCTCGCGCCCGCCTCGGCCATCGTCTTGCCGACGTACTCGTCCCCCGACAGGGCGCCCGCCCGGACGGCGGCCGGATTGAGGTAGAGATAGCGCAGCTCCGTGTCGAAGCGGGCGAGCCAATCGGGGAGGTGCTCGGCCAGCGCCCGGTACTCCGTCGCCGCGCGCCGCAGGTCGTCCTCGGCTCGCCGCTTGGCGGAAATGTCGCTCACGACCACCCGAAGGATGGGAGTGCCGCCGTCCTCGCGAGCCGCGATCGCCTCCAGCCGCGCCCAGAAGGGCGGCGCCGCGACGCGCCGCATCCGGACCTCGTAGATGCTGGCCACGCCGGTCACGAACGCTCGGCGGCTTTGCACGTAGTGAAGGTCCAGGTCCTCCACGTCGAGGCACTGGGAGAAGGGCACCTTCAGGAGCGAGCCGCGGCTCGTCCCGATCAGCGTCGCGAACGTGAGGTTCACGGTCAGGATCAGCCCCGCCTCGCTCAGGGTGACGTAGCCCACGGGGGCCAGATCGTAGAGCTCGAAGTAGCGGGCTCGCGAGGCCTCGAGCTCGATGTGCGCCCGGCGCAGCTCGTCGGCCTGCATCTCGAGCTGGATCTGGTGAACCCGCAGCTCGTGGAGCGCGCTCTGCTCGGCCGCCGGCGCCTCCCGATCTTCGCGGGACACCCCACGGAGCGCCAGCGCCTCCTCGGCCAGCCGGCGCAGCGCGGCGTCCTCCTTCGGGCCCCGCGCGCCCGTCACGACCGGGCTCCGGCGACCCGCTCCGTCGTCGCGATGGCGTAGACCTCACCGGCCTCGTTCACGAGCGGGGTCGCGATCTGCCAGGCTTCCACCACCAGCCCGTCCTTGCACGCCCGCTTCGTCCGGCGGGGCTCGAGGACCTCGGCGCTCGAGGAGCGCGCGGCCTCGACCATTTCGTCGCCGAGCTCCCCCGCCGGGTCCAGGGCTCGGATGTTCATGCGGAGCGCCTCGGCCTCGCTCCAGCCGTACATCCGCACGGCCCCCGGATTCCAGGCCAGAATGCGCCCCTCCATGTCGTGCATCGCGATGGCGTCGCTCGCGTCGCGGACGACCGTGGCGAGGCGGCGCAGCGCCGCGCTCTCCTGCACGACCACCCTCGCCAGGCGCTGTTCGGTGACGTCGATGAAGGTGATCACGGCGCCCTCGATCCGGTTCTCGAGCGTGCGATACGGCCGGATGCGCAGCGAGTACCACGCTCCGCCCCGGGCCTGCACCTCGACGTCGCGGGGGACCAGGGTGTCGAGCACGGCCTGCACGTCCTCCACCAGGCGATCGTAGCCGACCAGATTGGAGACGAGGTGGCCGACCGGCCGGCCCACGTCCCCCGGGATGAGGTTGATGATCTGGGTGACGGCGGGGGTGAAGCGCTGGATACGCAGCCCGTGGTCGACGAAGATCGTGCCGATCCCCGTGCCGGCCAGGAGGTTGTTCATGTCGTTGTTGGCCCGCGACAGGTCGGCCACCTTCTGCTGGAGCTCCGCGTTCACCGTGGCGAGCTCCTCGTTCACCGACTGGAGCTCCTCTTTGGAGGTCTCCAGCTCCTCGTTCGTGGACTGCAGCTCCTCGTTGACGGACTGCATCTCCTCGTTCGTGGACTTGAGCTCCTCGTTCGAGGTCTCGAGCTCCTCGTTGATGCTCTGGAGGTACTCCTTCGTGTCGCGCAGCTCCCGCCGCAGCGCCACCATCGGCGGGTCGACGTCCAGATCGAGGTGCGCCCTCGGCGCGGGCGGCGCCGCGGGGTCGGCGCCGGCGGCGGGGTCGGCGCCGGCGGGG
>CAIVJW010000165.1 GCA_903906315.1 uncultured delta proteobacterium | reverse complement strand
GGCCCGAGGCCGCCGCGGCGCGCCCGTCGCCCGCCCCGATCGCCCGGGCCGCCGCGAGCGCGGCGCCGTCCGCCGGTCCTGTCGCCGAGGCCGGCCCCGACCCGTCGGCCGATCCGGCCTCGAGCCCGTCACGCGAGCCCTCGCGCGCAGCCAGACCCGCCGAGATCGCGCGCGCCGAGATGGCGCCCGTCGAGCTCGTGCAGGTCGCTCCGGCCGCGCCGCCGGCGCGGGTGCCGACGGTCGCGATCCTCGCGCCCGCGAGCGGCGAGGTGCTGCCCGGCGGCAAGGCCAAGCGCGCCGTGGTGAAGCTGCGCGCGACCGGCGTCGCGCTGGCTGCGGGCGGCGACCACCTCTGCGTCGCCGTCGACCGCCACCCGTGCCGACGGGTCGTGGACCTCGCCGCGCCTCTCGCGCTCGGCGCGCTCGACCCGACCCTCGACGAGGGCCAGCACGTCCTCAGCGTGCTGATCGTGCGAGGTTCGAGCGAGTCGGTGAAGCCGGTCGGCAAAGCCGAGGCGTTCGCCTCGCGGTCCTTCTTCGTGGGCAAGCGCAAGGTCGTCTGGAAGGACGGCGGTCCGATGCTCCTGGCGAACGTGCCGGAGGACGGGCCGGCGCCCGCCGAGGGGCCGCTCCTCGACGTCTACGGGGCGAACTTCGACGTCGCGAGCGGCTACCGCGTGCACGTGTCCGTCGCGGGGCCCGGCATCGAGGACGGCGTCGGCGAGTCGGTGAAGACGCTCGCGCCGTTCCGGCTGCGCGGCGCCCGCGTGGGCGAGTACGTCGTCCGCTTCTCGCTCTTCCACATGGATCCGACGCTCGGGCCTTCCGGCTCGTCGACCACCGTGACGTACACGTCGAAGCCCGTGAAGGGGCCGTTCTCCGAGGTCACGCGCACGTTTCGTGTGACCCCGCACACCACGAACTGACCCGTCGGTCACGCCGCGCCGCGATCGGCTCAAGCCCCGCGCCGCGGCGCCGTTCGGTGAGACGTGGGAGTCCTCCTCGGCGGCGGAGCGCAGGGCGACGGTGCGCTCCTCCTGCGCGCGGGCTGCCGCGTCGGGCGCGGGGCGGGCGGCGAGCTCGCGCTGATCGGGCCCGACGGGCGCCCGGCGCTCGATCTGGCGCCCGCCGACGAGGCGGTCGTCGCGCTCGTCGACGGCACGCGCGGCGCGCACGAGATCCTGCGCGCGGCCTCGGCGCTCGACCCGCCACGGAGCCCGATCGGCGTCCTGCGCCTGCTGCGGCGCATCGCGCGCAAGGGCCTGATCGACGGCGTCGCGCCGCCGCCGGCCTCGATCGCCGCGCCGCGCTTCAGCGTGCCGCCGGACGCGCGCCCGAGCCGCCTGCCTCCAGCCCCGCGGCCGGCGCGGCGCGCGCTGCGCCTGCCCGCGTGGGTCGCGGCGCCGCCGCTGCGACTGCCGCTCGTGACGTTCGACGCGGCGATCGGCCTCTCGGCCGTGGGGATCGCGATCGCGGCGGCGGCGGCGGCGGCGCGGGGCGAGGTCGGCGCGATCGTCGACCCGTTCGCGGGGGCCGAGTCGCCCGGCCGCGTGCTGGCCCTGGCCATCGCGGGCGCTTCGGTCGGGTTCTCGGCGCGCGGCCTCGGGCGCGGCCTGTGCCTGCGCGCGATCGGCCTCTCGGTGCCGGCGTCGCTCCTCGGCCTGCGCGCCGGCGTGCCGAGCCTCGACGTCGACGACGCGGCGCGCGCGCAGGCCACGGCGTCCGG
>CAIVJW010000164.1 GCA_903906315.1 uncultured delta proteobacterium | reverse complement strand
GCGACGACGGGCGCTGGGTGCTCGACGAGGCCGGCCCCGGCGAGGCGGTCGAGCTCGCGGCGATCGGCGCGCGCCTCGCGGTCGACGACGTGTACTTCGACCCGCTCGCCGCCGGCTGAGGGGGGGGCGGCGGGCGACGCGCGTCGCGACCGCGCTCGACCGCAGCCGCGGAGGCGACGCGATGGATCTCGGTCTCGATGGCCCGGCGCCCCGTCCGCGTCGTCCCCCGGCTGCGCAAGTCACGATCGAGCGGGCCGCGCCGCCACCCGGCGCGCCCGGCGGCGCGTCCGAGGACAACGCGACGGCGACCGGCGTGATCGACGGCGTGCGCCTCGAGGTCGGGCTCGGCGAGGGCGGCGCGGCCTGGGTGCGCGACCTCCGCGTCACGCTCGTCGACGCCGACACGCTCGAAGGCGGCCGTGCGACGGAAGCCTCGCATTCGCTGTTCCCTCCGCGCGACGCGACGTGGGAGTGGCGTGCGCGAGCGCTTCTCGCTCGGCGCCTACGAGTACGACGAATTCATGGACGTGACCGTCGCGGTGCGGTCGATCCGCCCAGCGAAGGCCTCGCTTCCCGGCGCGAAGCGCTAGCGCGCCCCGCGGCGCCGAGGTGGGCCCGCGCCGACCTCCCCGTCGAGCGCGGCGCGCGTCGTGATACCGTTCACGGCGTTCCACCTTGCCGAAGGACGCCCCGATGCCCCCCGCTGCCAGCGTACTCGTGACCGGAACCAGCCGCGGTTTCGGCTTCCTCATCGCCCGCACCCTGGCGCGTGCCGGGCACCGCGTGTTCGCCGGCATGCGCGACCCGTCGGGCCGCAACGCCGATCGGCGCGCCGCGCTCCTCGCGGACGTCGCGGGCCTGCCCGGCACCATCGAGGTGGTCGAGCTCGACGTGACGAGCGACGCCTCGGTCGATCGCGCGATCGGCGCGGCCACGGCGGCGTCGGGCCTCGACGTCGTCGTGAACAACGCCGGCGTCGCGGCGGCCGGGGTCCTCGAGAGCTTCACGGCCGATCAGCTCCGCGACCTCTTCGACGTCAACCTCTTCGGCGTGCACCGCGTGACGCGCGCCGCCCTGCCAGCCCTGCGGGCGGCAGGGCGGGGCTGCCTCATCCACGTCTCGAGCACGCTCGGCCGGTACGGGATCCCCTTCTTCGGCGCGTACGTCGCGAGCAAGTTCGCGCTCGAGGCGCTCGCGGACGCCTACCGCTACGAGCTCGCGCCGCTCGGCGTCGAGTCGGTGCTCGTCGAGCCCGGGACCTTCCCGACGGGCATGCTCGGCCGGATGGTCTCCCCGGCCGACCCGGCGCGCGCGGGCGGCTACGGCGCCCAGGTCGACCTCATGGCGGCGATGGGCGCCGGGCTCGAGGCGGCGATGAGCGCCTCCGACGCGCCCGACGCGCAGGACGTCGCCGACGCCGTGGCGCGGCTCGTGGCGACCCCCGCCGGCGAGCGGCCGCCGCGCACGATCGTCGACCGGCAGGCACACGCGGTGGTCGACGCGCTGAACCGCGCGCACGACGACGCGCAGGCGCAGCTCTTCGGCGCGATGGGGCTCGCGCACCTGCTGGCGACGAAGCCGACCGAGCGCGGATGACGACGGGCGGGTCCGGCGGCGCGGTCCCGGAGGACCAGGCGCGCGCGGCCGCGCTCGAGGCGCGGGTCGCGGCGCTCGAGGCGGAGAACGCGGCCCTTCGCCGCACCGGCACGCTCTACGAAGCGCTCTCCGACAACGCGCCGGCCGTCCTCTACGTCAAGGATCGCGACGGCCGCTTCCTCCTGTCGAACCGGCTCCACACGCAGCTGCTCGGGCTCGCCCACGGCGAGACCATCGGCAAGCGCGAGTCCGACCTCCTGCCCGCCGCCGAGGCCGAGGCCATCGACGCCGTCACCGCGCAGGTGTTCACGAGCGGCGAGCCCCGATCGTCGGTCTTTCAGCTGGATCTCGAGGGCAAGGAGCGCTCCTTCCTCGAGCTCATCTTCCCCATCCGCGACGCGGGCGGGCAGACGATCGCCGTCGGCGGCATCTCCAACGACATCTCCGACCGCATCGAGGTCGAGCGCGCGCAGTCGGCCTCCCGCGCCAAGAGCGCCTTCCTCGCGATGATGAGCCACGAGATCCGCACCCCGCTGAACGCCATCCTCGGGATGGCGACGCTGCTCGCGGACACCGGTCTCGACGGGACGCAGCGCGAGATGCTGACGACGATGACGACGTCGTCGACGGCGCTCCTCACCATCCTCGACGACGTGCTCGACTTCTCCAAGATCGAGGCCGGCCGGCTCGAGATCGACCGAGTGCCGGTCGATCCGCGCGACCTCGGCGAACAGGTGCGGCGCCTCGTCGCCTCGATGGCGAACGACCGTGTCCTCTCCCTCGCGGTCGAGGTCGGCGACGACGTGCCCGCGTGGGTCGCGACCGATCCGACGCGCCTGCGCCAGGTGCTGATCAACCTGCTCGCGAACGCCGTGAAGTTCACGGAGGTGGGGGCGGTGACCCTGCGCGTGAGCTCACGGGCCACGGGCGAGGGTCGGCACGAGCTCACGTTCACGGTGCAGGACACGGGGCCGGGCATCCCGCCCGACCGCATCGGCCAGCTGTTCGAGGCGTTCGAGCAGCTCGACTCGTCGACGACCCGGCGCTTCGGCGGGACGGGCCTCGGCCTCGCGATCAGCCAGCGCCTCGTGGGGCTGCTCGGCGGGGTCATCCGCGTCGAGAGCGCCCTCGGTCGGGGGTCGACGTTCCACTTCACGGTGCCCGTCGAGGCCGTCCCCGCGCCGGACGATCCCGCACCCGCGGAGCCGGCCCCCCTCGCGCCCGACGCGGCTCCCCGCGCGCGGCTGCGCATCCTGCTCGCCGAGGACAACGCCGTGAACCAGCGCGTCACGGTCGGCATGCTGAACAAGCTCGGCTACGAGTCCGCCGTCGCCGGCGACGGGCTGACCGCCCTCGAGATGGTCCTCGCAGGCGAATACGACGTCGTCCTCATGGACGTTCGAATGCCGGGCCTCGACGGCCCCGAGACGACCCGCCGCATCCGCGCCGAGGCCCCCGCGTCCAGACAGCCCCGCATCGCGGCGCTCACGGCCAACGTCATGAAGGAAGACCGCGAAGCGTGCCTCGCCGCCGGCATGGACGACTTCCTCGCCAAGCCGCTGCGGCTCCGGGTCCTCGCCGAGGCGCTCGAACGCGCGGCCGCCGCCCGCCGGTAGCGGTCGGCCCCGGCCCCGTCGAGGGGAGGGGGCTAGGCGGCAAGGATCCCCTTTCCCCCGAGATCGGGACAGGGGGCTGGGGGGTCAGGGGGGTCGCCCAGAACGGCGAAACTCGAGTCTGATATAGTCCGCAACCCATGCCGTTCGATCTGGCCCGGCGCCTGATCGCCGCGAAGATCGTGGCTCCCGAGGCCATGGCGGGCGCGCTCAGGTCAGCGCGCTTCCGTGGCGTGACCGTTTCGCGTGCCCTCGTCGACGAGGGCGCGGTGACCGAGCTCGAGCTCGAGCTCGAGATCGAGCGGCACTGCGGCGCGCCGATCGATCGCATCGCCCTCGCCGAGGACCTCGCGATCCAGCTCCCCGCCGGCATGTGCCGACGCCTCGGCGCGGTGCCCGCGGTGATCCCGGGGGCGGCGCCCGGCGCCGTCGACCTGGTGTGCCTCGACCCGCTCGAGCCGCACGTCGCGACCGAGATGCAGGGTCAGCTCGGGCAGGCCGTTCGCGTGCGGCGCGCGGCCGCGCCCGTGGTCGACGCCGCGCTCGCCGAGCTCGACGCGCTGCTCGTCGGCCTCGCCGCGCTCGAGGCGGACGAGGCGGCCGAGGCCCGCGCGCCGGAGGCACGGTCGCCGGACCCACCCTCCGACGAGGAGCCGGCGCCGCGGACGGCGCGATCGAGCGTGGCGCCGCCGCCCGTCGCGGCCGATCCGGGCGACGTCCCCGGAGCGGTCGGCGTCGCGCTCGACGTCCTCCGCGCCGCCGCGGCGCGCGACGAGATCCTCGTTCGATCCCTCTCGTGTCTCGCGCTGATCGCGCGGCGCGCGGGCATCTTCGCCGTCCGCAGCGACGGCTTCCGCGGGCTCGTCTGCACCGAGTCGCTGGCGGTGCCGGAGTCGTTCCGTCGGCTCGTCGTGGGCCGCGACGACGCCAGCATCTTCTCGACCGCGATCGCGGTCGGCCTCTACCTCGGGCCCATCCCCGCGACGCCGACGCACGTCGATCTGCTCGGCGCCATCGGCGCGCCGCTAGGCGACGTCGCCGTGGCGGTCGTCGACGTGAGCGGCCGACCCGCGATGATCCTGCTCGCCGACGGGCTCTCCGACGCCGTGACCGGTACGCGCGTCCTCGACGCGGTCGCGAGGGCCGCGGGGTACGCGCTCGCGGTGTGCATGCGGGCGCGCCCTCGCGAGGGATCGGGCCCCCATCCCGGGGGCAGCGAAGGGTCGCGGTCGGACATCCCGCGCCCGCGTCGATCCGCGACGCCGCCCTCCCCGGGCTGGGACGTCGCCGCGCGGCGGCCGAGCGACTTGCCCCCGGTCGTGCCGGTGGTCCCGCCGCGGGCTCGGTCCCTCGCGGCCCCCTCGCCTTCGCCGCTCCCGGGGGCGGCGGGGGCGCGCGCGCGCATTCCGACGCCGGCCATCGCCCCGGTGATTCCCGAGGACACCAGGCGCTTTCCGACGCCGCTCCTGCCGTTCGGCGCGCCGGTGCAGCGGACGCCGACCGAGCCGCGCCCGCCCGACCGATCGTTCACGCCGATGCCGATCTCGACCGCTCCCGGGCCGGGCGGGCGTCGCACGCCGAGCGGATCCATGCCGGCCCTCGCGGGCCTGGCGGGGCTCGGGCGCAGCCGGACCACCCGGCCGCCTCCGGCGGGCTCCGCGGTGCCGCCGCCGCCGTCGGTGCCGGAGCCGCGCGCCTCGCGTCCGATCGCGCTGGTCTGGGAGCCCGCGCGCGTGCCGGCGGAGTCGATCCGGCCCGCTCCGCCGTCGGAGCGCGCGCGCGTGCGGACGCAGCCCACGGGGCTCGCCGCGCCGCTCGAGCCCGACCCGGTTCGCGCGGGCGCGCAGCCGACCGGGCGCGTCGCGGCGAGCGCGCCGGAGCCGCTCACGCGCACGCGCACGCAGCCGACCGGGATCGCCGTGCCGGCGGAGGTGGAGGCGCCGACCCGACCGAGGCCGCACGCGCAGGTCGCGGCGCCCGATCCCGCGCGCCCGCGCCCGAGCGCGCCTCCGGGCGGTGGGATCGATCCGGCGGTGATCGCGCGGCCGCGCACCGTGCCGCCCGCGCGCCCGGCCGCTTCCGAGGGGTCGCGCCCGAGCGTGCCTCCGGGCGTCGAGGACGGCCGCCCGGCGCCTGCCTCCTCCCGGTCGCGCCGAGCCACGCGAGGCGAGGGCCTCGCGCCGAGTCCGTTCGAGCTCGCGCACGCGCTCGTGTTGCCCGGCGGTTCCGCGTCCGAGTCGCGGTCCGCCCCGCGCCCGGCCGACGCCCGTCCGCGGTTCGAGGTGATCGGTCCGATCGCGCAGGCGACCACGGGCGAGGTCGTCGTCGCGCGCGACGACCGCCTTGGTCGCAACGTCGCCTACAAGCGCTTGCCGGCGGAGCTCGCGCAGGTGCCGGAGCTCACCGCGCGGCTGCGGCGCGAGGCGCGGCTCCTCGCCAAGCTCGACCACCCCGGGATCGCGCCGATCTACGAGCTCGAGACGGACCGCGACGCCTCCGCGTACGCGATGAAGCTCGTCGAGGGCCGCACCCTCGCGAAGGTGCTCGCCGAGGCCCGGGCCGACGTCGAGCGCCTCGGCGCCGCGATCGACGAGCGTCGCGTGACCGCGCGGATCGAGGCGTTCGTCCCGGTGTGCGATGCGGTCGGCTTCGCGCACGGAAAGCGCGTCGTGCACCGCGACCTGGAGCCGGATCACGTCGTGATCGGCGCGCACCACGAGGTCTGGGTCCTCGGCTGGGACCACTGTCGCGTGCTCGGCGAGCCGGACGGCGGCCTCGCCGGTCCCGCGAGCGCCGTGGCCCCCGGGTCGATGCGCGGCCACGCCGGGCTCATCATCGGTAATCCGGCGTATATGGCGCCCGAGCAGGCCGAGCGGCGTGACGCGGACGTCGACGCGCGAAGCGACGTGTTCACGCTCGGCCTGCTGCTGCAGGAGATCGCCACGCTCCGGCCGGCGCGCGTCGCGGATCGCGACGAGGAGCTGCTCGAGGCGGCCCGCGCCGGCAAGCGCGCGCCGCTCGGGTCGCTCCCCACGGGCGAACCGATCCCCGCGGCGCTCCGCGCGATCATCGACAAGGCCGCGGCCCTGCGCCGCCAGGACCGCTATCCCGGCGCGGCCTCGCTCGCCGCGGATCTCCGCGCGTACCTCGCGGGCGAGCGCGTGAGCGCGCACGAGGAGACCGCGATCGAGCGGGCGGTGCGCTTCGCCGCTCGGCGCGCCTCGAAGGTGGTGGCGGCCACCGCGATCGCGACCGCGATCGCGGTCCTCAGCGTGGCGGTCACCGTCGCTCGCGAGCTGCACCACGCCGCCGCGCGCGAGCGGCGCGAGCGGCAGACGAGCGCGTTCCTCCTCGCCGCCTCGGAGCGCGGCCGCGCGCTCGACGCCTGCTTCCATCGCGCTCGTGCGCAGGTCGCGCTGCTCGCTTCGCGCGCCGCGGAGGCCCTCACGGGGCCCGATCCAGGGCCGATCCGGGCGTACTCGAGCGCGGACTTCGACGACGCCTCGCGCGCGCCGTCGGATCTCCTTCCTTCGCGATCGTACGGCGGCGCGGTGTCGCTCGCACAGCCGTCCTTCCACGTCGTGCCCGGGCGCGAGGCGCCGCAGGTCGGCGAGGTGGTCGGCCGCCTCGTTCACTTGCGTCGATCGATGGAGCGCGCCTTCGTCGAAGGGTCGGGCCTCGCGACCGTCCCCGCTGTGGGGGAGCTGCGCCGGCTGATCCTCGACCAGGGGCTCCCCGTGCACCGTGTTCGCCTCGCGCTCTCGAGCGGTGTCCGCGTCGCGTGGCCCGGCATGGGCGCCGCGGCGGACGGCGGCGACGTGCGAGCGACGCCGGATGAAGCCGCCGCCGACGCATCGAGCGGCGTCCGCTTCACGGGGCCGCAGCGCGACCGCCCCGGGCCCGGTCTCGTCGAGGTCGCGTCGACGCCGATCGTGGACGCGCGGGGCGTCCGCCACGGGGTGGCGAGCCTCGAGATCGCGCTCGACTGGGTGCGCGCCGTTGCGCTCGCGCCTGCGGGGCCGTGGGTCGACGAGACGCTGCTGGTCGACGACGCCGGCGCGGTCGTGATCCGGCGCGCGGGTCCCGACGCGCCCGCGGCCTCCGCGTCGTCCGCGGCGCCGAGCGAGCCTGCCCCGGTCGAGCTCGGCGCGGCGCTGTCGGGGCGCCGTGCGGGGCGCGTCACCCTCGAGCGTCGGGGGCGGCGCGCGGTCGCGGTCATCGTCCCGCTCGAGGCGATCGGGCTGACGTACGTCGCGATCGCCGACGAGGAGCGCCTCCTCGACGAGTGAGTGGCGCGCGGCTCACGCGCCGCGCCTCGCTCACCGGCGGGCGACCCGCGCGCGTTGACGTCGGGCCGGCCGTGCGCTCGGACGCGCGGTGATCCCGGGCGTTCCGCGCGTGGAGCGCGCCCGCCGGGCCGTCGTGTGCGCACCTGTACGCGCATTATGGTTGTGTCGACGGGAGATTCTGGCGCGGGCGCCCGAGGGACCCTAGCCTTGGATCATGGGTAGCTCGATCCCAGCACCGAGCCGTCTCCTTGCCGAGCGAGCGTTGCATGCGTCCGGGGAGTACCCCGCCGGCGCGTGTCGAGTCGACGACGCCGCGGTCGTCGAGCTGGTGCACGGCCTCGACGCGATCGTCTGGGAGGCCGAGGCCGTCCCCTTCGAGCTCCGCTTCGTCAGCCGCGGCGCGGAGGCGCTGCTCGGCCACCCGATCCACCGCTGGCTCGAGCGCCCCGAGAGCTGGCCGACGCTGCTCCCCGGAGACGAGCGCGCCCGGCTCGCCCGCCTGTGCGACGAGTGCGTCGCCGAGGATCGCGACACGGATCACGACCTCTACGTGCGGACGGCGACCGGCGAGGAGCGCTGGCTCCGGGGCTCGATCCGCGTGGTGCGGGACGCCGCGGGCCACCCGTCGCGCTTGCGCGGCTTGCTCGTCGACGCCACCGACCGGGCGCGCGCCGAGGCCGAGCTCCGCGCGAGCGAGCGCTCGATCCACGAGCTCGTCGCCGGCCTCGAGGAGGCCGTCTTCCGCGCGGACCCGAGCGGCGTCCTCACGTTCGTCGGCGGTGCCTTCGCGCGGCTCGTCGCGCCGACCTCGACCGGTCCGATCGGCCTTTCCCTGGGCGATATCTGCCACGTCGACGAGCGTGAGCGCGTGCGGGTGTCCCTCGCGGGGCTGCGCGCGCGCACGCGCGATCACGTGCGCCTCGAGGTGCGCGCGGCGCCGCGCGGTCCGGTCCCCGGCTGGTTCGAGCTTCGCGCGCGTCCGGTCCTCGACGAGGTCGGCTGCGTGGTCGAGGTGCTCGGCACGTTCACCGACGTGACGGACCAGCGCCGAGCTCGGCAGCGAGCCAACCAGTCCGATCGCATCGCGTCGGTCGGCGCGCTCGCCGCCGGCGTGGCGCATGAGCTCAACAGCCCCCTCGGGGTCGTCGCGACGAACCTCGAGCTCTTGCAGGGGTCGCTCGAGGCGCACGCGCGCGCCGACCGAGCGCTGTTCGCGGAGGTCTCGGCCGAGCTCGGCGCGGAGCGCGCCCACGCGCTGTTCGCGCGCTGTCGCGGAGCGGGCGTCCCCGCCTTCGACGAGCTCGAGGCGTCGCTGCGCGAGGCGCGATCGGGCGCCGAGCGTGCGGGCGCGATCATCCGAGAGATCAAGGGATTCTCCCGCGCGGACGAGGAGACCTCGCGCGGCCCGATCGACGTGCGGCGGGTGCTCGAGGCCGAGCTCGACACCGCGCGCGGCGCCCTGCGGACGCGCGCCCGCCTCGTCACGCAGCTCGACCCGGTCGCGAGCGTCGACGCCAGCGCCGCTCGCCTCGGCCAGGTCTTCCGCGGGCTGATCTTGCACGCCCTGTCGCGCTTTCCGGAGGGGCGCCCCGAGCAGCACGAGCTCACCGTCACGACGACGCACGACGCCGAGGGCCGCGTGCGCGTCGAGCTCCACGACACCGCCGAGGCGCTCGGCGTCGACGCGCTCGACCGACTGCTCGAGCCCCTCGACGCAGCGAAGCCCGCCCGCGGCGGCGCGCCGAGCGTGGCCGCCTCGAGCGGCATCGTGGCCGCGCTCGGCGGCGAGCTGATCGTCGAGAGCCTCCTCGGCCTCGGGACGCGCTTCACGATCCTCCTGCCGCCGTCCCGAACGCGAGCGCCGATGGCATTCGCGCGCGTCGTGCCTGCCCCGCCCGCTGCCGCGCCCACGGTCGAGGTCGCCGCCGCGCGCGCGCCGGTCTCGGCGCCGCCGCTCGCCACGCCCGCGCCCACGGCCGACGCCGCGCGGCCGCGCGTGCTCGTCGTCGACGACGAGCCGCTCATCGGATCGACCGTGGGCCGCGCCCTCGGCAGAGGCTTCGACGTCGTGAGCGTGGAGAGCGCGATCGACGCGCTCGCGCTCCTCCGCGCAGGCGAGCGCTTCGACCTGATCCTCAGCGATCTGATGATGCCCGGCATGACCGGCATGCAGCTCCACGCCGAGGTCCAGCGGTTCTCGGCGGACCTCGCGGGCAGGATGATGTTCATGACCGGGGGCGCCTTCACGCCCGCCGCGCGCGACTTCCTCGACGTCGTCTCGAACGCGCGCCTCGACAAGCCGTTCTCGATCGCCGGGCTCCGCCAGGCCATCGACGCCGAGCTCCGGCGCGTCCGCGGCGGAGCGAGTCCTTAGCGGTCGTGGCCGCCCGCGCGATCGGGCGCGCGCCCGCTCGATTCAATCGTTCTGACCCACGGGTCAGTCGTCGGCACCCCGGCGCAACCGTGCTCCCTGCGACGCCGGGCGCGATCGGCCCGAGGTCCCGGTTGACGCCGGGGCGCCCCCCTCGCTCTCTTGGGGCGTGATGCGCCGAGGCCCGACCCCCCGTGCCGCCGGCCCGACGGGGCGCGCGCGCCGCGTGCTGCGCGCGATCGCCATCGCGCTCGCCGCCGTCGTCGCGCTCGTCGCGGTCGCGGCGTTCGCCCTGCTGCGAGACCTCGACGCGCGCGTGCGCGGGATGCTGGTGGACGGCGCGCGCGACCTCTCCATCGAGATCGGCCGGCCCATCTCCGTCGGCGCCGTGCAGGCGACGCTCGGCTTCGAGGCGCAGGTCGTGGTCCACGACGTCGTGGTCGCTGCCGCCCCCGGGGCGGAGGGGCCGCTCGCGCGTCCGCCGGTCGTCGTCCCGTCGGCGCGCATCGGGATCGACCTCGGCCGGCTCGCGCGGTCGCGCGGGCGCGAGGTCGTCATCACGCGCGTCGAGATCGAGGGCGCGGAGATCTCGCTGGCGCGCACGGCCGAGGGGCTCTCGGTCGACGACGTGCGCGCGAAGCTCGCCGCGCCGAAGCCGCCGGAGCCCCCCGGCCCGCCGGGGCGCCCACCTCCCGCGGTGGTGCTCGAGCGCCTCGTGGTGTCGAACGCGAGGCTTCGCTTCACGGACGTCGTGACGGGGGCCGCGGTGCTGCTCGACGGGGTCTCGATCGAGGGCGATCGGCTGCGCCGGGACGCGCCGTCGCGGGTGACGCTGCGCGCCGCGATCGACGCGAAGGCGCCGAACGTGCACGCGATCCTGGATGTCGCGCCCCGCGCCGGGGGAGGCGCGCCCGCTCCCACGCGCGTCGAGCTGCACGCTGCCGACCTGCGGGTCGCGCCGATCCTCGCGGTCGTGCGGGTGCCGGCGCCGGACCTCGACCTCGGCGCGGCGACCCTCGGCCTCGACGCGACGGTCGAGCTCGGCGACAAGCCGCACGCGAAGGCCGAGGCGAGGCTCGCCGGCGTGCGCCTCACCGCGCCCGGCCCCGACGGATCGCGCGAGATCGGTGAGAGCTTCGACGTGTCGCTCGCGGCCGAGGTCACCCTCGATCCCGCTGCCGGCGCGCTCGTCGCCCGGTCGATCGAGGCGAGGGTCGGGCCGATCTCGGCGCGCGGCGATCTCGCGGCGCGCGGCCTCGGCGGCGCGCTCGCGATCGACCGCTTCGAGATCGCGCTGACCGGTGAGTCAGGTGGCCTCGTCGAGCTGCTTCCGCCGGCCCGCCGACCGGCGGGCGTCGTGATGGCGGGCCCGATCGCGGTCGCGGTGCGCGGCGGGGGCGACCGCGACGCAGCGCGCGCGCTGGTGAAGGCGTCGCTCGGCGAGCTGCGCCTCGCCGCCGCGAAGGGTGGCGTGGTCGAACGCGGTGATCCGGTGGCCGTCGCCGTCGAGGCGGACCTCGCCTACGCGGCGCCCGGCGGCGCACTCCGCGTGACCGGGATCTCGGTCGACGTCGGCGGGGTCGTCGTGAAGGGCGATCTCTCGGCGGCGGGCCTCGGCGGTGCGCCGCGCCTCGAGGCCGTGGCGCTCGACGCGCAGGGCCCGATCCAGGCGATCCTGGGGGCGCTGCCGCCCTCGCGACGTCCGCGCGGCCTCGCGCTCCGCGGCGCCGCCGTGGCGAGCGTGCACGCGCGCGCGGACGGCGAGGCGTGGGCCGGCCGCGCCTCGGTGGACCTCGGCCGCGCCTCGATCGTCGCCCATGGGCTGTCGAAGCCGGTCGGCGCTCCTCTCTCGCTCGAGGCCGAGGGGCGCGCGCGCGAGGGCGGGCTTTCCCTCTCTCGCGCGCGCCTGCGCCTCGGCCCGATCGCGCTCGGGGTGCGCGGCACGGTCGCCGGCCTCGACCACGCCGACCTCGCGTTCGACGCCGAGGTCGCGTCGCTCGCGCCCCTCCTCGCGCTGTTCCCCGCGCTCGCGGAGCGCCTCTCGGGGCGCACGAGCCTCGACGGTCGCCTCGCGCTCCAGGGCACGGTGAAGCGCGGCGGCGGCCGCTCCGAGGTCGCTGCGAAGGCGCGCCTCGGCGGCGTCGACGTGCGTCGAGGGCTGTTCTCGCTGCGCGGCGACGTCGCGGCCGACGTCCGCGCGAGCGCGTCCGGCGATGACGCCACGATCTCGCTCGACGCGGACCTCGGGGGCGCCGCGATCGACGTCGCGCTCCTCGCGAAGAAGCGCGCGGGCGCCCCGGCGCGCGTCGCGTTCACGCTGGCGAAGGCGAAGGACTCGGTCCGCGTGAGCGGCGCGCGGGTCGAGCTCCCCGGCCTCGCGCTCGCCGGGGTCGAGGTGTCCGTCGAGCCGCATGCGCTTCGCGTCACCTGCGGCCCCGCGTCGACGATCGTGATGACGCAGCTGCTCGAGGGGGCGGCGCCGCTCGTCCGCGCTCGCGTGCCTGCCTGGATGGAGACCGCGACCGTGCGCTTCGGGCTCGATCTCGCCGGCGACCCGGACGATCTCGCGGCGGCGTCGCTGACGATCCCGTCGTTCGATCTCGCGATCGCGCCGGGCCACGTGCGCGGATCGGCCTTCATCGACGCGGTCGGCAAGCCCCGCAAGGTCCGCTTCGACGTGACCGGCGGCCAGCTCGCGTGGCCCGACCGCCCCGCGGGCGCCGGGTCCGAGGAGCTCGCGCTCGATTTGCCGTCCGATGTGAGCGTCGAGGGGCGCGTCCATCTCGACGCGCTGCGCGCCGGCGGGCACGCCGCGACCGACGTCGACCTGGCCATCGCGCTCGACGAGGGGCGCGTGCACGTCGCCTCGCTGCGCGCCGGGATCTTCGGCGGCACCGTGCGCCTGCTCCCGAGCACCTTGGACCTCTCCGACGTGCCCGATCTCGACCTCCACGCGCGCTTTGAGGGGCTCGATCTCGGCGCCGTGCCGCGCGGGTCGACAGACGAGCTGGGCGGGCGCCTCGCCGGATCGCTCGACGTGCGCGGCCGCGGCGCGACGGCGGCCGCGATCTGGGCCTCGCTCCGGGGCGAGGCCGCCCTCACGGCGCGCGACCTCCACGCGAAGGGCGCGTGGGAGCCGAGCTACAAGCTCACGAACCGCTGGCTCGCGGCCCTCGCCGAGCGTCGCCGCACGCAGGCCCCGCCCGCGCCCAGCGCCCGCACGCTCGACCTGCGCGAGGTCTCGGCGAGCCTCACGCTCGACCGCGGCAAGATTGCGACGCGGGCGCCGATCGTCCTCCGATCCGACGACCTCGAGGCCCGCCTCGAAGGCGCCGTCGGCGCGGATGGGATCCTCGCGCTCGAGGGCCGCGCG
Organism: uncultured delta proteobacterium; assembly: GCA_903906315.1. GTDB lineage: Bacteria > Myxococcota_A > Polyangia > Polyangiales > Polyangiaceae > CAIVJW01. Next base: position 18,063 of record CAIVJW010000164.1, on the reverse strand, counting down.
GAGTTCTCCGCTCGCTCGGTCGCCGAGCGCTCCGGTGGTGCGCTCGCGCCGAAGGCCGCCGTGCCGCTGCGACTGCGAATCGGAGGCCGCCTCGGCGCCCCCGAGATCGAGCTCTTCGATCTCGCGGACACGCTGCGCGCGCTCCGCGGCGCCGCCCCGATCGGGGCGGACGCGCCGTTCTAGCCTGAAATTCAGGGCGAATCGCCTCGCGGTGCGAGGTCGGGGGCGCAGGGGTTGCGAGGCGCGAGCGGCGCACCGACGGCGCGGAGCGATCCGCTGCGCGCCGTCGGGAGGTGCGATCGGGGGTGGGGTGACCGTCAGCGCACGAGGCGCGCGTAGGCCGCCGCGAAGCGTCGATCCGCGAGGTCCGCGTCGCGCAGGAAGACGCAGAGCCGGCCCGCGCCGCCGAGCGTCCGCGCGTCGACCTCGAGCAGCAGCGTCGCGCCGGTGGACGCGTCGTCGAGCGCGGCGCGCCCCGGATCGGCCGCGCTCGCGGCGTCGGCGTGCCCGAGCGACCGCGCCAGCGGCGTGCCCGGCCCGGCCCACAGGGCGCTCAGCAGCTCGTCGCGCAGCGTCGCGTAGCCCTCGGCCTCGTCCTCGTCGAGCCCCAGGTCGCGCACCGCACGCGCGCCCGCGAACGGCAGCGTCGGCTCGCTGGTCGGCGCGACCGCGCGCTCGTCCACCGTCGCGACGCCTCCGCTCGCTCGGGCGACCCCGAGCGGCGCCGCGTCGAACAGGACCGCGCACGCCCGCGGATCGATCGCGCCCCGCGCGCGCCCGCCCTTCGCGTCGACGAAGAGCCAGATCAGCCCTTCGCTCGGCAACCGCTGCTCGTGATCCATCGGCCACAGCTCCGCGCAGTCGAGCTGCGCGACGAACGCGAGCCGCTCGCCGCCCGGCCCCTTCGGCCACGCCGCGCCCTCGGCCAGATCCGGGACGCCGCCGAGCTTGGACGCGCCGACGGCCGCCGGGATCCCGGTCGGCACGAGCCGCACGGAGCTCCGCCGCAGGGACGAAACCCGCTCGGCCACGCGCTCGAGGCCCGCCCGCCGGGCCAGCGCGGCGACGGCCTCGCCCTCGTCGCGCGGCAGCGGCGGCTCCGGCTCGGCGACCCGCCGCGCGGCGATGCGATCGGCGATCCACTCGACGAGCTCGCCGACGTCGAGGCCCGCCGTCGCGCACTCGCGGAACAGCGCGAGCGCCCGGTCCAGATCCTGCCGCACCGCGCCCTCGCCCTCGGCGTAGAGGTTCGCCAGGCTCTCCTTCGCGGCCATTTCGCCCAGCGTCGCCGCGTGGGTCCACCACCGCTCCGCCTCCGCGACGTCGTGGGGCGCGCCGCGCCCGGCATAGTACGCATCGCCGAGCCGCGCCGCAGCGCGCCGGTCGCCTGCTTCCGCCGCGCGCGCGAGCGCCTCGATCGACCCTTCCTTCGCGGGGGCCTTCTCTGCGGCAGCCTTCTCCGCGGTAGCCTTCGCGGGAGCCTTCTCCGCGGCAGCCTTCGCGGGAGCCTTCTCCGCGGCAGCCTTCGCGGGAGCCTTCTCCGCGGTAGCCTTCGCGGGAGCCTTCTCCGCGGCAGCCTTCGCGGGAGCCCTCTCTGCGGCAGCCTTCGCGGCGGACTTCGCTGCCGGAGCCTTCGCGGGCGCCTTCGTCGCTTGCGGCGGGGGCGCCGCGATCGGCAGCTCGAGCTGTCCGGCCGCCGCCGCCCGAGCTCGGGCTCCGCGCTTCGGGATCGCCTCGGGCGCCGCGACCGGCGCCTTCGCGCGCGCTCGCGCGGTCGTCGTCTTTGCGGCGACGCGCTTCGCCTTCGTCGGCGCGGGGCTCTTTGCCTTCGCGGGCGCCTTGGTCGGCTTCGCGGCGGCCTTCTTCGCCGGCTTCGCGGGCGCCTTCGCGGGCGCCTTGATGGGCTTCGCGGCGGCCTTCTTCGTCGCGACCGGCGCCTTCGCGCGCGGGGTCTTCGCGGGCGCCTTCTTCGTCGCGGCGGCGGGCTCTCCCTTCGTCGCGATCTTCACGCCGCGTCGCGGCTTCGCCTCGTCGTCCGCGCCCCGGGTCGGGCGCTTCTTTGCCGACGTCTCGGCGGGGTCGTGCTTACGCATCGGCGGCAGGGTAGCCCGATGCGCGCTCGCCCGGTGAGCTTCGTTCTCTTCGCGGAGGAAATCGTCGCAGCGGAGGCTGGCGTCAGGCCGCGCACACGCGGTTGCGCCCACTGCGCTTCGCCACGTAAAGCGCCCCGTCCGCGCCCTTGAGGAGCTCCATCGCCGACGTGGTGGTCGGCGCGAGCGAGGCGAGGCCGATCGAGATCGTCACGCGGACCACTCGTCCGTCGTCGAGCGGCATGGTGGCGCCTCCGACGGCCTCGCGGAGCCGCTCGCACACCCGGTGGGCGTCGCGTGGCGTCGTCTTCGGCAGGAGCACGACGAACTCCTCGCCGCCGTACCGCCCGACGAGGTCGGCCTCGCGCAGGGCGCCCGCGAGGCGCTTGGCCACGTGCTTGAGCACCTCGTCGCCGGCCGCGTGGCCGTACGTGTCGTTCACCTTCTTGAACTCGTCGACGTCGCAGAACGCCACCGACAGCGGCGACCCCGTCGAGTTCGCGTCGCGATAGAGCGCGTCGAGGCGCCGGTCGACGTGGGCGCGGTTCCACAGTTTCGTCAGCGGGTCGCGGAGCGAGACGTCCTCGAGCGCCTGCCGCTCGAGCGAGGACCGAACGGTGAGCGCCAGCATGCTCTCGCGCGCGTCCTCGAAGATCTGCGCGATGCTCTCCGGGGGCCCGGGGTCGACGTCGACGAGCTCGGCGCCCTTCGCGACGATCTGGGCGGTGCTCGCGAGGACCTGCTCGAGATCCTCGCGCGTCATGCCGAGCAGCCCGTGCGCCACCGCCTGCGCGCGCTGCGACGCGAGCGCCACGTCCTCCACGCAGAAGATGTCGGCGATGTAGGACGAGAGCGCGATCGCCTCCGCGGCCCCCGGTGGTCCGTTCCGCGGCGTCCCGCCGTGGCTGGCGTGCGCGGCCTCGACGAAGAGGCTCGGCAGGTTCCAGTCGTGGGCGAGCATCGCGGTGACCGCGGCGTGATCGAAGCCGAGCGCGCCGCGCTCCGCGGCGACGACGTCGTCGTGCATCGCGCCGGCCTCGTCGACGACGCGCGTGTACTCCGTGCCGAGCGTGTGCGCGAGCACGAGCATCCCGACGTCCTGAAGCAGCGCCGCGATGAAGAGCACCTCCGGCGAGGGCGTGCGGAGGAACGTCGCGATGGCCTGCGCGGACGCGGCGCAGAACAGCGACCGACGCCAGTAGCGCCGGTGGTCGAAGCCGCCGATGCGCGTGGCCTGCATCGAGGTCGTCAGGCTGAAGCTTAGCGCCAGCGTCTGCACGGTCAGCGCGCCGAGCAGCACCGACGCGCGCTGCACGCTGGTGACCGAGCCGCGCACGCCGACCGCCGAGCCGTTTGCGTACCGGAGGATGCGGGCCGCGAGCGCCGGGTCCTGCTTCAGCACCTCGGCGACCTCGCCGAGCGAGACGTCCTCCGATCGGCAGAGATCGACGATCCGCAGCGCGACGCCCGGCATCGTCGGGAGGGTCCGGCAGCTCTTGATGCGGGTGACGATGGACTTCGGTAGCTCGTTCATTGCCGCCTGCCAGGGGTCCCCGACGTTATCAGCAAGGTCCTCCTACGGTGGGACTTTCTCGCGGCGTTTCCTCAAGGTACCCATCGACCGAGTCCGTGATCCAGCACCCAGAAGCGCGCGCGAGAGGGCTCGGCGCCGAGGGCGCGTTCGAGCTCGACGACCGGCTCGATCTCGCCGTCGTCGGCCTGCGCGAACGTGCCGAAGTGCATGGCGACGCTCGTCGAGGCCCCCAGATCGTGGTGGGCCCGCACCGCGTCGGCGGGCGACATGTGCACGGGGGCGAGGACCTCCTGGGGCCGGAACGCGCCGATCGGCAGCAGCGCGAGGCGCATCGGCCCGAGGCGCCGCCGGATGGCCGCGAAGTGCGGCCCGTAGCCCGTGTCGCCGGCGAAGAAGACGCGACCCGAGGGGCCGCTGATGACGAAGCCGGCCCACAGCGTCGCGTCGCGATCGCACAGGCCGCGCATCGACCCGTGCTGTGCGGGCACGGCGATCACCCGGACGTTCGGGCCGATCTCGACCTCCTGCCACCAGTCGAGGTCGACGGCGCGGTCGACCCCGGCGCCTTCGATCAGCAGGTGGTTGCCGAGGCCCGCGACGACCTGCGGGCGGTGCGCCTCCGAGAGCCGGGCGAGCGTGGGCAGGTCGAGGTGGTCGTAGTGGTTGTGGCTCACCACGACCGCGTCGATCTTCGGCAGGTCCGAGAAGCGCACCCCCGGCGCGCGGTGGCGTCGCGGACCGATCCACGGCTCGGGCCCGACGCGATCGGACCACACGGGGTCGGTCAGCACGTTCACGCCGTCCATCTGCACGAGGAGCGTCGCGTGGTTCACGAACGTCACGCGGATCGCGCCGTCGGCCACGCGCGCCGGCGGCGGCGGCCCCGGCGGGTCGTCCACCCACGCGCGCCACGCCCCCGGCTTGCGCGTCAAGATCCAGCGAGAGAGGGCGGCGCCGTCGAGCCCGCGGGCGCCCGGGGTGCGGAACCGCGCCCCGTCGAAGTGATCGCTCGGCGCCCCTTCGTAGCGCGGCGCCGAGTACGCGCAGCAGCCCTCCAGCGCCGCGATCGCGACGAGGATCGGGGCGAGCCTTCGGGCCGATCGCGCGCCCATCACGGGTCGGCGCAACACCGGAAGCCGGTCGAGTAGTCCCAGTGCGTCACGTCGTGCGCCGTCGTCGCGTAGAGGCAGCCCGGGCCGTTCAACACGGTGTCGACGAAGTAGCCGCCGCGGAAGGTGCCCGCGGGATCGGCCGTCCACTCGTGCAGGTTGCCCATCAGGTCGAAGAGGCCCTCGGCGGTCACGCAGCCGGGGTTCGCGCCCGCGGGGTCGAGCGAGTCGGGGAGCTGGTCGAGGCAGGCGTTGCCGAGCTCGGACCAGATCCAGGCGTCGCTCGTGCCGAAGTACTCGATCGCGGGGTGCACGTCGCGGTGGTCGTTGCACACGCCGGGCTCGAGCTTCGCTCCGTAGGGGTAGACGAAGTCGTCCGGCCCGCGGCACGCGCGCAGCCACTCCGCGTCGGTGCAGAGGCGCTTGCCCGCGTTCGCGCACGCATCGCCGGCCTGGAGCTGGTCGAGGTAGGCCTGCGGCACGGCGCCCTCGATCGACGCGGCGCGCGTCGCGGCGAGGCCCGGGTTGTGGAACGGCGAGACGGGCTCGCCGGTCGCGGCGTCGACGAGCGACGCCTCGAAGCGGTCGACGCAGAACGCCTCGACGCGCGCCATGCCGGGCGGGCAGCCGCCCGTGCCCGGCGCCTCGGTGAGCCCGACGTTGGGCTGCGGCGAGGCCGACGGGTCGCAGGCGCCCGCGCCGCCGGCGCCGCCCTGAACGGTGCAACACTGGATGTTCGCCGGGCCCGGGCACAGGCCCGGCGTGGGCGCGCGGTCGCCGGTGCAGTCGGCGACGTCGAGGCATTCGCCCGGGATGCCGTCGACGCTGCACGGCCCCCACGAGATCGCCTCGCCGCCGCTCCCCGAAGGCCCGCCCGCGCTCGTCGCGGCGCCGCCCTGGCCGCCATGACCCGCGGAGCCGGCGGTCGACGCCGCGCCGCCCCGGCCGCCCGCGCCCCCGCTGATCGTCGCTTCGCCGCCCGCGCCGGTCGCGGACGTCGTGGTCGAGGCGTCGCTCGCGTCGCCCGAGCAAGCGCCGACGAGCGCGAGGGCCGCGGCGATCGCGGCGAGCGTGAGCGGAGGTGGGCGCATGCGGCGCATCTCGACGGAGCCTAGCCGAACGGCGGCGAGCGGGGAGGTGCGGTCGGCCCTCGCCGCGATCGCCTGCGCTCCGGACGAGCCGCGTCGCGCTTCGCTTGTTTGCCCGCGCGCTCCGTTGTAGCAAGCGCCGCGCGGGGGGCGCGGTGCGCCGCGCGCGCCGGAGGCAGGATGAGGTCGAACGTGGCAGTCGGCACGCGTGCGCGCGGGCAGGGGATCTCGTGAGCGCGGCACCGCGGAAGCGCGCGGCGAAGCCCGAGGAGCGCCGGGGTCGCGCGACGCGCCCCGAGGCGGCCTCGCCGAAGGCCCCGGCCAAGAAGCGCGCGGCGAAGAAGCCCACGGCCAAGCCGCGCGAGCTCTTCGATTGCGCCAAGTGCCCTGCCTTCTGCTGCTCCATCTACGAGGTCGTCGCGGTCACCGACCGTGATCTTCGCCGCCTCGCCGCGCACCACGATCTTGGCCTCCGTGCCGCCGAGAAGCGCTTCACGCGCAAGAGCGGCGACGACCGCGTCCTGCGCCGCAAGAAGGACGCGCTCCTCGGATCGACGTGCCGCTTCCTCGACGCCGAGACGCGACGCTGCACGATCTACGAGTCGCGCCCCACGGTCTGCCGCGGCTACCCCGGCCAGACGCGGTGCGCTTACTACGACGTGGTGCGGTTCGAGCGGAACGTGCAGGAGGACGAGAGCGTCGTGCCGCTGATCCAGATCCGGTTCCCGAAGCGCTGACCGGCCGGTCATCGCGAGCCGGTTCGGCGCGCCCCCGCGCGGGAGACTTGCGCCGAGCGGCCAAGCAGGGCTAATCCGTCGCCCCGATGGCAACGACGAATTCCGGTGACGAGAAGGACGCCGCGGCGGCGGCGAAGGCGGGGACCGAGGACGCGGAGTCGAGCGAGGCCAAGGCCGAGCCCAAGCCCGAGGCCAAGGACGAGCCCGAAGCCAAGCCCGACCCCGACGCGAAGCCGAAGCCGGCCGCGAAGCCCGCGGCCGCTCGCCCGGCGGGCCCGCGACCGGCGGCGCCGCGTCCGGGGGGCGGCATGGGCGGCCTGGTGCCGATCGCGCTCGTCGTGGGCGTGGCGGTGGTGCTCGGCTACGTGGTGCTGCGCGGCGACGGCGGCAGCGGCGGCCCCCCGCCCCCGTCCGGCCCGCCCGCGGTCGACGAGTCGACGAAGTGGGCCGTCGGTCAGACCGTCGAGCTCGACATCACGCTCAAGCCGACCGACCGCAACAACCTCTCGTGCGCCTCGCCCGAGGAGGTCGCCGGCAAGCACTGCGCGTTCGACGCGCCCGACAAGGCGTCGGCCAAGGGCAACGACGACGACAAGAAGCTGCTCAAGCCGTATTCGGTCCCGAACAGCCCGACGCGCATCCTCGCGGCCGGCGTGTGGACCGACTCGGGCATGACCGGCGGCAAGATGCCGGACGCGCGCTTCACCGTGCGGTGCAAGTTCACCCTCGACGGCAAGGTGAACAACCCGAGCGTCCGCTGGGACCCGAAGGGGCCCTGGCGCGACATGAAGAACCCCTGGTTCGTCGCCTCGGCGGCGAGCTGCACGATCAAGAAGTAGCGTTCGCGTCCCGCGGTCTCCCTTCCCCCGACCTCGGGGGGAGGGCGGGGCAGGGGCCCGCGATCGCGGCGTCGGGCAGGCCTACGGGCTCGGGCGGGCCTACGGGCTCGGGCACGGCAGATACGCCGCCGCGCGCCCCGTGACCGCTACCTGCAGGCGCAGATACGCGGCGTGGGCGTGCAGGCCCGTCACCTCGACCTTGTCGACCGACGCGCGCAGGCAGCCCTGGCCGTCGCCGAAGCCGAGCTCCGTCGACAGCTTGCTCGTCACCGCGCCGAGCCGCTCCGCGAGGTCGAGCCGCAGCGCGGCGCGGGCCTGATCGCGCAGCGTCTGCCCGTCGAGCGTCGCCTTCAGCTTGAGCAGCAGGTTCGACGTGTCGATGGTCGGCTCGAGGTCCGGCACGGTGAGCTCGTTGTCGACGATCTTCGGGTGGCCGGCGAGGAACAGGTCGCCGTCGAGCGTCGTCTCGATACCGAGCTTCTTCACCGGCCCGCCGACGTGCAGCTTCACCACCAGCAGCTCTCCCGACGGGTAGACCTCGGGCTTGTCGAGGTACAGGCCGGGGAACTCCTTCGAGAAGAAGAGCTTGCCGTCGGTGAAGGCGAGGCCCATCGCGCGGGTGAGCTCCTCGTAGCGGGCCGCGATCGCGAGGGTCACGACGAACGGCCCGGGCGTGATCGTCGAGACGTTGGCGAGCGGCGGTGGAGGCGCGGCGGGCCCGATCGATCCGCACGGCAGCGTGACCGACGGCGACACCACCAGCGCGAGGTCCTTCTCGATCCCGTCGGCGAGCACCGTCGGTCCGGCCTCGATGCCGAGCACGTCGAGCTTCGCGCACCCGTGCGCGTCACCGAGAGGCAGATCGAGCGGGCGGGCGATGCGCTCGTGCGCCTCGGCCACCATCGGGCGCAGGTCGTACGAGAACGCCGCGACGCGGCCCTCGATCTCCTTCTTCACCTTCTCGAGCACGCCGCCGATCGAGTCCGCCGCCTTCACGAGCCGGTCGCTCGTGGTGACGGTGACCTCGGTCGACTGAAGCCGCGCGACGTAGTCCGACGTCACGACGGGCTCCGCGAGCACGCGCACCTCGATCGGCAGGTCGACGTGCGACAGCGGCAGGTCGGCGCGCGCGTCGACGTGAAAGTCCACCGCGACGCGGCCCTGGCCCACGCGCACCGTCGGCGTGCCCCGCTGCCACGTGAAGCCGCGATCGCTCCCGAGCAGCGGGAAGGTGCCCTGGCCGCCCTTCGGCAGCGCCTCGTCGAGGGCGCGCGCGATCGCCCGGGACGACACGGTCGCGTGCACGACCACGCGCGACGGCGACGGGTCGGCGATCGCGTCGCCCGCGCTGCTCGGCGGCCGGGGCGGGTACACCGGGCCGAACCCGCACCCGGACAGCACGACCGCCGCCGCCGCCGCCGCCGCCCGGAGCCCGACGCGCGCGCGCTTGCCCGCCCGATCCCCGTCGCCCGCTCGATCGATCGCTCGCTGCACCGCGTCCCCTCTCGTCGTCCTTGCCCCGCGGCCGTGCGTAGGAACGCCGGAGCGCCCGCGCGTCAATCCCGCGGGGGGCTCGTCCGTGCGGGCGAGCGCCCGCGGCGCTTGGATATTTGTCGACGTGTCGTCCTCGTGAGAGCCTACCTTCCTCGCCATGGCCATCCTGGGCATCAACCAGCGCGTCGCGGATCGGCTCCTCGCCGAGGGGCGCATGCTCAAGGTCGACCACTCGCGCGCGGTCGAGTACGCGACCCGCCACCGGGGTCGCATCGAGGACGCGCTCATCGAGCTCGAGATCTTCGCCGAGGGGGATCTGCTCAAGTACATCGCGACGCTCTTCGGGACGCGCTTCGTGTCGACCGAGCGCCTCGCGAAGGTGACCATCGACCCGAAGGTCGTCGGCAAGGTGTCGCCGAAGACGGCCGACTTGCACGGCGTATTCCCCGTCCTCTACGACGACGCGAAGAAGGTCCTGTCGGTCGTGACGGCCGACCCGGACAACGACGTCGCGCTGCACGAGATCAAGATGGCGGCCGGCGTGCGCGACGTGAAGGCGCTCGTCGCGCGGCCCGCCTCCGTGCGCGCGGCCATCGCGCACCACTACCACCGCGACCTCGGCGCGTTCAACGCGCTCCTCCGGCCCATCAACACGGTCACCGATCTGGCCACCTCGGACCCGTTCCAGCGTGACCCCCAGCGCACCGGGCACAGCTACGTGCCGCCTGCGGGCGCGTCCGAGATCGGCGACCCGATCACCCTCTCCGGCCGCGCCTCGCACACTTCGTCGCCCGGCGTTCAGGCCGTCGCCCCCCAGCCCGCGGCGAGCGGTGGCTCCGGCGCGTGGGCGGTGCAGCCGGGTTGGGCGACCCCCGCGCCGGTGCCGGTCGTGCCGGTCGCGTCCTACGCTCCGGCCGCGCCGATCGCGCCGCCGCTGGCCATGGCGGCGCCGTCCCCGGTCGCCCCGCCGCCGCCGGCCACCTCCACCGCCGAGTTCCTCGAGACGCTCAACGTGCTCGTGAGCCTGCTCGAGAACTCGCGCCAGGATCTCCGCGGGCACTCGTCGACCGTCGCGCGCCTCGTGAAGAAGACCTGCGAGCGCATCGGGCTCGCGCCGGCCCTGGCCAACTCGTTCGTCGTCGCCGCGTACCTGCACGACCTCGGCAAGATGGGCACCTACCACCTGACGCCGTTCAACGTCGCCGAGTACGAGGGGCACCGCATCGCCGCGACGAAGGGCCTCGAGCTGCCCGTGCACCTCATGGCCTCCGTCGGCCTCTCGGCCGAGACCGCGCAGGCGATCACCTCGATGTACGAGCGCTTCGACGGCCACGGCTTTCCGAGCGGGCAGTCGGGCAAGGAGGTCGCGCTCGGCGCGCGCATCCTCGCCGTCGCCGACACGTACGCGGACCTCACGCAGAACCCGCGCAACCCGTACCGCAAGGTGCTGCGCCCGTTCGAGGCGTGCGAGGTGCTCGCGCAGTACAAGGGATCGATCTTCGACCCGAACATCGTCGACCTCTTCCGACAGGCGATGACCGGTGACGACATGCGCGCGAAGCTCCTCGCCGACCGCTACCTCGCGCTCATCGTGGACCCGGATCCCGAGGAGACGACGGTCCTCGAGCTGCGCCTGATCGAGCAGGGGTTCGAGGTCAAGATCGCCCGCACCGTGGCCCAGGCTCGCCGCGACCTCGAGGTCGGCGACGTCTCCGCGGTCGTCAGCGAGATCGACCTCGACGAGCCCGACGGCGGCCTCGCGCTGCGGGCCGAGGCGCCGCGATCGGCGTGGGGCCGCGACCTCACCTGGGTCGTGCTCACCAGCAAGGCCGACCGGCTCAGCGCGCAGCGCGCCTTCGACCTCGGCGTCGACGACTTCGTCTCGAAGCCCGCGTCGGCCGAGATCTTCGTCGCCAAGCTCCGTCAGCTCATCGACCGGCGCGCGACGCGCACCGCGCCGCGGGGCGTCTCCGGCTCCCTCGCGGAGATGGGGCTGCCTGACATGGTGCAGATCCTCTGGCACGGCCGGAAGACCTGCGCGCTCAAGATCCAGGCGCGCGGCAGCTCCGGCGAGATCCACTTCGCCGAGGGGCAAGTCGTCGACGCGCTCTGGGGGCAGCTCCGCGGCGAGACCGCGTTCTACAAGATGCTCACGCTCCACGAGGGCGACTTCCGCCTCGACCCGAGCTTCGTGCCGAGCGTTCGATCGATCACCGCGTCGCCCGAGGCGCTGCTGCTCGAGGGCATGCGCCGGCTCGACGAGGACACGGCCGGCGTCCGCGGCTGACCCGCCCGGGCTACGGCGCCGGCAGCGCGGCGTCGGGCGAGATCCCCGGCAGCGGCTCGTCGCAGCCGTCGGGCGACGCCGCCAGCGAGGGCTGGGCGGTGCGAGGCGGGCGTGGAGGCGCGGGAGGTGGTTTTCTTGCCGTCTCGCGGTCGCGCGACGTCGCCGGCGCTGATTCGGACGGCCGCGTCGCCGGGGGGCGCCGTGGGCGATCGGAGGTGCTTGGCGTGGGGGCGGGGCCTGCTCTAGGCTTCGCACCAGGCGTGGACCGCTCACGCGGCCGCGACCCGGAGGTACCCATGTACGGACCCAGCGATGGGGAGAAGCGAGGGGGGCAGCCCGACGGGCGCTCCACCGATCGAGGCGGCCCGGCCGCCGTCAAGAAGGTCACCGTCCCCGAGGTTCGATCGCGCAAGGGCGGCGTCCCGATCGCGATGGTGACGGCCTACGATTTCACCATGGCGCGCCTGCTCGACGAGGGCGGCGCGGACCTGCTGCTCGTCGGCGATTCGCTCGGCATGGTCGTGCAGGGCCACCCGACGACGCTGCCCGTGACGGTCGACGAGATCTGCTACCACGCGCGCGCCGTCTCTCGCGGCGCGCGGCGGGCGCACGTCGTCGGGGACCTGCCGTTCATGAGCTTCCAGGTCTCGGCGCTGCAGGCGCTCGAAAACGCCGGCAAGCTCGTCAAGGACGGCTCGTGCGAGAGCGTGAAGCTCGAGGGTGGGGAGGAGGTCGCCGAGCACGTGCGCCGCATCGTGGGAGCCGGCATTCCGGTCATGGGCCACGTCGGCCTCACGCCCCAGTCGGTGCACGCGATGGGCGGCTTCAAGGTGCAGGGCAAGGGCGAGGCGGCGGCCGATCGCGTGATCGCCGACGCGCGCGCGCTCGACGAGGCCGGCGCGTACGCGATCGTGCTCGAGGCGATCCCGCCCGATCTCGCCCAGGAGATCACCGACCTCGTGAGCGTGCCGACGATCGGCATCGGCGCGGGCAGCGGCTGCGATGGGCAGGTGCTCGTCTGCTACGACCTGCTCGGCATGTACCCGGACCTCGCGCCGAAGTTCGCCAAGCGCTTCGCCGAGGTGGGCCAGCAGATCCTCGGCGCCACGCGCGCCTACGTCGACGAGGTGCGCGCGCGGTCGTTCCCCGGGCCCGAGCACGCCTTCAAGGCCAATGGCGTCCGCCGTCGCCTCGAGCCCGCGCCCGCGCCGGACCTCGACGACATTCCGCCGCACTGGCAGACGCACTGAAGGTCGGTCCAGAAATACCGAGGGATCAACCACAGAGGCACAGAGGGCACAGAGGGTCTTGTCGGATGTTTCTGTGTTTCATGTGCCTCCGTGGTGGATTGTTTATGCCTCCCGACTCGCCGGGGGACCGGCGAATCCGTGCCGGCGCGTGAGTATCGGGCGCCGACCTCGAGCCGTCCGGCGCGAGGACAGGGGCCGCGGTGATGGCGATCGGCGGCGTGGCGTGCGTGCGCGTCGACCGTGCAGCGGAGCGCGCCGGCGGGCGCTGGTGCGTGTCCTCCGCTGGCTCCCGAGCCCGGAAGGCGCGTACGCTGCCGAGCTGACCTCGTCCGATCGCGGAGCCCATCCCCCCATGCAATGAGGGCCTTCGCCCTCGGCTGCACGCTCGTCACAGGAGAGACCATGACCGACTGGACCGGCGGCTACGTGGCCGACATTGGCTACACCTTTGGATACTACGCCGAGCTCAACCCCTTGCGGACCCGCCTGGCCCTGACGTCGGCGGGGATCGTCGCGCCGGAATGCGGAACGGCCTGCGAGCTCGGCTTCGGCCAGGGTCTCTCGGCCAACCTGCACGCGGCGGCGTCGCCCACGCGCTGGTACGGCACGGATTTCAACCCCTCGCAGGCGGGCTTCGCGCAGTCGCTGGCGACCGCCTCGGGCAACGACGCGCGGCTGTACGACGAGGCCTTCGCCGACTTCTGCCACCGTGCCGACCTGCCGGACTTCGACTACCTCGGGCTGCACGGCATCTGGAGCTGGATCTCGGACGACAACCGCCGCGAGATCGCGGACTTCGTGCGCCGCAAGCTCAAGGTCGGCGGCGTACTCTACGTGAGCTACAATACCTTCCCCGGCTGGGCGGCCTTCGCGCCGATGCGCCACCTGATGACCGAGCACGCCGAGGTGCTGGGCTCCGAGGGCCGGGGCATCGTCAACCGCATCGACGGGGCGCTGGAGTTCGCCGACAAGCTCATGGCGACGACGCCGCTCTTCGCCCGCGCCAATCCGCTCGTCGGCGAGCGGATCAAGAAGCTCCGGGAGCAGAGCCGCCACTACCTCGCGCACGAGTACTTCAACCGCGACTGGCACCCGATGCACTTCGCCACCATGGCGGACTGGCTCGAGCCGGCGAAGGTCCAGTACGCCTGTCCGGCCAGCCTGCTCGACCACGTCGACGCCCTCAGCCTCACGGCGGAACAGCAGGCGTTCCTGCGCGAGATCCCCGACCCGATGTTCCGCGAGAGCGTGCGCGACTTCATGGTCAATCAGCAGTTCCGGCGCGACTGCTGGGTCAAGGGCGTGCGGCGGCTGCCGGCGCTCGAGCAGTCGGCCGCGCTGCGGGCACAGCGGGTGGTCCTGGTGTCGCATCGGCCCGACGTGCCGCTCAAGGCCGCGGGCGCGCTGGGCGAGGCGAGCCTGAGCGAGGCGGTGTACGCGCCGATTCTGGATCTGTTGGCCGACCATAAGGTGCGCACGGTGGGCGAGATCGAGCGCGCGGTGGCCGGCAAGGGGGTCAACGTCGCGCAGCTGCTGCAGTCCGTGGCGGTGCTCACGGGCGTCGGGCATCTGGCGCCGGTGCAGGACGAGGCGACGGCGGCCAAGGCCAAGCCGACGTCGGACCGGCTGAACGTCCAGCTGATGGCCAATGCGCAGAGCAGCGCCGACGTCGGCTACCTGGCGAGCCCGGTGACGGGCGGCGGCGTCGCGGTCGGGCGGTTCCAGCAGCTCTTCCTCGTGGCGCTGAAGCAGGGCAAGAAGGCGCCCGCCGAGTGGGCCCGATCGGCGTGGGAGGTGCTCGCCTCCCAGGGGCAGCGCATCGTGCTCGAAGGCAAGCCGCTCGACGGTCCGCAGGAGAACCTCGCCGAGCTCGAGCGGATGGCGCAGCGCTTCGAGGCCAAGCAGCTGCCGATCCTGCGGGCGCTGCGGGTGGCCTAGCGCGACGGCGGGAGATCTGGCGTCCGCCGGCGTGAGCGAGGTGGCGACGAACGACCGGCGAGGCCGGTGAACGGTTCGCTTCCGCTCGCGCCGGCCGCATGGCGCGGAAGCGGGATCTGCTTACCGGACCGACGTGCCCGGTAGCCCGTGCCCGCTTCCCGTTCGCGAGACGGCCCTGGTCCCTGAAATCCCGACCGCACGCGCGTGGCCGCGCTAATGCTCCGCACGCCCTGCCTTGGGGCTCGGGGGACGTCTGAATGCCCGCTCGGCGAGCGGCACGTTCGGGGCGGGCGTGCTCGTGGGTGTGGAGGGGCGATGACGGATCGGGGCCCGAGGGTGAATGGGGACGCGGCGCCTCCGGGCGTGCTTCGGCGCTCGCCGGACGTCGCTCGGCGGCTACATCAATGGGCCTGTCGCAGGCCTACCATCGAATTCGACGGGTCGAGGACCTCGCCGCCATATCGACGAGTCGCGCCGACGATCCCGGCGTCCCCACCGCCGCCGCTCCAGTCGTCTGCCACCTGACGGCAGAGGGAGGCGGATCGGAGAGCTGGGACGACCTCGCCAATGACGGACTGATGATGACGCAGCCCTCGGTCGACACGCTCGAACCGTGGGGCGCCCAAGCCGTGGAGCGTTCGCGCGCCGAGCGGACGAGCCTGGCAGAGGGCCCGCGATCGCCCCGCGCCGGCGCCGCGATCGTCGAGCGGGAGAGGCGTTCAATCGAGGGTGCCGCGCGCACGGCGGTGTCGGGTACGCACGACGCGGAGGCCGCGCCCGAGGCGCTCGTTGCGCCCGAAAGAAGGGATGCCATCGGGGGCGCCGGTGCGTGCCGAGGTGCGGGCCCTGACGCCGCGCGCCCGGTGAACGAGGGGCTCCCGCTGCGTTGGCAGACGCGCCTCCCGTCGCGTAGCCTTCCACGGTCACTCGGACCAGGGAGGGAACATGAGACGAATGGGGTGTGTCGTCCTTTGTGCTGCGCTCACCGCGTGCGGCTCGAGCTCGACGGGGAGTCGCAATGGTAGTGGCAGCGGTAGCGACGCGGTCGACTGTCGGCAGAAGGACGACGCCGACACGACCAACGACTGCGACGGGCACGCAGGTACCCCCCGCAAGCTCGACTGCGACACCTCGGCCGCCCAAAAAACCGCGCTCGACGCCGGCTGCGTCGCCGAGAAGGCCGGGTCGCTGGACGTGTGCTGCCCCAAGACGGTGAGCGGCCAGGTCGAGACGCGCATCGCGTGCTCCGAGCCGGCCGACACGCTGACCGACTCCGATTGCGAGGGCACGGACCACCCGCGCAAGCTCGACTGCTCGTCGGCGGAGACGCAGCAGGCCGGGTTCTCGGCCGGCTGCGTCGCGGAGAACCCGGGCGACGCGGCGGACTTCGACGTGTGCTGCGCGCTGTCGGTCCGGGGCGGAGGCTGAGTCCCCCGGCGAGGTAGCCGCCGCCGCGAGCGGCTCCTTGCGAGCGCGACCGGGGCCGCGCGGCGATGCGGCAGGCGGCTTCAGGCGTATTTCGGCGACGGTCCGGTGTGGCCTGATGTACCGTGACGGGTTTTGTTCAGGGTCAAGCGTGACCGGAGCCAACTCGTGGAGAAGTTTATGAAGAAGCTATCGCTCGTCGTCGGCGCGATCGTCATGTCCCTCGCCGCGATCAGCGGTTGCAAGTCGGAGGTGAAAGCCAACGTCTCCTGCAAGGGCGCCGCGGAGGGGATGAACTGCGAGGTCTCGCAGACCCTGGGCGACTCCAAGGTCACGGTGACCTGGGACATCAAGGCCGTGTGCAAGAACGGGACGGTCGTCACGGGTGAGGGCACCGGCGAGGTGTCCGGCGGCGGCAAGGTCAACGTGCTCGTTCCGAACTCGAAGCTCGCGAACGATGAGAAGTGCGACGCGGCGGAGTCGATGACGATCGAGAACCTGAAGATCGTCCCCGCAGGCTGAGGTCGCGCGGCGATCGCTCGCGAGCGACCCGCGGATGAGGTGCAGCCCGGCGCGTCCGGGCTGAGTCGTTGGCGCCGCGCGCGGGACGTTCCGCGCTCCTCGGTCGAGAGCGGCAGGGTGAGCGCGAGGACGGCGCCGCGGCAGATCGGTGGGCGCATCGCACCCGCGGTGTCGGCGCGCGCCCTCCGGCGCGCGGTCGGCGTGCGTTGAGGAAGACGACGTGCTCGGCCGTCGCGGGGTCGAAGTCGAGGCCGGTCTCGAGCCAGTCCGTCACCGCGGGCGCGAAGAAGGTCACCCTCGAGTCGCCGAAGGAGAGGGTCGCGCCGAGCGCGCCGGCGGCCGCGCCGTTCCAGGCCGCGTCGAACGCGGCGCTCGCGTCCTCGTCCGAGAGGTCCGGGCCGTAGTCGGGATCGAAATCGAGGAGGAGGAGCTTCGGCTTGGGGGCCGACGGGGCCGGGCAGCCGACGCCGAGATCGCCCTCCTTGCGGCGGGGCGCCGCGAGGATCGCCCTACGACGCGGCGGGCTCCCGCGCGCGCCGCTGCCCGATCGCGCGCACGACGAGCTCGGCGGCCAGCAGCCCGAGCAGCGCGAGCGCGAGGTATGGCGAGGCGTCGATCGAGGAGGCCACGCCGCCGAGGTCGGCGGACCGGGCCGGGGGCTCGACCTTGCGGGGGCGGAGATCGATCTCGCGCTCGGCGATCGCGGCGACGCGGGTCGAGGTGTCGCCGTCGAGCGCGACCTCGTAGAGGCCGGCGACGGCGGGCTCGGCGCGCGGGCGGCCGTCGTTGCGGGTGATCGGGACCGGGCGCGCGGAGCCTCCGCCCTCGGCGAGGCGGCGGACCGTGATGTCCTTGAAGCCGTCGAAGGTGAAGGCGTCGCCGACCTCGATGCGGCGCGTGCCGCCGCGCGCGCGGGTCGCGTCCACGAAGCGCTCGAGCAGCGCGAGGAACGCGGGGCGCAGGGCGAGGTCGCTCTCCTCGGTCGAGAGGGGCAGGGTGAGCGCGAGGACGGCGCCGCGGCCGAGCGGTCGGCGCACGAGGAAGGGGGCGCCGTCGGTCCAGCGCGCGAGGACGTCGGCGCCCACGGTGGCGGCGGGGTCGATGCCCGCGCGGCCGCGCGGCGCGAGCTTCGCGAGGCCGCCGACCGAGGGGCCGAGGAGCGGCGCGCTGGCCGGGTCGATGCCGGGAGCGGGCGAGGGCGCCCAGCGCACGATGCCGGGCACGAGCGGGTCGAAGCCGGCGCCGAGCGGGGCGGCCGCGGCGCGCGGGCCGAGCGTGAGGAGCACGACGCCGCCGTGCTCGACCCACGCGGCGAGCCCGCGGCGCGTCTCCGGGGTGAAGCCGGGGGCGTCGTCGACCAGCACCCCCGCGAACGCGGCGAGCTCGTCGGGGTGCTCGGGCAGCGTCGGCAGCGGGCGCACCTGCGCGTCGAGCTCGAGCGCGGCGAAGGCCTGCTCGACGGGCGGCGGCCCGCCGGTGGCGACCTGGCTCGTCATCGCGTCGGCGATGACCGCGAGCGGCAGCGCGCCGCCGGCCGCGACGACCGGCGCGTCGTCGTCCTCGGCGATCGCGTCGGCGCCCGTGAGCCGCACGTGGAGCGCGGCCTTGGACGGGGCCTCGCGTGGCACCTCGAGCATCACGTCCTGCGCGTGCGCGTCGGCGTCGATCGGCGCAGAGCCAAGCACGGTAGGCCCGACGCGCAGCTCGACGCGCCGGCCGGCGCCGGGCGACGCGGGCGCGCTCGCCGAGG
>CAIVJW010000163.1 GCA_903906315.1 uncultured delta proteobacterium | reverse complement strand
GGCGAGGCGCGCGCCAAGCCCGCGCCGACGACGCCGGACGGCCGACCGACCGCGCCAAGGCCCGCGGGTCGGAGCGCCGCGCCGACCGACGGAGCTGGCGCCATGGGAGGGTCCGGCGCGCGCGCGGGCAACGCGGGGTCGTTCGGCGCGGAGGGCGCGGGCGGCGTCCGCGATCTCGGGAGGGCGTTCACCCGCGCGATCCCGCCCGCGTGCGACGCCGACCCGCTCTGGAAGAGCGCGCCCGCGGGCGACGCAGGGAGGATCGAACTCTCCCTCGAGGTCGACGAGCGCGGCCACGTGACGGGGTTCGAGGTCGAAACGCGCACCCCGCCGCGAGCGCTCGTGTCCCTCGCGCGGCGCACGGTGGCGATGCTCGAGGCCGGCACCTTCGCGCTGGGCCCCGGCGGGCTCGCGCGCGGGAGCCAGCGCCTCGAGATCTCGGCGCGCGTGAGCGAGCTGGACGCGGAGGAAGAGGAAGCCGCGCGATCGTTCGGCCTGCGCTACACCTGGGAGGCGGGGCGCGGCACGGCGTCGTTCACGCAGGTCGGCGGGCGTCGCGTCGACGTCTCGGTCCGCATGGTGCGGGTCGCGGTCGCCACGGCAGCCGCTCCCTGAGCGGCGCCGGCAGCGCGGGCGGGCGGCTCGCGCGCGAGAGCACGGTCGGCGCGCCGCGCCGCTCGCCCGATCCCCGGAGCGAAGTGCTAGGGTGCGCGCATGGACAAGGGCTCGGCGGGCGCGTGCTCGATCTGTGGCCGCGCACGCGCACCGCGCTCGCGCAACCCGGCGTTTCCGTTCTGCTCGGCGGGGTGCAAGCTCGTCGACCTCGGCCGCTGGCTCGACGGCGCGTACCGGGTCGCGGGAGCGGCCGCGATCGACGCCGACGAGCTCCACACTCCGCGAGAGGAGGGATCGTGAGGCGGCCCCGTCGTACGCGCTCGATCGCGGCGATCACCACGGCCTTCTCGGTGCTCGCGTCCGCGTCCTCCGCGACCGCGCAGGGCTGGGGCTCGCCGCCGACGGCCTCACCGCAGCAGCAGCAGCCCCAGCAGCCCGCGCCGTTCGGGGGCATGCAGGCGGGCGGGATGGCGCCGCCGCCGCCCATCGCGCCGCAGCCGGCGGCCCCGACGAATCCCACCGGGACCACGCAGGAGCTCGACAAAGCCAAGGAGCAGGACTCCGGCCGCGGCATCGAGTGGGTCTACCTGAACGTGGAAGGCGGCTTCCAGCAGGTCGGCCTCCAGACGTTCAACGTCGACCAGCAGAACTTCAGCGCGGGCTTCTTCGACACGAGCGCGAGCGGCGGCGTGATCGGCGCGGGCCTCGGCTTGCGCCTCCTGTTCTTCACCCTCGGCGGGCGCGGGCGCCTCGGCCTCTTCAAGTCGTGGCAGCTCTTCAGCGCCGGCGGCGAGCTCGGCATCCACATCCCCATCGGCAACTTCGAGCCGCGCATCGACCTCGGCGGCGGCTACGTCGGCCTGGGCAACGTGACGCAGAACCTCACCGACACGACGGTGAGCATCCGCGGCTACTACGCGCGCGTCGGCGGCGGGCTCGACTACTACCTCACGCCCGTCTTCTCGCTCGGCGCCGCCGTGAGCTGGGAGTTCATGGGCCTCACGCGGCCCGGCGTCTCGCTCGACCAGATCAACAAGATCAAGGGCAGCCTGTCGTCGTCCGACCCGCAGCAGGCCAAGGCCGACGCGCTCGCCCTCGATGGGACGAGCTACGGCTCGGCCCTGGCGATCACCGGGGTCCTCGGGCTGCACTTCTAGCCTGCAGCTCGGCATGACCTCGACGCGCGCGCCTCGACGCCGTCCTCCGCGAGCGTCGCTCTAGCCCCGCGCATGGCCCTCGTCCGCATGGCCGCGGTGGCTCTCGGCGCGCTCGCCCCGTTCGCGATCGCGTTCGCCGCGCTCCGACGCGCGGGCCGCAGCCCCCGGATCGGCCCGGATCTCGCTGCGGTCGCGCTCGGCGCGGTGGCGTACGCATTGGCCGCGGGGATCGAGGGAGCGATCACCGACGCCACCGGCGTCGCGCGGCACGTCGGCCCCTCGGCGGACGCGGCGGTGCTCGCCTACGCCTTCCTCGTCGCGGCGCCGCTCGATCAGGGCCTGAAGCTCGCGGCGTTCGTCCCCGTGTGGCGCTCCCGCGCGACGCCCGACCTGCGCTCCGCCGTCGTACGCGCCGCGCTGTGCGCGCTCGGCTTCGTCACGGTGCGCGGCGCCCGCGAGCTCGCCGCGGGGACGCCCGACCCGTGGGCGCTGCTCTCCGCGTGGGTCGCGGTGCCGGCGCACCTCTTCTTCGCTGCGAGCTGGGGCTTCGTGCTCGGCCGCGATCCGCACAAACGCCTCGGCGGGCGTGCGTTCGACGCGACCTGGCTCGCCGCCATGCTCTTCAACGGCCTCTTCGACCACCTCGCGTTCGAGCGTGGACACGCCGCGCTGCTCGCGACGGCGCCGATCCTCGCGGCGATGTCGCTCGTTGCGCTCGCGGGTGGACGGACCATCACCGAACGCGAGCGCCGCGCCCCCGGCCCGCGACCGCGACGCTTCCTGCCCTCGATCACCCCCCCCACCCTCGAGGCCGTGCGCGACGCGCTCCGCCGAGCCGAGCGGCCGGTGACCCTCGGCTGGACCGCCTTCGGAGCCCTCGTGACCACGGGCGTCATGACCGCGCTGCTCGCCGGCGCGGTCGTGCTCGGACACCGCCTCGGCGTCGACTTCGCGGCCGTCGATCGCGCCGAGTCCTCGCAAGGCGGCGCCGCCCCGCTCCTGCTCCTCGGCAGCGCGACGCTCGCGGCGTTCCCCGTCGCCGGCTACCTCGTCGCGCGCGCGTCGGCCACGCACAGCGTCATCGAGCCTGCGCTCTCGGCCGGGCTCGCGATCCTCGGGTCGCTCGTCCTGCTCGGCCTCGCCGCGCCCGTGTCGCTCGTCTTCGCGCTCGCCTTCGCGCCCGTGGCGTTCGGCCTCGCGTGCGCAGGCGCCTGGGTCGGCATCGGCCGCTGACCCGCCGCCCCCCGTCGCACTCGCACGGTCGCGCCGCCGTCGAGCCGGCCCGCGCAATGCTGGCGCCGTGTTCGGTTCTGGCGAGCGGCCACGGGCGCAGCCGCGCGCAGCCCCGAACGGGCCGCCCGCGGCCCATCGCGACTACGCGATCTTCGCTTCTCGGTCCTTCGCCAGCTCGCTCTCGAGCTCGCGCAGCAGCTCCTTCGCGCGAGCGGAGAGCGCGCGCGGCACCTCGACCTGCACGACGACGTGCAGCGAGCCTCGCCCACGACCATCCACGCGCGGCGCCCCGCGGCCCTTCACCGCGAGCACCTCGCCCGGCTGCGTGCCCGCCGGCAGCTCGATCGAGACGACCGAGTCGTCCGGCATCTGCACGTGCACGCTCCCCCCGAGCGCGGCCTCGGCGAACGAGACCGTGTGCTTCGTGATGAGATCGAGCCCGTCGCGCTCGAACCGGTCGTCGGCCGCGAGCTCGACGTCGACGTAGAGATCGCCCGCCGGTCCGCCCTGCTGGCCCGGCATGCCCTGCCCCGGCACGCGGAGCCGCTGACCGCCGTCGATCCCGGCGGGAAATGACACCACGACCTTGCGCGTCTTCTCGACGGCGCCGCCGCCCGCGCACGACGGGCACGGCGCCTTCACGACCGATCCCTCGCCCTGACACTCGGGGCACGTCTGCGTGAACATCACGAAGCCCCGCGACGTGGCGACCTGCCCCTGACCGCCGCAGGTGCCGCACGTCTTTCGCTTCGTCCCGGCCTTGGCGCCAGTGCCGCCGCACTCGTCGCACGGCGCGGGCGTGCGGAGCACGACGTCGCGCTTGCAGCCGAGGAGGGCCTCGCGGAGCGTCAACCGCTGCTGAACGCGCACGTCGTGCCCGCGAGCGGGCCCGTTGCGCCGTCGCGGCCCGCCGGCGCCGCCAAATCCCCCGAAGAACTCGGAGAAAATGTCCTGAAAGTGCGAGAAGATGTCGCCGCCCGCGTCGGCCACGCCCTCGACGCCCGCGTGCCCGAACCGATCGTAGCGCGCGCGCTTGTCGTCGTCGGAGAGCACCTGGTACGCCTCGGTCGCCTCCTTGAAGCGCGCCTCCGCGGCGGCGTCACCGGGGTTCCGATCGGGGTGGTTCTTCAGCGCGGCCTGGCGGTACGCCTTGCGGACCTCGTCGCCGCCGGCATCCCGGGCGACGCCGAGGACCTCGTAGTAATCGCGTTTCTCTGTCGTCATGCCCGACAACCGGCTCCACTCGGGGGGGCGACCGTCCACCCACTCCCGCGGCCCGAAGTCGCCTGCCTTAGGCGCAAGGGCGCGGTGAAAATAAGGCGTTCCGGCGGCCTGTCAACGTCGACCGATCCGCGGGACCCCGCCGGGAGGACGGGGACCCGCTTCGGAGGCGTTCGTTCGGTCGATCGCGCCGTGAGGATCGAGAGTTGGGGGCAGTCCCGGCGCGGACGCGCCGGGCGGATGCTACTGAGGACCGCGGCGCAGGAACGCCGGCGAGTCCCAGTCGGATTCGAGCGGCGGCACGAACGTCGGCCGTTCGCGGGTCGCCCCGGTGCTCGCCGCGGCGCCCCCGAGCGGGCTCGCGCCACGACGCGTCGGAAACGAGAAGTCCTCCTCGCGGGGCGGGGGCTCCGCGCTCCAGCTCCCCGGCATCGGGCGCTGCGTCGGACCGGCCGCCGGACGTTGCGACGGCATCGGCGCCGCCTCGCGACGCGAGAGCGGCGCGGGCGCGGACGAGGTGATACGCGCAGGCACGGCCGAGATCGCCGTCGCGGTGGGCCGCGACTGCTGCGCGCTCGCGTACTGCATCGGAATCTCCGCCACGGCCTGATCGAAGCCGGTCGCGATGACCGTCACCTTGATCATGTCGCCCATCTGCTCGTCGATGGTCGCGCCGAAGATGATGTTCGCGTCCTCGTGCGCCTGCTCCTGCACGAGCGTGGCGGCCTCCTCGATCTCCCTCATCCGCATGTCGGGACCGCCGACGATGTTGATGAGGACGCCCGTGGCGCCGTCGACGGAGATGTCGTCGAGGAGAGGCGAAGCGATCGCCATCTCCGCTGCGAGCCTCGCGCGGCCCTGGCCCTTGGCGCAGCCGGTGCCCATGAGCGCGCGGCCCATGTTCGACATGACCGTCTTCACGTCGGCGAAGTCGACGTTGACGATGCCGTTCTGCGTGATGAGGTCGCTGATGCCCTTGATGGCCTGGTAGAGCACCTCGTCGGCCTTGCGGAACGCGTCGACGAACGAGAGGTCCTCGTCGCCGAGCGACAGGAGCTTCTGGTTCGGGATCGTGATCAGCGTGTCGACGTGCTCGGAGAGCATCGCGAGGCCCAGCTCCGCGCGGCGCGCGCGCTGACGACCCTCGAAGAAGAACGGCTTCGTCACGACGCCGACGGTCAGGCAGCCCTCCTCGCGAGCCAGCTGCGCGATGACGGGCGCGGCGCCCGTACCCGTGCCGCCGCCCATGCCGGCCGTCACGAACACCATGTCGGCGCCCGTGATCAGCTCCTTGATTCGCGTCACGTCCTCGAGCGCGGCCTTTCGGCCCTTCTCCGGATCGGCACCGGCACCGAGGCCGCGCGTGACCGCGGACCCGATGGGAAGCTTGAGCGGCGCGGTGCTCGCCGCGAGCGCCTGGGCGTCCGTGTTGATGACGATGAACTCGACCCCTTCCAGGCCGAAATTCATCATCGTATTGACGGCGTTGCCGCCCGAACCGCCGCAGCCGATGACCTTGATGCGAGCGTCGTAGCCGGCGTGCTCGTCGGCGAACTCGATGGAGAAACTCATGAACTCCTCCCGGAATGATGCAAGTACCGAAGCGCCTGCGAACACGGCGCCCCTACGAAGTAGGGCAACGCGTCGTTCGCCGAGCGGCGGCTGTTCGAGTGGGCGCCTCTTCCCCCTCGAGACCGTCGCTACAAGATTCCAAACAGCCTATTCAATCGATGATCTCTACCAAACTTTGCGGGACCCCGTCATGCTCAGAATGCGGCCCTGAGCCACTCCAGAAGCCCGCTCTTCTTCAGCGGCGCCTCGGGGTCGCGCGGAGCCTCGTGGGAGCGCGCAGAGTCCGGCGACCGGCCCCGCCCACCCTGGGGAAGCTGCGTCGCTCGGACGATCAGCGCCTCGGTCGCGAACTGCCGCTCGCGAGCGAGCGCGAGCGCGTTGGCGCCGTACTGCACGAGGCCGACGCCGGTCGCGAACTGCGGCCCGGCGACGAGCCCCGTGATGCCCTTCACGCCGACGGGGACGCCGAGGCGGACGGGCATGCCGAGGATCTCCTCGGCGAATTCGGTCATGCCCTGCATGAGCACCGCGCCGCCGGTCAGCACCGCGCCGGCGGAGAGCTGCTCGAGCATCCCGCTGTCCTCCATCCGCTTGCGGATGACGGCGAAGATCTCCTCGATCCGGGGCTCGATGATGTCCGAGAGCACCCGACGCGCCGCCTTGCGGGGCGGGTGACCGCCGACGCCCGGCACCTCGATCTCCTCGTCGTCGCCGACCATGCGGCCTAGCGCGCAGCCGGAGCTGCGCTTGAGCCGCTCGGCCTCGCCCATCGGCGTGCGGAGGCCCGCCGCGATGTCCGCGGTGACGTTGTTGCCGCCGGCGGGGATGACGCTCGCGTGCGCGATGCCGCCGTCGACGTAGAGCAGCAGATCGGTCGTCCCGCCGCCGATGTCGATGACCGCGACGCCGATCTCCTTCTCGTCCTCGGAGAGCACGGCCTCGGAGCTCGCGAGCGGCTGCAGCACGACGTCGGCGACCGTGAGGCCGCAACGCTCGGCGCACCGGACGACGTTCTGCACGCACGACGTGGCCGCCGTGATGAGGTTGACCTTCACGCCGAGGCGGACGCCGCTCATCCCGACCGGGTCGCGGATGCCGTCCTGATTGTCGACGGTGAACTCCCGCGGCAGCGCGTGGAGGATCTGCCGGTCCGCGTCGAGCGGGATCGCCCGCGCGCCCTCGAGCACGCGGTCCACGTCGGCGCGCGTGACCTCGCCGCCCGTGATGGCGGCGACGCCCTCGGATCCCGTCGAACGGAGGTGACTGCCGGCGACGCCGACGTAGACCGTGCGGATCTCGACGCCGGCCATCTGCCGGGCCGTTTCGACGGCGTCCTCGATCGACCGCACCGTCCAGTCGATGTTCGCGACGACGCCCTTGCGCAGACCGCGGCAAGGGACCGTCCCGACACCGAGGATGGTGATCCCGTCGGCGTCGACCTCGCCGACGACCGCCGACACCTTCGTCGTGCCGATGTCGAGACCGACGACAATCTCGGAAGTGTCCATCCGGCTCTTCATTCGAGTTCCACCCGGTGCTCCGCGCGCGCAATGCGCGCCTCGTCCGTACTGCCGAGGTCCGATGCGACGCCGCCGCGCGCCCCGCCGGCCGCGCGGTCGGGCCCCACGGACTCGCCCTCGCAGCGGAGATCCGCCGGAAGCGAGGCCGCGCGCCGCGCCGACCGAGGCCGAAGCTGCCACGCTCCACGGAAGGTGGCCAAGTTTTGATGCCCGCTCATCGCATCCGCACCACGACGCGCTCGGGGTGAGCGTCGTTGTCGAGGAAGAGGATCGACGCGTTCGCCTTGCGCCGCGCGACCTCGCCGAGCACGCGCGACGCCTGCTCGATCTTGTCGCGGTACGGGGGCTGCCCGAGGTGCACGAGGATCGCCTCACGGCCCACGGTGGCAACCAGCGAACCGTCCCGCTCGAGGTGCAGCTCCTGCAGCGGCCGAGTCTTCGAGATGCCCGTTCGATCGAGCTCGTCGGCGACGTCGAGGAGGCGCTTGACCGTCAGCACGACGCCCGCGCGATCGCTGGCGACCTGCTCGGGGGTGACGCCGGTGACGAGCGGCAGATCGAGCGGGTCGTCGGCGCCCGCCCGCTTGAAGAGGTCACCGTCGCGCGTGGCAAGGTAGAGATCGCCCCCGATCGAGGCGAGCGCGCGAGCCTCGCGCTCGACGACGGTGATCTGCACGGTCGACGGCAGCTTGCGCGTGACCGTCGCGCGCTCGATCCAGGGGTCGGCCGCGGGGATGGACGCGCCCGCGTTGCGGAGGTCGATGGCGAAGATGTTGCCGCCGACCGCTACGCCAGCTTCCGAGGCGATCTTGTCGGCCGGACGGCGGTGCGCACCGTCGACGAGCACCGTGCGCACCGCGAAGCGCGGGCTCGACACGATGTAGCGACGCGCGCCCCACCCGACGGCGGCCGAGGCGGCGAGGACGATCGCTCCGCCCGCCACGACCTGCGCGATGCGCGAGAGGCGGCTCGGCTGCGCGGCCTTCGCGGTCGCCCTCGGCTCGCCGCGGGCAGGCCCTGGTGGCCGCACGGAGCGCGACGTCGGCGGCGGCGCCGGCGACGGCTCGCCTGCCCCCATCGGATCGAGCGGCGCCTCGACGACCACGCCGCGGCGCGGCGCGCGCCGGACGTTGGCCGGCGGCGCGCTCATGGCTTCGGCCCCTCGGCGGCCGCGCGCGCGGCGGCGCGGGCATCGAGCCTCGCCTTGAGGTCGCGAACGCAGGCGTTCACGTCGCCCGCGCCGAGCGCGATGACGACGTCACCGGGCCGCACCAGCCCCTCGAGCACCTCGGGAAGGTCCGCCTTGTTCGCCACGTAGCGCGCGTCATGGTGGCCGTGCTCTCGAATCGACTGCACGAGCCGCTCCGAGGTCGCGCCCGGCACCGGCGCCTCGCCGGCGGCGTAGATGTCGGTCACCAGCAGTACGTCCGCCTGATTGAACGCGCGCGTGAAGTCCTCGAACAGGTCGCGCGTGCGCGTGTAGCGGTGCGGCTGGAACGCGACGACGACACGGTGGTCATCGCCGGAGTACGCGCGCCGCGCCGCCTCGAGCGTCGCGCGGATCTCGGCGGGGTGGTGGCCGTAGTCGTCGACGAGCGTCACGCCCTCGGTGACGCCGACCACCGTGAAGCGCCGGGCGACGCCGCCGAACGTCGCGAGCGCCTGCTTGGTGACGTCGAGCGGCACCTCCAGCTCGTCGGCCACCGCGATCGCGGCGAGGGTGTTCAGCACGTTGTGCGCCCCCGGCATGCGCACGGTGAAGCCGCCGAGCGGCTGGCCGCGGCGATAGGCGCTGAAGCTCGTCTCGAGCCCGCGAAACTGGATGCCTCGCGCCTGGTAGTCGGCCTGCGGGCTGACGCCGTACGTCACGTGCCGACGCGGGATGCGCGGCAGGATGTCCTGCACCTGCGGGTGGTCGAGGCACAGGACCGCGAGCCCGTAGAACGGGACGCCCGCGGCGAACTCGATGAAGGCCTCCTTCAGCCGCTCGAGCGTGCCGTAGTGGTCGAGGTGCTCGGGGTCGATGTTCGTCACGACGCCGATCGTCGGCGTGAGGCGCAAGAACGAGCCATCGCTCTCGTCCGCCTCGGCCACGAGCAGGTCACCGGCGCCGAGGCGCGCGTTCGACCCGAGCGCCGCCATCTTGCCGCCGACGACCACGGTCGGGTCGAGCCCGGCGTGGCGGAGGATCGTCGCGACGAGCGAGGTCGTCGTCGTCTTGCCGTGCGAGCCGGCGATCGCGACGCCGTACTTCACGCGCATCAGCTCGGCGAGCATCTCCGCGCGGGCGATGACCGGGATGCCGAGCGCACGAGCCTCGAATATCTCGGGGTTTTCGGGGCGAATCGCGCTGGAGTAGACGACGACGTCGACGCCGCGCACGTTCTCCGCGCGGTGGCCGACGTCGACGCGCACGCCGAGCGACTCGAGGCGCTTCGTCGTGCTGTTCTCCTTGAGGTCCGACCCGGAGACGTCGAACTCGAGCGACCGGAGGATCTCGGCGAGGCCGCTCATGCCGACCCCGCCGATCCCCACGAAATGCACGTGCCTTACGCGACCGCGAAACACTAGATGCCTCCTCGAGAGCCCTCGCCTCCCGCGGCGCGAGGCCGGGCGAGGGAGAGAAGATCGCTTGCCACGCGGACGGCCGCGTCGGGCGTTCCGAGCGCCGCGGCCGCGGCCGCCATGCGCGCGCGGAGCGGCGCGTCGGCCGCGAGGCGTCGGAGCTCGTCGGCGAGGCGACCGACGGTCGCGTCCACCTGCGGTAGGGCCACCGAGGCGCCGGCGCGCTCGAGCGACCGCGCGTTGCCGAGCTGGTGGTCATCCGCCGCGTGCGGGTAGGGCACGAGGATCGACGCGCGGCCGACCGCGCATAGCTCCGCGTACGACGACGCGCCCGACCGAGCCACGACGATGTCCGCGGCGCCGAGGGCGGCGGCCACGTCGTCGATGAAGGCCACGACCTCGGCCCGCGCCCCCACGCCGAGCGCTTCGTAGACCCCGCGCACCTCGACGTCGCGATCGCGGCCCGTCTGGTGGCGCACGTGGAGCGCCGCGCCCTGTGCCACCGCCCGCGCGATCGCGCGCGGAACGACCTCGTTCAGGGCCTTCGCGCCCTGGCTGCCCCCCAGCACCAGCACGTCGACGCGGTCGGGCTTGGCCACGTACGGCGATCGCGCGAACGCGCGCCGGAGCGGGACGCCAGCGCGCAGCACGACGCTCGGGCGGAGGTAGCGCTCGGCCTCGGGGAACGCGGTGTACGCGCGCACGACGACCGGAGCCAGCAGCCGATTCGAGAGGCCGACGACGCTGTTCGGCTCGAGGAGCGCGACCGGCACGCCGAGCGATCGCGCGGCGAGCGCGACCGGGCCGCCTGCGTAGCCGCCGACCGAGAGCACCGCGCCGGGGGCGAGGCGTCGCACGAGATCGCGCGCCCGCGGGATGGATGTAGCGGCGTGAAACGCGCCGGTCGCAAAGCCGCGCAGACCGGCGCCACGCAGCGGCCGGATGTCGAGCAGCTCGAGGACGTCCCCGCGCTCGGGGATGACGCGCGCCTCGATGCCGCGAGCGGTGCCCACGTAGACGACGCGCGCCGACGGGTCGACCGCCCGCACCGCGTCCCCGACGGCGACCATCGGAAAGACGTGCCCGCCCGTGCCGCCGCCGGCGATGAGGATGGTCACCACGTGCCCGTCCCCTCCTCGGCGGAGGTCGCCACCACGGCCGACGCGCTCGGCGCGGGGCCCGTCGGCGCCGCGGGATCGTCGGGGATCGCGCGCCGCGGCCGGCTGATGCTGAGCATGATGCCGACGGCCGCGGCGTTCACGAGGAGCGACGAGCCGCCGTAGCTGAGAAACGGTAGGGTGAGGCCCTTCGTCGGGAGGATGGCCATCGCGACCGCGAGGTTCGTCAGCGCTTGCACGCCGAACATCGTGGCGATGCCGAACGCGAGGAAGCTGCCGTAGTCGTCCGCGGCCTCGAGCGCGATCTTCACGCCGCGCGAGACGATGACGAGGTACGCGCCGCAGAGGCAGAGGATGCCGACGAAGCCGAGCTCCTCGCCCACGATCGCGGCGACGAAGTCGGTGTGCGCCTCCGGCAGGTAGAGCACCTGCAAGCCGCGGCCGAGGCCGAGGCCGAAGGTGCCGCCGGATCCGAAGCTCATCACCGACTGGAACGGCTGATACGCGAGGTCCGATCGGTTCGACTCCATGTCCGCCCACGCGAGGTAGCGCTTGAAGCGGTAGTCGCTGAAGCGGACGAGCGCGATGGCCGCGAAGCCGAGGAGCATGGTGAACGCGCCGATGTACGGGAGGCGCGCGCCGGCCACGAACAGCAACGTGAACGTCAGGAACAGCAGCACGACGGCGCTGCCGAAGTCGGGCTGCTTGAGGCAGAGCAGGCCGAGCACGCCGACCACCATGAGGTGTGGAAGGAAGCCGACCGAGAAGCTCCGCACGCGCTCGGCCTTCTTCGAGAGCGAATACGCGAGCCAGAGGACGATGGCGAGCTTGGCCATCTCCGAGGGCTGCACGTGGATGGGACCGAGGTTGATCCACCGATACGCGTTACCCGCGCGATGTCCGAAGCCGGCGACGGTCGCCGCGAGCAGGCCCGTGACGGTGATCAGCACCGGGTACGTCAGCACCTTCAGGCGCCGGTAGTCGATGCGACTCGTGATCCACATCGCGATCAGCGCGAGCACGGCGTAGACGCCCTGGCGCTTCAGGAAGAACTGCGCGTCGTGGTGGCGCACGGTCGCCTCGATCGCGCTCGCGCTGTAGACCATCACCACGCCGAAGCCGATGAGGGCCACGACGACCGCGGCGAGCACCGAGTCGACCGGGCCGTCCGGGCTCGACCGGAGGAGCGACCCGCCGATGACGGCCACCGCGCCGGGCGACGAATCGGCGGCGGTCTCGGCGGGCTCGGGCGGCGGCGCGACGCGGCGATTGCCGCTAGGCGCCTCGCGGCGACTGGGCTCGACCTCTGCGCTCACGACGTCACCTCCTCGCCGCGGGCCAGCGCTCGTACGGCGTCCACGAACCGATCGCCGCGTTCCTTGTAGTCGCGGAACATGTCGAAGCTCGAGCACGCGGGCGACAGCAGCACCGCGTCGCCGGGGCGCGCGAGGTGTCGCGCCCGCGCGACCGCGTCGGCCATCGAGGTCGCGTGCTCGACCGACACGACCCCGTGCGCCGCCTCCGCGATGCGCGCGGCGGCCTCACCGATGACGACGAGGGCGCGCCCGCGATCGCGCAGCGCCGACACGAGCGGCTCGTACGCGCCGAGCTTGTCGCGGCCGCCGGCGATGAGGACCGCGCGCGGCTCGACCATCCCACGGAGCGCCGCGACCGACGCGCCGACGTTCGTGCCTTTCGAGTCGTCGTAGTAGCGCACACCGTCGATCTCGCCCACCAGCGCGGTGCGGTGCCCGAGCCCGCCGAACGACCCGAGCGCCGTCGCGATGGACGCGGGCTTCGCGCCGAGCGCGGAGGCGCACGCGATCGCGGCGCACGCATTCGCGACGTTGTGCGCCCCCTGGATCCGCACGCCCGAGAGCGGGTAGCGGGCACCGGTGACCCGGTCGACGATCGCGTCGCCGTCGGGGGCGACGTCGGCCGCGGCGCCGGGTTCGGACGAGAACGTCACGACGCGCGCCTTGCCGCGCGCCGCCTGCCGCGCCACGCGCGCGTCGCCGAGCGGCACCACCGCGACGTCGCCTTCGCCCATCGAAGCGAAGGGGTTTCCCTTCGCGTCCGCGTACGCGTCGAAGGTCGCGTACCGGTCGAGGTGGTCGTCGGTGATGTTGAGCAGCGCGTGCACGCGCGCGCGCAGCGTCGGGACACGCTCGGCCTGGAAGCTCGAGATCTCGACCACGAGCGCATCCCACGCCTCGAAGGCCACCTCGGCGAGCGGCACCCCGAAGTTGCCGCCGACGAACGTCCTCCGCCCGTCCGCCGCGAGCACCTCGCCGAGCAGCGCGGTCGTCGTGCTCTTGCCGTTCGTGCCGCCGATGAGGGCGATCGGCGCGGACACGAAGCGCGACGCGAGCTCGAGCTCGCCGATGACCTCGCGCCCGGTTCGCTCGAACGCGGCTAGCGCAGGGAACGACGGGACGCCGGGCGATACGATGACGAGGTCGGCCCGCTCGAACACCTGCGAGTCGTGCCCGCCCGCAGCGAGCGTCGCCCCCGCGACCTCGAGCGCGAGCGCCTCGGCCGACAGTCGGTCGCGCGCCGCCGCGTCCGTCGCGATCACCCTGGCCCCACGCGCGATCAGGAGCCGCGAGGCCGCGACCCCGCTGCGCCCGAGCCCCACGACGATCGCCGTCTTGCCCTCGAGGTGCATCACGCCCGTCACCTGAGCTTCATCGACGCCAGCGAGACCAGCGCGAGGAGGATGGAGATGATCCAGAAGCGGACGATGATCTTCGGCTCCGCCCACCCCTTCTTCTCGTAGTGATGGTGGATCGGCGCCATCAGGAAGATGCGCTTGCCCGTCAGCTTGAACGAGACCACCTGGGTGATCACGCTGACGGCCTCGATGACGAAGATCCCGCCGAGCAACACGCTCAGGAGCTCGTTCTTGGTGAACACGGCGAGCATGCCGAGCCCGCCGCCGAGGGCGAGGGATCCGACGTCACCCATGAACACCTGCGCGGGGTAGGTGTTGTACCAAAGGAAGCCGATGCCGGCCCCGATCACCGATCCGCAGTACACGGCGAGCTCGCCGGCAGAGGGGATCTTCGCGATGTCGAGGTACGTCGCGAGCGAGAAGTTCGCGATCGTCGCGCCCGCCACGTACGACCAGATGAGGTACGTGCCGGCGTTGATCATCACGGGGCCGATGGCGAGCCCGTCGAGGCCGTCGGTGAGGTTGACGGCGTTCGACGTCGCGACGACGACGAAGACCGCGAACGGCACGTACGCCCACAGCGGCAGCTCGACGGCGTGCTTCGAGAACGAGAGGAACGGCAGCGCGAGCCGCGTCTGGATCGACACCCAGTCGGCCGGCAGCTTGTCCGTGACGAGGAAGGTGTAGGAGATGGCCGCGCCGCCGATCAGCGTCTGGCCGAGGAGCTTGTAGCGCCCCGCCAGCCCGCCGGAGCTCTTGCGCTTGATCTTGAGGTAGTCGTCCAGGTACCCGATGACGCCGTAGCCCGCCGTGACGGCCGTCGTCGCGAGCACGAACGGGTTTCTGAGGTCCGCCCAGAGCACGGTGGGCAGGAGGAGCGAGAGCAGGATGAGCGCGCCGCCCATCGTCGGCGTGCCGGCCTTCACCCGGTGGGTCTCGGGACCCTCGGCGCGGACGACTTGCCCGATCTGCTTGCGACGCAGCTCGCGGATGAACCACGGCGCCAGCACGAACGTGAGCAGCATGGCCGTGATCGTCGCCATGATGGTCCGGAACGGGATGTACCGCAGGACGTTCAGCCAGCTCAGCCAGCCGTAGTGGAACTTGAGCGGATAGAAGAGCTCGTAGATCACGGCCGCACCTCCGGGCCGTTGGGGGCGACGTCGTCGTGCACGGCGGCGAGCGCCCTCACCACGCGCTCGGTGGCGACGCCGCGCGAACCCTTCACCAGCACGAGGTCGCTCGAGCGCACGGCGGCGAGCACCGCCTCGGTCGCTTCGGCCACGTCGCTCGCGAACGATGCGTCCGCGCCCGCTTCCCGCGCGCGGTCCGCGATCCGCCGCGCCTCGCCCATCACGGCGACGATGACTCCGGCGCCGCTCGCGCCCGCCACCCGGCCGACCTCGTCGTGCCCGGCCGCGCTCTCGACGCCGAGCTCGCGCATCTCCCCGAGCACGAGGACGAGCCGCCTCCCGGTCGCGCGCGCGATCTCGGCGGCGGCGCGGATCGACGCCGCCGACGAGGCCGGGTTCGCGTTGTAGCTGTCGTCGATCACCGCGAGCCCGTCCTCGAAGAGGCGCGGCACGAGGCGCCCACCGCCGCCGCCGACCTCGGACGACGCGAAGGCGTCACTTGCGATCGCGGACGTCACGGGCTCCGCGACCACCGCGGCGGCGACCGCGATCGCGGCCGCGCACGCCAGCGCGCCCGCCTCGCCCAGGAGCGGCGTCTCGAAGGCGATCCGCTGCTCGCCGCGCGCCACGACGAGCCGCGCGCGGTCGAGCCCGACGGCGACGCGCTCGACGACGCCGACGTCGCAGCCGCCTCCGAGCCCGTAGGTCACGCGCGCGGTCGCGCCTGCGCTCGCGAGCGCGCGACGAACGCGCGGGTCGTCGCCATTGCCGATCGCGACGCCCTCGGGCGCGAGCGCGAGGAAGAGCGCGCTCTTCTCGGCGGCGACGCCCTCGAGCGAGCCGAGGCCCTCGACGTGCGCGGCCGCGACGAGCGTCACGACGCCGACGTCGGCCTCGACGATCGAGGCGAGCTCGGCGATCTCGCCAGGGCGGTTGCTGCCGATCTCGACGACCGCGAGGCGGTGCGCGGGCTCCAGGCCGAGCACCACCATCGGCGCGCCCACGAGGTTGTTGAGGTTGCCGTAGGTCGCGTGCACCGCGTGCGGACGGAGGCGCTCGAGGAGCGCCGCGACCGCGACGCGCGTCGTGGTCTTGCCCGCCGATCCCGTGATCGCGACGATGCGCCGCTCGCCGCCGAGCGCGCGCCAGCGGCGTGCGTGCGCCCGCGCGAGCGCGCCGAGCGCCGCAAGCGTCGACGAAACGCGCACGATCGCGAGATCCTGCGGCGCGTCCGCGTCGCGCTCGACGATCGCGACGGCGGCCCCGGCGGCCGCGGCCGTCTCCAGCATCGCGTGACCGTCGAAGCTCGCGCCGCGCAGCGCCACGAACGCGGCGCCGCGCTCGAGCACGCGCGTGTCCGTCGAGACGCCCACCGCGGTGCCCGCGCCGAGCGCGCCGGCCGAGAGGACCTCGCCGCCCGTCGCGCCGACGATCTCGTCCAGCGTGAACGCCGCGCGATTGTGAGGAATCGGCGTGCCCACGCTAGCTCCCTTCCCCGCGCCGGACGCGCCGACGCGCGAGCGCGGCGCGCGCCTCGTCTCGGTCGTCGAACGCGGCCGTCGCGTCGCCGATGATCTGGTACGGCTCGTGGCCCTTGCCAGCGACGAGTACGACGTCGCCGGGACGGGCCCCGGCGATGGCGAGATCGATCGCCTTCGCGCGATCGAGCTCGACGCGCACCTCCGCTCGTCCGCCCTTCATTCCGGGGAGAATCGCGTCGGCGATCGCGCGCGGGTCCTCGCCGCGCGGGTTGTCGTTCGTCACGATCGCTCGGTCGGCGGCCCGCCCGACGGCCTCGCCCATGAGCGGCCGCTTGCCAGGGTCGCGGTCTCCGCCGCAACCGAACACGCAGACGACGTCGCCTCGCGCGAGCGGGCGCACGCTGTCGAGCACGCGCGCGAGCGCGTCCGGGGTGTGCGCGTAGTCGACGAGCACGACCACGTCGTCGACGCCGGGCGTGTCGCAGCGCTCGAGGCGCCCCGGCACGACGGTCGCCCCGGAGAGCGCCGACGCGACGCGCTCGAGGTCGAGCCCGAGCAGCCACGCCGTCGAGACGGCGGAGAGCAGGTTCGAGACGTTGTGCGATCCGAGCAGCGGCGAGCGGATCTCGACGACGCCGCTCGGCGTGCGCGCGGCGAGCAGCGTCCCCGCCTCGCCCTGCTCGAGCGCCGCGGGCGCGACCTCGACGCCCTGGGCGCCGATGCGAGCCGAATACCGCGCGAGGTGGCCGAGCTCGGCGGCCGGCGCGTGATCGCGAGCGAGGCGATCGGCAATCGCGACCCCGAAGGCGTCGTCGACGTTGATCGCCGCAGCCCCCGGCGCGAGGTCCGTGAAGAGGCGCGCCTTGGCCGCGGCGTACGCTTGCATGGTGCCGTGGTAGTCGAGGTGGTCCTGCGTGAGGTTCGTGAAGACCGCGACGCGAAAGCGCACCGCGTCCGCGCGCGCGGCCGCCAGCGCGATCGAGGAGACCTCCATCACGAGGTGCGTGGCGCCCCGCCCGAGCATGCCGGCTGCGATGCGGGCGAGGTCGTCGGCCTCGGGGCTCGTGTGCGTCGGCGCGAGGTCGAGGTCGGCGAAGCGGTAGCCGAGCGTCCCGACGATGCCGGCGCGCCCGCCCGCCGCGTCGATGCACGCCTGCACGAGGTGAGCGGTCGTGGTCTTGCCGTTGGTGCCCGTGAGGCCGACGACCTCGAGCGCGAACGTCGGGTGGCCGTACGCCGCGGCCGACGCCAGCGCGAGCGCGCGGGGCACGTCGTCGACCTCGACGCGCGCGGCGCTGGCCGTCGAGACGGAGCTGCCTCGCTGCACGACCACCGCGAGAGCGCCCCGCGCGATCGCGTCGGTGACGAAGCGGTCTCCGTGGGTGTGCGCGCCGGAGCGCGCGACGAAGACGTCGCCCGGCCCGACGCGGCGGGAGTCGTGGTGCACGCCGGTCACGACGAGCCCCTCGGCCTCCGGCGAGACGAGCGCCGCCCCGGGGATCTCGCGCACGAGCGTCCCCAGGCGCACGCCGTGCGGCACGCCGGCGAGGATGCGGGCGAAGTCGTCGCGGCTCATGTCGGCGGCTCGAAAAAAAGCTTCACGTTCGCGCCCTTGGGGAGGATCGCGCCCGCGGGCGGGTCCTGCCGCGAGAGACGACCGGTGCCCTCCACGCTCGGAGCGAGCCCCATCCCGACGATGGTCTTGATCGCCTCGCGCGGGGGAAAGCCCGCGAGGTCGGGGAGCCGCACCTCGCCGGTCTTCGTCGGCGCCGAGGGCGTGACGACCGCCGCCGCCGGCGCAGAGGACGCCTTCGCCTCGTTCAACACCTGGTACGTGTTGGAGGCGGGGTCGCCCTCCTTCGCGCGCGACGAGACGTCGGCGAGCTTCACGGGCACGGTGCCGCGCGGCGTGACGCCGAGAAACCGAAGCGCCATCTCGCCGACGCGACGGAACACGGGGGCCGCGACCGACCCGCCTGCGTAGCTGCCGCCCATCGGCTCGTCGAGCACGACGACCAGCGCGATGCGCGGCCGCTCCACCGGCGCGAAGCCGATGAACGAGGCGACGTAGTGCGTGTCGGTGTACTTGCCCGTCGCGGGGTCGATCTTCTGGGCCGTCGCGGTCTTGCCGGCGACCCGGAAGCCCGGGATCGCGGCCTCCACGCCGGTGCCCTCGCCCTCGGTCACCGACTCGAGCATCTCGCCCACCATGCGCGCGACGGCGGGCGGCACGGCGTCGCGCCGCACGCGCGGGCTCGCCTCCGAGAGCGTCACGCCCGTGCCGTCGGTGACCCGCCGGACGAGCACCGGCTCGAGCAGCCGCCCATTGTTGGCGATCGCCGCGATGCCCATCGCGAGCTGAAGCGCGGTCACGCTGATGCCCTGACCGAACGCGGCCGACGCCGTCTCGACCTGCACCCACGGCCGCCCGCGCGGACGCAGCACGCCCACCGACTCGCCCGGCAGCGGGATCCCCGTCGAGTCACCGAACCCGAAGCGCCGGAAGCCCTCGTACAGGCGCGCCTCGCCGAGCCCGAGCGCGATCTTCGCCGCGCCGATGTTCGACGAGATGCCCAGGATCTGCGTGGGCGTGAGCCACTTCGACACGTGCGTGTCGTGGATGACGACGTTGTCGATCGCCATCGTGCCCTCTTCGCAGTAGATGGGCGTCGTCGGCGCGAGGCTCTTCTGCGCGATCGCGGCCGCAACCGTGAAGACCTTCATCGTGGACCCGGGCTCGAAGCGGTCGACGACGCAGCGGTTCCTGCGCGAGTCGGGCTTTGCCGTCCCGTAGTCGTTCGGGTTGAAGCCCGGCGCGCTCGCCATCGCGAGGATCTCGCCCGTCGCCGGGTCGATCGCGATCACCGAGCCGCCGGTGGCCTCGTACGTCTTGAGGGCGGCCTCGAGCTCGCGCTCGGCGGTGAACTGGATCGCGCGGTCGATCGTCAGGTAGACGTTGTGACCGGCGAGCGCCTGCTCGTCCTCGATGCCATCGCTGAACAGCAGGCGTCCGGCGCGGTCGCGGAGACCGCGGACCTCGGACTGGTGCCCACGCAGCTCGTGCTCGAGGGAGAGCTCGAGGCCCTCCTTGCCCTCGTTGTCCGGCGAGACGAAGCCGATCAGCGGCCCGGCGAGCTCGCGGTTCGGGTAGAAGCGGTGCCCCTCGCCCTCGACCGCCAGGCCGCGCACCGGGTAGCGCTGCGCCTTGTCCGCGAGCGCCCGGATCTTGATGACCTCGTCCTCGGCGATGCGGCGCTTGAGCCACGCGAAGCGGCGACGTCGCTTGATCTTCTCGAGGACGTCCTCGACCGGCATCGAGAGCGCCTCGGCGATGCGCTCGGCGTAGC
Organism: uncultured delta proteobacterium; assembly: GCA_903906315.1. Classification (GTDB taxonomy): domain Bacteria; phylum Myxococcota_A; class Polyangia; order Polyangiales; family Polyangiaceae; genus CAIVJW01. The sequence goes on along the minus strand of CAIVJW010000163.1, from coordinate 4,838 downwards.
CCCGCGCGCGCATGTCGACGTACCGGTCCTCGATGCCGCGGAGCAGCTCGACCGCGTCGAGCGAGACGCTGGGCACCTCGACGCTCTCGGCGAGCGGCGCGCCGTTGCGGTCGTAGACGGTGCCGCGCTTCGGCGTGATGTGCAGGCGGCGCTGGCGCTGACGCTCGGCGAGATCGAACCACTCCTCGCCGTCCTCGACCTCGATGCGGTACGCGCCCGAGACGATGCCCCCGAGCCCGACGCCCATGAGCCCGCACAGGATGCCCATCCGGATTCGGATCCAGCGAGCGCGCTTCGGGTCGAGGTTTTTCACGGCCGCCCTCGCGGGAGGATCACCCCTGGCACGACCGGCGCCGCCGCGCCCACCGGCACGGCGTTCGCGCCGGCGTCGGGGACGGGTGCGCCGCCATCCGTGGGCTGCGCCGTCGCGGGCTCGTCGCCGCCCGAGTCCTCGGACGGAGCCATCGGCACCGCCCCGCGGAGCGCGATCACCCGCTCCGACGGGGGCGGCGTCATCCCGAGCAGCGTCCGCGCGACCATCTCGACACGCTGGGGCGTCTCGTAGCTCGCGGCCTCGAGCGACAGCACGCGCTTGACCTCGCGGAGCCTCGCCTGCTCGGCGCGCGCGCGCCCGAGCTTGTAGCCGAGATCGACGGTGCGACCGCGCAGCGACAGGTGGACCACGAAGGCCATCACCGTCGCAACCACCGCAATCGTCCAGAGCGCGAGGAACGGCCGCTGCTTCACTCGCCGGGCTCCTCGTCCTCCGGTTCCGGCACGACGGAGAGGCCCTTGCCGGGCTCGATGCGGCGCGCCACGCGGAGCTTCGCGCTGCGTGCCCGCGGGTTCTCCGCGATCTCGTCGTCCCCTGCGATGACGGGCTTCTTCGTGAGCGGCGACCACGTCGTGCGGTCGCGCAGCGCGCGCTTGACGAGGCGATCCTCGAGCGAGTGGAACGCGATCACGGCGACCAGGCCGCCGGGCGCGACGACGCGCGTGGCCGCGTCGAGGAGCGCGGTGAGCTCGTCGAGCTCCCCGTTCACCGCGATGCGCAGCGCCTGGAACGTGCGCGTCGCCGGATCGACGCCGCCGATGCGCGCCGGCCCGACCGCGCGCACGACCGCGCGGCGCAGGTCGAGCGTGGTGTGGAGCTCGCCGGCCGCGCTCGCCTGCTTGATGCAGCGCGCGACGCGGCGCGACCTGCGCTCCTCGCCGAAGCGGTAGATCACGTCCGCTAGCTCGTCGTCGTCCAGCGAATCGATGAGGTCCTTCGCGGTGTCGCCGGTGCTCGGGTCCATCCGCATGTCGAGCGGCCCCTCGGAGCGGAAGCTCATGCCGCGCGCGGCGTCGTCGAGCTGGATCGAGCTCACGCCGACGTCGGCGAGCAGCCCGTCGACCTGCGTCACGTCGAGCCCCGCGAGCAGGCTCTCGATCTCGCTGAAGCGCCCGTGCACGAGCGTGACGCGGTCGCCGAAGCGCGCGAGCCTACCGCGCGCCAAGCCGAGGGCCTTCTCGTCCCGGTCGATGCCGATGACCCGTGTGCCCGGCACCTCGAGGATGGCCTCGGAGTGCCCACCCAGCCCGAGCGTCGCGTCGACGAAAAGCCCGCCGCCGCGCGTCCCGAGGAGCTCGAGCGTCTCGCGCAGGAGGACGCTGACGTGCAAGCTTTCTCGGGAGCGCGGCGGCGGCGGGGGGGTGTGCATGGGGACGACGTTGACCACGTTCATAGCGACAGCTGTCCGACGAAGGCCTTGAAGTCCTGGGCCTGCTCCGGGGTCATCTCGAGGGCGGCAGCCCAGCGGGCCTTGCTCCAGAGCTCGGCCGTCTTGCCGACGCCGCGCCAGAGCGCGTCCTTGGCGAGGCCCGCGTGCTCGCGCAGCGACGGCGGGACGAGGATGCGCCCCTGCTTGTCGAGCTCGCACTCGATGGCGGCGGAGAGGTAGCGGCGGCGGAACTGGATGGCGTTCGGGTCGAACCGCGGCAGCTCGGCGATCTTGTCCTCGAGGTCCTGCCAGGCCTTGAGCGGGTAGAGCTCGACGCACGGGTCGAAGAGCGACGGGGTCAGGATCACGTCCTTCGCGTCGGCGAGCACGTCGCGAAAGCGAGCCGGGAGGCTGGTGCGCCCCTTCTCGTCGATCGCGTGCTCGAACTGACCGCGAAACATCGTCGTCACCGCCTCGCGTTCACCTCGCCGACCACTCGCCGCCCGGGCCGTGACAATCTTTGCCACTTCCCCCCACCGGCCGTGGCCACGCTACGGAGGGGCCCTGAGGGTGTCAACAGTTTGAGGTTTTCGAGGGGATTTCAGTAGGATGAATGTGTTCCGATGTCGCACACGTCAAGTGGGATTATCGGTCAACTTTACCACCGACGGGGGGCATCGAGCCGCAGTGGTGGGGGAAAGTGGATTGGACAACTTGCAGACGTCACGGACCGGCCTCGGCGCCCCGGGCGGACGCGCGGTCGGGTGTGCCTGTGCCTGTGCCTGCGCCTTCGCGCCCGTGACGCTGCGCAGGCGAGCGGCCGCGCTCGGCGCGCGCCGGCGTGCGAGGCAGGGGGAGACGCAGGCCGCGGCGAACGCGCTACGCGCCAGGCGCACCACCGACCGAGGCGGCAACCGACGAACGGGCAGGCTCGGAGCCCGCCCGGCGGGGCCTCACGTCGCGGGCGTCACGTTCTCGCGGACCCAGTCGACGATCGACGCGAGCGTCGTGCCCGGCGTGAAGATGCCCTTCACGCCCGCAGCGCGCAGCCGATCGACGTCGTCGTCGGGGATGATACCCCCGCCGAACACGATGATGTCACCGGCGTCGCGCGCCTTCAGCGCGTCGATGACGGCGGGGAAGAGCGTGTTGTGCGCGCCGGACATGATCGAGAGCCCGACCGCGTCGACGTCCTCTTGCACGGCCGACGAGGCGATCATGTCCGGGGTCTGGTGCAAGCCCGTGTAGACGACCTCGAACCCAGCGTCGCGCAGCGCGCGAGCGACGACCTTCGCGCCGCGGTCGTGCCCGTCGAGGCCCGGCTTCGCGACGAGGATGCGAATCTTTCGCTCGGTCATGCGACTCCGCTTAGCACGAAGGCGCGCGGTTGGGACGATGATCCGCGCCCGGCGGCGGAGGTTCGGAGCCGCTCGCGGCTCCGTCGTACCCGAGGTTCGGAGCCGCTCGCGGCTCCGTCGTACCCGAGGTTCGGAGCCGCTCGCGGCTCCGTCGTGCCCAAGGTTCGACGCTACTGCGACGCGAAGACGAACGGGACGCTCACCGGCGTCGAGCCGCCGGACGGAGGGAACTTCCAGCCCTTGATGCTGCTCGCGATGCAGCTCGCGAGCCCGGGGAAGTCGCGCTCGCCCCCGCTCGCCGACACGGAATCGACGTTGCCGGACGCACCGATCGTGAGCGCGGCGTTGATGCGAACGTTCGAGGGACCGTCCTTCGAGCGCGCGTCGAGCGCGGGCTGCCAGCACTTGCGCTTCACGCGCGGCTTCTGCCCCTCGACGACGCCCGAAATCTCGCCTGCGGAGAGCTGCCCGCCCGCCGCTCCGGCCGCGGCGCCGCTCGGGCCGGTCGCCGAGGGCCCGACCGGCTTCGTCGCGCCGCCCGCAAAGCCCGACATGTCGATGGGCGCTGCGGACGGGCTCGCCCCTGCCTTGGGATCGGCCGACTTCGCGGCCAGCGGTCCACCGAGGGCCGGCCCCTTGCCTCCGGCCGCGAGGGCCGGCGACCCTTCCGTCGAGGACGGCGCCGCCGCCGGCGCTGCCGTATCCCCCGTGGCGACCGGAGCGGCCGCGACCGTCGGACCGGGCGCGGGAGCAGGGCCCTGCACGACGACGATCTGGGGCGGCGGGGGAGGTCGCGTGAAGAGGACGTAGGCCGCCACGCCGCCGAACACGCCTGCCATCACGATGAAGGCGAGGACCATCGGGTGCATCCCGGGGCGTCGCCGCGGGACGAGGCTCTCGGGAATGGCGCTCGCTCGGGCGTCGCCGACCGGGGCTGCGACCGGCGGGAGCGGCGTGGCGACGGCGGGGGCCGCAGGCGCAGGGGCCGTGGCGAGCCCGAACGGATCGGCAAGCACCTCCGGGGCACCGGCGGAAGCGATCGACGTGGGCGGCGCCAACGCAGCGGGGGCCGGCAGCGGAGCCTCGCCCAGCGGCGCCGAGACGACGGCGGCGACCGCGGGCAACGGCGTCGCCCTCGGCGGCGACTCGTGCACGGGCGGCATGACCGCCGCGGGCTCCGGTGCCCTGGGAGCGAGCGGCTGGGCCGCAACGGGCGACGGCGCCCTGGGAGCGAGCGGCTGGGCCGCAGCGGGCGACGGTGCCGGCGCGGCCGGCGCGAGCGCGGCGGGACGCGGGGGAGCGGGAGCGGGCGTGACCGAGCGCGAAGGAGCGGGAGCGGGAGCCGGGGCGACCGCGACGCGCGGGCCGAACCCGCTCGGACGTCGCACGGGGATCGAGTGTCGCCCCTCCTCGACGAGCTCGAGCAGCTCGGGGAAATTGCGGAGCGGCTGCCACTCGTCGAAGCCTTCGCGCCAGACCAGCGACTCGCCGTCGACCTGCCCGCCAGCGGCCTTCTCGCGGATCGCGGCGAGGCGGATCGGGCCGACCGGAACTCCGGCCACGCCGACGTACCAGTCATCGCTCGGCGTGTGCGTCGAGGCGGGCGCGGGGGCCTCTTCGGCGACGGAGCGAACGAAGGCTCCGCTGAGGCCCTGCAGGGGCCTGACGGGCGCAGCGCGGACACCGGCGAGCCCGGACGCGGCGGCCGCCTGCTGCGCCGCCGCCGAGGCCGGGCGCGCCACGACGGGGCGCTGAACCCCCGCGGGCGCGGCGGCCG
>CAIVJW010000162.1 GCA_903906315.1 uncultured delta proteobacterium | reverse complement strand
GGCACAATCGGACGAGGAGCTGGAGGCACTGGCCATGACCAACCCTGAAGTCGAGAAGGCAAAGCGGATCCTCGACCGCGTCTCGGCCGACCCGGCCGCGCGCGAGATCGCCCGCCTGCGCGAGCTCGCGGCGATCAACCTACGAATGGACCTCGCCGCCGCGCTGCAAGCGGGCAAGGCCGAGGGCAAGGCGGAGGGCAAGGCGGAGGGGCTCGCGGAGGGCGAGGCGCGGGCGCTTCGCGCGACGATAGGGACGCTCTGCGGCCTGCTCGGAGTCCGGTTCGACGACGGCCGGCGGGCCGAGATCGAGGCGCTCGATGCGGCGCGGTTGTCCGAGCTGCAGGCGACGCTCGTGCGCGACAAGGCCTGGCCGGGCGGGTGACGCGCGAGCGGGCGCTGTCCGCACGTTCTCCGCGCTGCACCCTCGCGACCGTCGCTCCCTTGCGGGTCGACCTCGGGGCGGCTGCGCTCGACCGCGGCGAACCGGGGTGCCCATCGAACGCCCTGCTGCGGGGGAGCGGCGCCTGGCGCGGGGCGCGGTCGGGGCGCGTGGGCGGTGGGCGCCCACTCTGGTAGCGTCGCGGGCCCATGGACACGGGCGCGACGCGGGCGGGCGGGCATGGGGGCGAGGCCCTCGGCGCGGCCGCGCGGGCGGGGGCTCGGTGAGGCGGCGGCGCCTGGGCGCGCTCGAGCCCATCGGCGGCGTGATCGCCCGCGATCGCGAGCTGCGCACGCCCAAGGGGCTCGAAGGCGCGCCCGTCTCTCCGCGCGACTGGGAGGCGGCGGTGGGATCGCGCATCGCCGCGCGCGCCGAGCCGGTGCAGCTCGAGCGCGGCGTGCTCTACGTGCGGGCGGCGACGTCGACCTGGGCGCAGGAGCTCACGTTGCTCGGCGACGCCATCGTCGAGCAGCTTCGCGGGCGGGGCATTCGGGTGCGCCAGCTGCGTTTCCGCGTCGGCAAGGTCGAGCCGAAGGAGCGGCAGGGGGCGCGCGAGCCGCCGCGTCGGGAGCCGCCGAGCGCGCCGCTCCCGGCGGCCGTGTGCGACGAGCTCGGGCACGTCGCGGACCTCGATCTGCGCGCCGCGATCGCGCGTGCTGCCGCGAAGAACCTCGGCTGGCAGCTGATGAACGCCGCGGCGGCCTCGGGCCGGCCCCTGCCCGCCGCCGCGCCACCCGTCGCTCGATCCCCGCGAGACGCGGAGGGAGAAAGCGATCGGTCGGCCCGATCGGCGCCGCCTGCGGCCGGAGGGCGGCGAGGTCCGCCCTGACCGTTCGTACCTCGATCCCCTTCACGCGGCGCGCGTCGGTGTAGAGATCGCCCACCCCCGGCGTCGCGAGCGCGGCGGCTCGCGAGGTCCTCGAGGACGAGATCCCCGGGCTCGTCGGCCTCGTAGCGGAGCCGGAAGGCGGTCGCCCGGGTCAGGTGGCGCCGAGGCGCTCGAGCCCTTCGATCCGCTGCTGCACGAAGCGCTCCGACGGGCCGAAGCCCGGCGCCTCGCTGCGCAGCCACTCGCAATACGTCGCGAGCACTCCCCGGTCGATCGCGTCGACCTTGCGCAGGACCGCGTAGAGCTCGTCGACGAGGTACGCGGGCACGACCTCGCGGAGCGCCGTGTAGAGCTCGAAGACGAAGTCCACCCACTCGCCGCGTCCGGTCGCCCGCGCGAGGCGCGTGGCGTAGACGGCGGCCGCCTCCGCGAGGCCGGGCTCGTCGACCGCGCCCTCTCGGGCCTGCGAGAGCACCTCGATGAGCGGCCGGTAGAGCACGCGCGCGGCCTGCTCCGCCCGCCCGAGCGAGAGCGCCTTGTCCGCCACGCCGCCGAGCAGGCTCAGCGAGCTCACGCGGCGGTCGGGGCGGGCGCTGGGCTCGATCGGACCCCTGGCCATCGTGGGAGCGTCCATCTCGTACTGCCCCGACACGCGGCGCTTCGGGCGCGAATCGGCGGACGGCGGCGGCGAGGCGTCGTCCCGGGGCCCGGGAGGCGAGCTGCCGAGCGCCTTGCTGCGGGCCTCGCGCCGCGGCGCGCCGGCGCGATCGTCGCCGAGCGTCAGGCGCTGGCCGCCGATCTGAACGACGTCACCGACCGCGAGGCGCGTCGTGCCCTGCACGCGATCGCCGTTGACGATCACGCCGTTGCGGGCGCCGAGGTCCTCGAGGAACACGGTGCCGTCGGGCTCGACCACGAGCAGCGCGTGACGCCGCGACACCATCGGATCGTCGAGCGAGATCTGGCACTCGGCGTGGCGGCCGATCACGAAGCGCCCGACGGGGACCTCGAGATCGTGCGCGAGATAGCGCAGCCGAAATGCCATGAAACGACGCATAGCCTCGGGGTCCGGGGGCGTCAAAGCGGCGGGCGCGCCGGGGAGGGCTTTCGCGGGCGATCGGGCGTCGTCAGGGCGGGGCGTCGTCGACCGGGGGGCTGCCTCGGGCGCGCCCACGCGGCTCCTGCGCCCGGCGCGCGCCCTGGCGGCGAGGGGTCCTCGGCGGGGCGGGCGGGTGCGGCCCGCCGCCCGGCGTCACCCGACCGGCACCACCGCCCCGTGTCGCGGCACTCCGTTGAACGCCACGTCGAGCCCGAGCCGCCGCGACAGCGCCTCCACCGCGCGGCCGAGGATCTCCACGTCGCCGCGCGCGTCGTGGCGCCGAATGCCGTGGTCGTCGACCGCGAGGCGCGACACGAGGGCGTCCAGCGAGTGCCCCGTTCCGCGGGCCTTGCCGAACAGCATCTTGGACATGTGGATCGAGTCGATGCTCTCGACGTCCCGCGTCGGCAGGCCGTGTCGTCGGCACGTCGCGCCGAGGAACTTGCTGTCGAAGCGCAGGCCGTTGTGGGCAATCAGCGTCGCGTCGCCCGCCCAGGCGGCGAACGCGCGGATCGCCTCCTCGGGGCGCGGCGCGCCGGCGACGTGGTGATTGCCAATGCCCGTGTAGCTCTCGATGAAGGCCGGGATGGGGCGCCGCGGCTTCGCGAAGCTGCTCCAGGTGTCGCTCGGGCACAGGCGCCCTCCCACGAAGCGCATCGCCGCGATCTGGATCACCTCGTCCTGGGCGGGATCGAGGCCCGTCGTCTCGAGGTCGTAGATCACGAACGCCTCGCCCGCGCGGCGGCAGTCCGTGAAGTAGAACGATCCCCCGCACGCGGGGCACCCGACGCGGGTGCCGCACGCGGACTTCGGGCCGGAGACCTGGTGGTCGCACGCGGGGCAGGAGGCGTTCATCTCGCCGGCGGCCTACCCGAGCGGGCCGCGGGCGTCGACGGGGCCGCGCGTCCGCGGTGCGCGATCAGCGTCCCGTTCGCGAGCTCGCAGCGACGGGCAGGTCCTCCAGCAGCGCGTAGAGGATCGGGAGGATGTCCTTCACGGCTTCGGCCGCCTGCGACGTGAGGCTCCCCGACCCCTCGCGCAGCGCGATCGTCGGGACCTCGAGGACGCGAAGCGCGTGGGCGAGCGCGGATCCGCCGAGGCAGCGGAGCATCGCCTCGTCGACGAGCGCCACCGAAGCGCGCCTCGCCGGGCCCGCCTCGCCGAGGTAGCCCACGGCGGCCGCCGCGTCGGTGGCGAGCACGGACGCGAAGCCCGTCTCGGCCAGCACGGCCGCGCCGACCGCGCGCGCCAGCTCCCTGCGCGCCACCACGAGGACGGGCGCCATCACGGGGACCTCGGCGGAGGCCAGGCGCTCGGGCCGGGCGGGCGGGACGCTGCCGTGCATCGATCGACTCACCGCCTGCGTGAGCGCGGCCCCCCACGAGAGCCCGGCCCGCTTCGCGAGCGTGCTCACGACGCTGCGCCGGAGGTCGGGGTCCGCCCGCCGCGGCCCGGGCACGTGCACGGCGCCGAGCCAGCGGGCGAGCTCGGGCCCGTCGTGGCGCGACGAGACGACGACCAGCGCGATGCGAGCCCGATCGGCCCACGATCGAGCCAGGTCGAGGTCGTCGCGCGGGGTCCCGCAGTCGAGCACCATGGCCCTCGGCGGCGCGGGCAGATCCGTCGCGGTCGTCTCGCGGATCAGGCGCGCGAACTCGACCTCGTAGCCGGCGTCCTCGAGCGCCCAGGTGGCGTCGAGCGCGAGCTCGACATCGCTCGTCGAGACGAGCACATGACTCATGGCTTCCTCCCCACTTCGCGGCTGCGGTCCGAGCGGATCTCGCCCCCGGACCTCGCCGTACCCGTGCCCAGGGCGCGCCATCCACGGGCGCGCCCACCCCCCGTAATGGGGTACGCCTCGACGGCCCCGCGCGCAAGCGGCGCGTGGAGCGAGGCGCGCTTGTTCGCGACCCCCCCCCGCCGGGCCCGGGGCGAGCGGCCGTTTCGCATCGTCGCTCCCGCCCACGGCGGCGCCGTTCGGCGCGGTCGAGCTCAGTGCACCGAGATGACGCGGAGCAGGCGCAGCACCAGCCGTGGGTGCGCCAGGAGCCCGTAGATCTTCAGCTCTCCGCTCGAGACGAGCGACATGATCCGTCCGACCCGCTCGCGCCCGCTGCGGTCGCCGGGGCGCGGCAGGGGCAGCCGGCCGATGCGGGTCATCGGGACGTCCGCGATGCACAGGAGGTCGTCGAGGTCCGCGAGCAGCGACACCGACGGGATGCCCACCGCGCCGTCGTGGATGGTCAGCCGCCCGTGATCGAAGCGCATCGTGAGCGAGTCGCCCGTGTCGCGCGCGACGATCAGCACCGTGCCCCGCAGCGCGCGGAAGTCCGCGAGCTTCGCGGGGCGAACGCGCAGGTTGCCGCGCACGAGGTCGGCGAGCCGCACCGCGAGGGGGCTCGCCTCCGCGCCGGGGGCGAGATCGATGAGCGGCTCGGGCGGATCGTCGCGGTCGTCGAACATCGGCCGCGTCAGACCGTCAGCGTGACCGCGGCCGAGATGTGGTCGGATCGGCGCATGGCGGAGAGCACGTCGTGCGGCACCTCCTGGTCGAGGTTCCACACGCTGACGACGGTGCCGTTGCCGGCGAGGCCGACGTTCACGCGCGCGACGTTGACGCTCGCCTTGCCGAGCGTGGTGCCGACGTAGCCGATGACGCCCGGGCGGTCGAGGTGCGTGACCACGAGCGTCGTGCCGCCGAGGCGCGCGTCGATGTCGTAGGCGCCCCAGCGCACGAGGCGCGAGGACTCGTCGCCCGAGAGCGTGCCCTCGACGTCGCGCATCGTGCCGTCCTTGTCGATGACCCGCAGCACGACGACCGAGGTGTGCTTTCCCTCGGGCAGCTTGCTGCGCTTCTCGACGATCGCGATGCCGCGATCGCGCGCGACGCCCGGGGCCGAGACGCGGTTGACCTGGTCTTCGATGTCCATCTTCGACAGGTAGCCCGTGACGGCGGCGGCGCTGATCGCGCTGAGGTTCAGGTCGCCCGGCTCGCCGACGCACTCGACCTCGATCGACGCGGGGCTCAGGTGCTCGACCTGGGCGAGGAAGCTGCCGAGGCGCTCGGCGAGGTCCGTGTACGGCAGGAGCTTGCTCGCCATCTCGCCGGAGACCGAGGGCGCGTTGACGGCGTTGCGCGTCGCGCCCGTCGCGAGAAAATCGACGATCTGCTCGGCGATCTCGAGGGCGACGCGGTCCTGGGCCTCGCGCGTGGAGGCGCCGAGGTGCGGGGTCAGGATGCAGCGCTCGTGCACGTAGAGCGGCGAGGGCTTGGGGGGCTCCTCCGGGAACACGTCGAGGGCGACGCCGCCGATCGTGCCGCTCTCGAGCCCGCGCAAGAGCGCCGCCTCGTCGTAGATGCCGCCGCGCGCCGCGTTGACGAGCAGGACGCCCTTCTTGAGCTTCGCGACGACCTCGTCGTTGACGAGCCCGCGCGTGTGCTTGGTGAGCGGCGTGTGGACGGTGATCGCGTCGGCCTTCTCCCAGAGCGTGTCGAGCGAGACGAGCGTGATGCCGAGCTCGGCGGCGCGCTCGACGCTGAGCACCGGGTCGAACCCGAGCACGTTCATGTGCAGGCCCTTGGCGCGGTCCGCGACGATGCGCCCGATGTTGCCGAGGCCGATCACGCCGAGCGTCTTGCCCGAGATCTCGACGCCCTCGAACTTCTTCTTCTCCCACTTGCCGGCGCGCATCGACGACGCGGCCTGCGCGACGTGGCGCGCGAGCGCGAAGAGCAGCGCGATGGCGTGCTCGGCGGTCGTGACCGCGTTGCCGGTCGGCGTGTTCATCACGACGATGCCGCGGCGCGTGGCCGCCGGGACGTCGACGTTGTCGACGCCGATGCCCGCGCGGCCGATGACCTTGAGGCTGGTCGCGGCGTCGATCACGCGCGCGGTGACCTTCGACCCGGACCGGATGAGCAAGGCCGCGGCGCCCGGGATCGCGGCGGCGAGGTCGGGCTCCGAGAGGCCCGGGCGGTAGTCGACCTCGAGGCCGGGTGAGCGCTTGAGGATCGCGAGGCCCTGCTCGCTCAGGGTGTCGGAGACGAGGACGCGCGGCATCGGTGGCTCTCTTTCCCGGGGATTTCGGGCGACCGCCGGCCCCGGCGGCCGGACCATACGCCCCGGCCTCCGGGGAGGGAAGGGGACGCCTCGGCCGCGCCGCCGCGGACGGACGGTCGGGCGGGGCGGACCGTGAGGGGGCGGCCTCAGGGCAGGGTGGCCGCGCCGTCCGCGTCCGCGCCGCACCCGAACTCCGACGTCAGCGTCTCGCCCGGGTAGGGCTGCGGCGTCGTGCTCCAGGTCGTGCCGTCGAGCGCGCGCGCCTCGCCGCCGACCGTGTAGGTGTCCTTGCCGCCGGCGTCGACGAACACGCCAATCGTCGGCGCGTCCTGCCGCGGCAGCCCGAAGGGCGCCTCCGACGAGTAGTTGCCGGCGCCGAGCGTGGGGTCGCCCGCGGCCTCGTAGACGTCGTCGCCCCCGGCGTTGATCAGGATGCCAATGCCATTGATGTTGCCGCTGCCGAGCGACAGGCCGGGCGCGCGGTAGTGGTCGTTTCCCCCGAGGTCGAGGTGCAGCGCCGCCGAGAAGTCGTGCCCGACGCCGATCGACGTCGCCGCCATCTTCAGCGTCTGGTCGTAGAGGTCGTCGCCGCCCTCGTCGACGAGGAGCGCGAGCGAGTAGTGCGCGTTCGCGCCCTGCACGTACCAGAAGCCGTCGTAGCTGTCGGCGCCGTCGCCGCCGTCGAGCAGCATGCCAATCCCCTGCCAGAAGGCCGATCCCTGCGCGAACACGCTGCCGACGTAGCGGTCCTTGCCGGCCGCGTCGCGCAGGACGCCCGTGCCGCCGGCCAGGCCCGGCGGGTAGTCGGCGCGCCGGCCGTGGCCCACGCCCTGGCACATGGAGGTGTTGCCCTTGCCCGGGAGCTGGGGCGACAGGTAGAGCGGGTGGCCCCCCGAGGCCGGGTCGCCCGAGTCGCAGACGTAGGCGTCGTCGCCGGCGAGGTCGACGATCGCGCCGACCCCGCCCGTCGCGCCGTACCCCTGCGATTGGGTGAAGGCCTGGTGCACGTCGTCGCCGCCCGCGTCGACGAGGGCGGCTATCCCGTAGAGGCCCGCGCCCTGCGAGCCGATCTCGCTCTCGTAGAGGTCGTCGCCGCCCGCGTCGTAGAGCACGCCGACGCCCGCCGAGGCGAAGCCCTGCGACATCGCGAGCGACCGGTAGTGATCGCCCTCCGGGCCGAGGTCGAGGAGCAGGCCAATCCCCGCGATGCCCGCGCCCTGCCGCGCCGTCCGGCTCATCGTGACCGCGCCGTTGTCCTTGGTCGGGTCGAGCGAGGCGTGGCGCCCCTTGCCGTCGCTCGGCAGGAGGCCCTCGTCGAGCGGGACGGGCACCTCCTTGTAGCCGTAGAAGTCCTTGCCCCGCACGTCGATGGCGACGGACACGGGGTAGACCTCGTTCGTCGCGCCGGCGGGCACCTCGTAGGTGTCGTCGCCGCCGAGGTCGAAAAGCAGCGCCGCGTGCGCCGCCGGCCCCCCGCTCGCGTAGGTGTCCGCGCCCGACCCGTGGACGGAGACGATCCCGAGCGGCGTCGCGACCTCGAAGGGATCGAACTGCGCGTCGGGCTCGGCGCCGAGGTCCGCGTCCTCGATCGTCCTCGCGAGCACGGCGGCCGCCGCCGCGAGCCGTCGCTGGTCTATCGCGTCGAGCGCGCCGAGCTTCGCCTTGTCGATCGCGAACGGAGCCGACACGTAGAGCGACCACGACTGCGCGAGGTATTTGCGCTCGGCTCCGGTCTTCGCCCCGAGGGCCGCGGCGACCTCGCCGGAGGCCCAGTCGATGGCGCCGATCACGGGCGCGAGGCGCGCCTGCAGCGTGCGGGGCACCTTGGCCGCCGCGGCCTTCACGGCGGCGGCGTCGCCCGGGCTGCCCTGGTGCGCGAGGAGCGTCAGCGCGGCCGTCGCGAGCGGCGTCGCGTCGTCGTCCTTCGGCGCCCACGCCGAGAGATCCGCGCAGCTCGCGTGCTCGAAGGCGGCGCCGTCGAGCACGACGCCGCGCCGCGCCGAGAGGGCCGCGATCGTGCCGCTCACCGGGGACTTCGATCCGGCGGCCGCATCGAGCCACGCGGCCGTCTCGCGGCCGTACGCGGGCAGGCGGAGCGGGCCGCGGTGCAGCGGGGTGAAGTCGGGCAGGCGCCGGACGTCGAAGAGATCGGCCCTCTTCCAGCCCGATTTCGTCGCGAGCTCGACGTCCGACGGGAGAAAACGCACCTTGCAGCGGTCGAGGCCGCCCTTGGCGAGCGCGGCGTCGAGGACGTCCGCGACGCCGGGCACGGGCGCCGGGCAGTCGTCCGTCCCGGCGAACGGCGTGGGGACCGGCGAGCTCACGCACGTGAGGGGCGAGGGCGCGCCGCCGCTGCCGCCCTGCCCGCCGCCGGCGGATCCGCCGCCCGCGCCGCCGGATCCGGTGGTCGCGGCGCCGCCCGCGCCGGTGGTCGCGATCGTCGTGGTCGCGCCCGAGGTCGCGGCGCCGCCCTCGTCGGTCGAGCAGGCGGCGGCGCCGGACGCGATCGCGATCGCGAAGAGCGAGGCGATCGGGCGTGTGGTGGAGAGGCGACGCGATCGGGTCGGGGGCGAGTCGATCATGCGCCATGGTCGCGCGCCCGGCCGGCTCCCGACAAGCCGCGCGAGTCAGCGCGCGGCGAGCTTCGCCTTCACGCGCGCGTCGGCCTGATCGACGTTCTTCGTCTGCTCGATGCGGAACGCCTCGAGCCGCGCCGCGACGGCCGGCTCGCTCGCCGAGAGGATCGCCGCCGCGAAGAAGCCCGCGTTGCGGGCGCCGCCGATGCCGACCGACGCGATCGGCACGCCGCCGGGCATCTGCACGGCCGAGAGGAGCGCGTCGACCCCGCCGAGCGTGCCGACGACGACGGGCACCGCGACCACCGGCAGCGTCGTGTGCGCGGCGATGACGCCCGCGAGGTGCGCGGCGCCCCCGGCCGCGGCGAGGACGACGCCGAAGCCGTTGGCCCGCGCCGACTGCGCGATCGCGAGCACGCGCTCGGGCGATCGGTGCGCCGACGCGACGAAGACCTCGTAGCCGACGCCCAGGCTCTCGAGCACCTGCCAGGCCGGCACGAGCTGGTCGTAGTCGCTGTCCGACCCCATCACGATGAGAACCCTGCCCGCCATGATTCGTCTCTCCTCGCCTCGCGCTCCCCGCGCCCGGTGCGCGCAGCGTAGCGCACCTCGAGGCGCGGGCCCCGGTGGGCCGCGGTCGCCCGTCGATGCGCGTACCCGCGCGGCGTGAGATGGCCTAAGAGCTCGGCCGATGTCGATCCCCCCCGAGCCCGCAGGCCGCCCGACCTGCGAGCGCTGCAGGCGGCCGGCCAAGGTCTGCTATTGCCGCTTCGTCGAGCCCATCGAGACGCGGACGCGCGTCGTCATCTTGCAGCACCCGCGCGAGCGCGACATGGCCATCGGCACCGCGCGCATGGCGAGCCTGTGTCTGCCCGGGTCGGAGCTGCACGTCGGCGTCGACTGGGGCGCGTCGCCCGACCTCGCGCGCGCCCTCTCGGACCCCGATCGGCCGGCGTACCTGCTCTATCCGGGCGAGGGGGCGCGCGACGTGCTCACCGACCCGCCGAAGGGCGCCGTCACGCTCGTCGTCGTCGACGGCACGTGGTGGCAGGCGCGCAAGCTCGTGCGGACGAATCCGGTGCTCGCCGCCCTGCCGCGCGTCGCGTTCTCGGCGCCCGAGCCGAGCGAGTACCGCATCCGCAAGGAGCCCGACCTCGCGTACGTCTCGACCATCGAGGCGCTCGCGTACGTGCTCGGCGCGATCGAGGGCGACCCGGCGCGGTTCGAGGCGCTGCGCAGGCCGTTCCGCGCGATGGTCGACGCGCAGATCGCCTATCGCGAGACCGAGAACCACGGCCGCCACGGCCGTCACCGCAAGAACCCGCGGACGCCGTCGCCGCGCGTGCCCGCGTTCGTGGCCGAGCGCGCGGCCGACCTCGTGTGCGTCGTCGCCGAGGCGAACGCCTGGCCGATCGGCGCGCGCGATCGCTTGCCCGAGTGCCCCGACGAGCTCGTGCAGCTCCTCGGCGTGCGGCTCGCGTCGGGCGATCGCTTCGACGCGGTCGCCGCCCCGCGCGGCGAGCTCTCGCCGACGACGCCGTCGCACGTCGAGCTCGGCCGGGACGAGCTCGCCGCGGGCGCGCCGCTCGACGAGGTGATCGACCGCTGGAGCGCGTTCGTGCGTCCGACCGACATCCTCTGCGGCTGGGGGCCGTACGGGATCGGCCTGCTCGCGCGGTCGGGGGGCCTCGTGCCCTCGATCCGCCTCGACGCGCGCGTGCTCGTGCGCGACCTCGAGCGCCGCAAGCTCGGCAGCCTCGCCGAGACGGTCGCCGCGCTCGAGCTCGCGGCCGGCCCCGCGGTCGGCCGCGGTCGCGGCGGGCGGCGCCTCGCGGAGCTGGCCGCCGTGACGTCGCACCTCGTCGCGGCGGCGGGCGCGCCTCCCCGGAGGTAGCCCGGCTCAGGCTCGCGTCGCCGCGGCGCGAGCGGGACGGCGGGCAGCCGAGGGCGAGCGAGAGGATACGGGGGGCGCGCCCGCCCCGTCTCGCGCTCGGTCGCGCCATCGCCTCCTGACCAGGTCAACGGAGCCCGCGGTCCGGGACGGTCGACAGGGCTGACGCGGCGGCTGCCCGGCCGGAGGGTGCTACTTCGCCGTGACGCAGTCGTTGACCGCAGTGCAGCGCTTCGCGCCGGTCGCCGACGCGACCTTCGTCGAGCACGCCCTCACCTTGTCATAGGCCTTGCCCAGGTCGGCCTTGCAGGTGTTTACGCAAGCCGTCTGCGTCGCGGTGCGCGTCGGCTGCGGGCAGCCTTCGAGGAGATCGGCGCAGGTGAACGCGCAATTCGCGTCGACGCTGGCCTGCGTCGGCGGACTGCCGCTCGCCTCCTTCTTCTTCTCGCACCCCGCGAGAGTGCCAATCCCCACCAGCGCCAAGAGAACCAGCAGCCGCGACGCCATGTTCATGGTGATGCGCCTAACACATCCGGCCGCCCGCGACTCGCCCATTGCGCGGCGCGGTCGAGCTGGGAGCTCGACCCTCGCCGAAAAAGACTTGCAGCAACCTCGCGCGGGGATTCCGGGCCACCCGAACGTCGGGCCGAGCAGCGGCTCCCAGGCCGCCACGGCGAGGAAGTCCTCCCGGCTGACCGACTCCGACGCGACGACGAGCCGCCGGATCAGGCGCACGGTGCCGCGCTCGCCGTCGACCCGGAGCTGGTTCTCGAGAGCCATCTTCTCGCGAAGGCGACCGATCTTGCGCGAGAGGCTGTCGAGCTCGGTGCGCGTGACGACGGGGTGCTCGCCGGCCCGCATGCCGCGCCCGAGGCAGGTGACGAAGTGGCCGTCGCGCGTGACGATCAAAAGGGGGCCGAACACCCGGTCGTCGATCGAGATCGCGACGCGCTCCGCCCGCTCGGGAAGGGAGGCGGCGGAGAGGACGGCCCGAAGCAAGTTCGTCCGCCCTGGGCCTTGCCCCTCAGGGCGAGTTTCTGCACGATCACCACCTGCGCGGGCGCGGTGAAGCGAGGGGCCGGCGGGCGCCCACGACTCGCCGGCCACGGTCGCTCCGAACCCCATGCCCAAGCTCGTCGTCAACGGTGCGAAGCTCAAGTGCAGCGAGGGCCTGGCGCCCTCCGCGCTGACCGTGCTGCCGACCGGGCCCGCCACGGCGGGGCCGCTCCCGGCCGCGACCGTGGACGACTCCAGGCCGACCGTGAACGTCGCGCCCTTCGGCCTGTGCAAGACCCAGGCGAACCCGCAGGTCGCGGCGGCGACGGCGGCGGCGATGGGCACGCTCACGCCGATGCCGTGCTTGCCGGTGATCACCGCCCCCTGGTCGCCGGGCTCCCCAGTCGTGACGATCGGCGGCACGAAGGCGCTCACCGACGACTCGAAGTGCACGTGCACGTGGTCGGGCACCATCGAGATCACCGACCCGGGCAGCGACGTGGACGTGAAGTGACCGGCACCCTCGCCGCCTGAAGGCCGACATGACCATGACCTCGCCTCCGCCGTATGCGATCCACGTCGACGGCTTCTCGCCGGATCACTTTCGGGTCCACGCCCTCGACGGCAAGGAGACGATCTCCGAGGCCTACGCGTTCGACGTGGTCGTCACCGCCGACGCCGAGGGCGAGCCCGTCGAGCAGGCGGCGCTCGGTCGCCGCGCCGCGCTGGTCTTGCACGTGGGCCCCGAGCCGCGCGCGTTCCACGGGGTGGTGTCGGCGGTGCGGCTCGTTCAGGTGCACCACGCGAGTCGCGCCATCGAGTACGAGCTTCGCCTCGTCCCGAGGCTGTGGCTCCTCAAGCGCACGCAGCGCACGCGCATCTTCCAGGGCGTGCGCGTGCAGGACGTGGTCACCGCCGTCCTCGCCGAGGCGGGCATCGCCACGCGCTGGCAGCTGACGCGCGCCTACCCCGTGCGCGCCTATTGCACGCAATACGAGGAGACCGACTACCGCTTCATCAAGCGGCTGCTCGCGGAGGCGGGCGTCTATTTCTACTTCGCGGGCGGCGGCCCGGTCGACGCGGCGGTGCTGGCCGCTGGGGCCGCGGTCGGGGCAGCCGCCGCGGTCGGCGGCGCGGTGCTCGGCGCCCTCGGGGAGAGCGCCGGGGCCGCGATCGGCTCGCTCGCGTCCCTGATCCAGGCGGTCGTGCCCGGCGACACCGTCGTCTGCTCCGACGACGCGTCCTGCTACCCGCCCGTCGCAGGCGACGACCCGGCCTCGCTCGCCGCCTCGACGGCCGCCGCGCTCGCGCCCGCGATCGGTGACGGCGACGTCGCCGCAGCGATCGGCGCGGCGTCGGCGATCGCCGGTTCGGCCATCGCGGCGGCGGTCGACGCCGCGCGGGGCCTGCCGGTGCTCCGGTTCCTCGGAAGCGACGAGGCTCCTGGCTCCCGGTACGACAAGCTGACGCGCTTTTCCCCGCGCAACAGCGTGCGACCGAGCGGCGCGGTCTACCGCGACTACGACCCGGACCGGCCGATGGTGCGACTGCAGAGCAAGGCGGTCTCCTCGGCGCCGTTCCCTCCGTCGCCGCTCGAGATCGCCGCGATGGCGGCCGCCGCCGTGAGCGACGCGGCCGGCGTGGCCGAGAGCGTGGCGGCCGGCGCCGCGGGCGCGATCGACGCGGTGAACGACGCGCTCTCGTCGGCCTCGGCGCTCGCCGGCGACGTCGGCGCCGCGCTCGGGCAGACCGTGCCTCACGAGGTCTACGAGCACCACGGCCGGTTCCTCTTCTTCCCCAAGTGGGGCGCCGTCCTCGACGAGGCGCCCCGTATCCTGCGCCAGAAGCGCCGGCGCGCTTCGGTCGCGTCCGGCGCGGGCCACTGTCCCGACCTGTCGCCCGGACACCGCTTCACGCTGCGCGACCACCCGAGCGCGCACCTCGACGGCGACTACGCGGTGACCAGCGTGCGCCACAAGGGGCAAGCGCGCGCCACCGCGGGGCGCCCCTTCACCGTCTACGAGAACGAGCTCGAGTGCGTGCCTGCGGAGCTGACCTATCCGCCGCCGCGCCCGAAGCGCAAGAGCGTGCAAGTGTCGCTGACGGCCACCGTCGTGGGGCCGCCAGGGTGCGAGATCCACGTCGACGAGAAGGGGCAGATCAAGGTCCAGTTTCACTGGGATCGGGACGGCCGCTTCGACGGCGAGAGCTCGTGCTGGATCCGCGTGATGCAGCCGTGGGCGGGCGCCGCGTGGGGGCACCAGTTCATCCCGCGCGTCGGCACGGAGGTCGTCGTCGTCTTCGAGGGCGGCGACCCGGACAAGCCGATGGTGCTCGGGTCGCTCTACAACGGGACGCACCCTCCGCCGTTCAAGCTGCCGGACCAGAAGACGAAGAGCGGAATTCGCACGCAGTCGACGCCAGGGGGCGCGGGGTCGAACGAGCTGTCGTTCGACGACCAGGCGGGCGCGGAGCTCGTCTACCTCCACGCGCAGCGCGATCTCAACGAGACGGTCGAGCGCGCCCGATCCGAGTACGTGGGGGACTCGCAGACGACGCGCGTCGTCGGGTCGGTCGAGGAGCACGTCGGGGGCAGTCACCGGTGCGAGATCGGCGGGACACGAATCGAGAGGATCGGCGGCTCCGACTCGGCGCGTGTCGGCGGCTCGGTCGACCGGACCGTCGGCGGCGCCCTGCGCGCGACCGTCGCGGAGGAGACGGAGGTCGCGCTCGATCGCGGGCTGTCGCTGAAGATCTCAGGCGCTCACGCCGTCCACGTCGGCGGTGACAGCCCCACGCAGAGCGACTACTTCGTCGAGGGATCCCATTCGCTCGGCGCCAGCGAGCGGATCGTGGTGCGCGCCGATCAGGGCATCACGCTGACGTGCGGCAAGGCCTCCATCACCCTCTTGCCCGACAAGCTCGTGCTCGCCGCGCCGACGATCGAGCTCGAAGCGGAGGAGAGCGTCGAGTGCGTCAGCAAGAAGGGACCGAGCCTGTCGGTCGGCGACACGATCGAGCTGCTGACCAAGAAGTTCGCGCTCTTCACCGAGGGCGGCGCCCTGGAGGTCGACACCGACTTCAAGGCGAAGGGCGCTGCGATCAAGCTGGGCTACGACCCGAGCAAGCCGTCCTCGGAGACGAAGGACGAAGAGGCCGAGACGGTGTCCTTCGCGGTCCAGCTCTCGAACTACTTCCTCGTGCCATACAAGAACAGGAAGTACCACGTCACGGCGGAGGGGCTCCGGATCGAGGGCGAGACGGACGGCGAAGGCTTCGTCCGCTGCGACCTCCCGGCGAAGGCTCGGCTCGCACAGATCCGGCTGTGGCTGTCGGACTACCCGCAGGGGCCGCGCCGGGACTACACGGTGAAGATTGGCGACATGAAGCCGGCCACCTCGATCGAGGGGGCCAAGACGCGGCTCAAGAACCTCGGCTACTACCAGGGGAGGATCGACGACCAGAAAGATGACGAGCTCGCGAGCGCGCTCGCCGAGTTTCAGGACGACCACAAGGACACCCACGGCCTCGAGGCGACGGGCGAAGCCGACGACGCCACGCTCGGGGCCCTTGCCGACGTGCACGGGAGCTAGGGATGGGACATCCGCACACGACCGTGAACGCCACGGCAGACCAGCCAGCGCAGTTCTCGGACGAATCCTGGGTGGCGCCCCGCCTGTCGAAGGCGCTCTTCGAGGCGACGCCAGGGATCTGGTATCCGACGCGCCTCGAGCGAGACATCGCCGAGAAGCGCCGAGGGCTGGTGACGCTCGAGGAGGACGTCGCGACCGAGCTCGTCACGCTCTTCGAGCACCTCTTCGAGCGCCTCGATCTCGGGCTGTGGGAGCCTTGGTTCTCCAAGGCGGGCTACGACCTCGACGACGCCGCGATGCGCAGGGATCAGAAGGACCACCCCGACCTCACGCCGGAGCAATGGGCGCGCAACGAATGCTCCTTCTTCTTCTCCCCCGAGGAGTGCTGGGCGCGGGCGTTTTCGGAGCTCGTCGTGTTCACGATGTACGCTGGCGTGGGCCAGGTCTACGGCCTCGAGGCGGACCTGTACCGGGCGTTCCCGGGTGTGGTCCCCATCAACTTCGCCTGTCAGAGCCTCGCCACCTACTGCATCCTCTCGCGTGGCTTCGACGTCGAGGCCCTGACGAGAGGGGCCTGGGTGGGCTGCGCGTGCGCCGGGGGGACGGACCGGTACTCGGCGTTCGAGGCGAGCCCGATGCCTGCGCGCGGCAATCCCGGTCCGGTGCCGGAGCTCGGCTTGGATCCCACGCCGGCGCAGACGAAGGCGCACGACGTGGCCGTGCTCCGGAACAAGAACGGCTACTCGAGCCCGCCCACCAGGAATGCCGTCGCCCTCAGCACCGACTTCAAGGCCATCACGCCGGGGAGCGTCGCCGTCTACAACCCCGGAGGCTGGCACTACCTCGCGCAGGACCTCGGCGACCCGACCCACATCGCCCCCGTCCTCCGCAACGCCGCCGGACGGCTCCAGTTCATCGACACGCCGAGCGTCATCAAGGGAGTCAATCAGCCTGCCAACCTCGGCGCCGCGGACAACGAGTTCACGAGCAAGGGGAGCATTCCCCAAGGGCCGATCACCCTGGGCGTGCTGAAGCCGGCCCCCGCGGGGCTCGCGGGCGTGGAGGACGTGGCCAAGGCCAGGCCGCTCGGGCTCACGCGGCTCGTCGTCTCGCGGACCAGCTCCCAGCAGGTGATCTTCGTGAGCCCGCTCCTGCACATGCGATGGCCGGTGTCGAGGCTTCTCTGGTCCTTGCGCAACCTGCCGGCAGACGATGTCACCGTGACGTGGCACGTCTTCGTCCCGCACGCGCGAGGGGAGACGCGACCGAACCTCAAAGGGTGGCCGTCGGAGCTCGACGCGCAGTGGACGACTCGGCTGATGAACGACGGAACCACGCCTCCGGCCGAGTTGCTCACGCCCGTGGAGCCGCCCGACTCTGCGCCCGCGCCCACGCGGACGAGGTATCCGAGCATCCCCGGACGGAGCAAGGAGGGGGTCGCTCCGCCCTATGGGCCCTATCTGATGCACGCCAACATCATCAGCGGCTCGGGGCGCAACGCCGGAGGCGGCGACACCTTGCTCTCGTACCATCGGCGCATCACGACGCGCGACGAGGGCTGGCAGCGGGCCGACGACCGGAATTCGCGCCCGGCGCTCAAGGACTACGATCTGCCTCTCGCCGGGACGCTGGTGCTCGATTGGTGCATGGACCCGGACACATTCGGCAAGCGGTTCCTGGGCGGTGGGGTCGACGACGCGCCGACCGGGCACTCGCTCGTGGACCCGTCGGCGTGACCCCCGTGACGACCGATCCGCTCGCTCACCGCGCCTCGGCCGACGCAGGTCCGCCCGCCTGTGCGGGATCGGCAGCGGTCGGCAGAGCGCGGCGCGACGGGACCGACCCTCCGAGGGATTCGACCGCCGTCGGACCGACGCTCGCCCGACCTCGAGGCACGCCATGACCACGCTCAGCCTGGAGAAATACGCCTGCCTACTCGCCCGCCTCGCCTCGCGGCGCAGCGCGGAGGTCGAGGCCGCGCTCGGCGAGCTGGGCCTCTCGTTCGAGGACCTCGAGCGCGACGAGCTCGCGATCCTCGCGGATCTCCGCGGATCCTTCGTCAAGCGCAAGGGCGTGGCCGCGATGAAGTTCGCGGCCGCCCTCGGCGAGGCGATCGCGGAGGTCGGCCCGCTCCACGCGAAGGGCGCGGGCTGGCCGCCGCTCGCTCCGGTGGCCGCGCCGACGCCTCCGTTCGCGTTCACGAGCGCGCCGGTGGCGCTCGCGGCCATGGGGGCGCCGACCTCGCCGTGGGCCGCCGAGGCGCGCGCATCCGCGCCGGGGTCGGGGGCGATCTGCGGGCCCGCCGCGCCGCCGAGCCCCACGCTGCCCGAGCCCGAGCCCGCCCCCGCCACGCTGGATTCCGACCACCTCGCCCTGCGAGCGATGGTGCCGGACGTCCGGCTGCCCTTCGCGCCGGCCCCTGCCTCGCTCCCGCCGAGCCTGCGACCGCCGTCCTCCGCGGGCCGCGCCGCTCGGCGCGCCAAGCGGCAAGGCAACACCGCGGCGATGCCCGTGTGGAACCCGGACGGCGCCCCGGACTCGCTGCCCTTCGGCGCGGCTGCGGACGCCGCCTCGCAGGCTGACCCGGCGGATCTGCGCCGCATGCCCCTCGACGCGTACGCGCAGGTCTCCGCCGCGCTGGCCCGAGGCGAAGATCGGGACGCCGTGCTCGGGCGGCACGGCCTCACGCGCCCGGTGTTCGAGGATCTCGCGCGCGGCTGGGCTCGGCGCTTCGGCGAGGACCCCGCCCTGCTCGAGACCTTCCGCGATCTCGTGCGTAGCGGCGGGCCGCCGGGCCGCGGATCCTGAAGGGGTCGCGCGCCGGGCGTCGCCGAGCCTCTCTCAGCCGCCCGGCGCCGCGCCGCCGATGTCGCGCCGGAACTGGCACCCTTCGAACTCGATCGCCTCGACCGCGCGATAGGCGATCTCCCGCGCCTCGGCCATCGTCGCCGCCGTCGCGGTCACGGCGAGCACGCGGCCGCCCGCGGTCACGGTCGCGCCGTCGCGATCGGCCGTCCCGGCGTGCAGCACCGCGACGCCGGGCACCTCCGCCGCCCGATCGATCCCCGTGATCGGGTCGCCGGTCCGCGGCGCCGCCGGGTAGCCGGCCGCGGCCAGCACCACGGCGAGCGCGTGCCTTTCGGAGACGCGCACCGCGTCCGCGTCGAGCGCGCCGCGCGCCGCCGAGGCGCAGAGCGCGGCGACGTCGCCGTCGAGGACCGCCATCAAGGCCTCGCACTCCGGATCGCCGAAGCGCACGTTGTGCTCGAGCAACCACGGGTCGCCCTCGGGCGAGACCATGATCCCCGCGAACAGCGTGCCCCGGAACGTGCGCCCCTCGGCCCGCATCCCGTCGATCGTCGGCCGCAGGATCTCGCGCAGGACCCGATCGGCCAGCGCGCCCGAGACGAGCGGCGCCGGCGCGTAGGCGCCCATGCCGCCGGTGTTCGGGCCGCGATCGCCGTCGAAGACGCGCTTGTGATCGCGCGCCGTGGGCAGGACGATCATCCGCTCGCCGTCGGTCACCGCGTGCACGCTCGCCTCCTCGCCGCGCAGCACCTCCTCGAGGATCACGGTCGCGCCGGCCTCGCCGAAGCGCCTCTCGACGATCATCGCGTGGAGCGCCTCGCGAGCCTCCTCCACGGTCGAGGCGACGACCACGCCCTTGCCGCCGCACAGGCCGTCGGCCTTCACCACGATCGGCGCGCCGCGATCGCGCAGCACGGCCTCGGCCTCGTCCATCGTCGTCACGATGGCGTAGGCCGCCGTCGGGATGCCGTGGCGCGTGGCGAAGCGCTTGAGGAACGCCTTCGATCCCTCGAGGATCGCCGCGTCCTTGCGCGGGCCGTAGGCGAGCACGTGCGCGGCCTCGAGCGCGTCGACGACGCCCGCGCAGAGCGGCGCCTCGGGCCCGATCACGACGAGGCCCGCGCCCTCGGCGATCGCGAGGGCGACCACGTCGTCCGGATCGAGGGAGGCGAGGGCCGCGCGCCGGATCGGGGCGACGCCGTCCGCGCCGGGCGCGTGCGTGCCGGCGTTCCCGGGCGCGACGACGACCTCCGAGGCGAGGGGCGATCGAGCGAGGGCGCGGGCGAGGGCGTGCTCGCGACCGCCGGAGCCGACGACGAGGATGCGCGTGGGGATGGGCACGATCGCTGCGGCTACCACGACGCCCCCGCCCCGGCGAGCGTCACAGGTCCTCGCGGCGATCGCGCCGCGCGTTGGTCCCCCGGCCCCCGAGCCGCGTCATCAGCAGGTGCGCGAGCCCCGGCGCGTGCTTGCCGAGGAACGCGCCGACGCGCCCGTGCCCCGTGAACGTGAGCTCGCGCGCGCGCGACCACAGGCCGTCGGCCATGACGCGGGCCGCGTCCTCGGCCTTCCACAGCAGCTGCGCAGGCCGCGGATCGAGGCGATCCGCGCGCAGCGTGCCGTCGTTTTCGACCCTGGCGATCTCGCTCTCGACGAACCCCGGCTGCAGCGTGGTGCACGACACGCCGCTGCCGTGCAGCTCCATCGCGAGCGTCTGCCCGATCGCGCGCACGGCGTACTTCGACGCGCTGTACGCCCCCGCCCCCGGCGCGCAGATCGTCCCCGCCACGCAGCCGACGAGCCCGAGCCGTCCGGCGGTCCTCCGCAGGTGCGGCAGCGCGTGCGCCGCGGTGACGGCCACGCCGACCACGTTCGTGTCCAGCTGACGGCGCCAGTCCGCTGCGCTGAGCGCCTCGATCGGCCCCATCACGGCGCGCCCCGCGTCGGCGACGCAGACGTCGAGGCGCCCGAAGCGCGCGACGACCGTGGCGACCGCGCGCGCGACGTCGGCCTCGTCGGTCACGTCGCAGGGCACCGCGAAAGCGCGGCCCCCGGCCGCCTCGATCGCCCGCACCACGTCGTCGAGGCGGTCGCGTCGGCGCCCCGAGACGGCCACGACGGCGCCGCGGCGGGCGAGCTCGATCGCCAGGGCGCGGCCGAGCCCGGTGCCCGCGCCGGTGATCCAGGCGACGTGATCGCGAAAGCGCTTCATGGCAGGGCTTCGGTCGGGCGCGGTGGGGCCGGTGGCGGCCACGCGCTCGCGACGTGCACCGCGTCCAACCTAGCCATCCGGCGACGCTGCCGCCACGCCCTCGGCCGAGTCGTCCGGACGGCCTCGATCGCCCCCCGCGCCGGCGGATCCCGAGCCGCAGGAGGGCCCCGGTGTCGCCGCCCTTCGCGCGCGCTCTCCGTCCTGGCAGGATGCGCGATCGTGACCCTCGACCCCCCCAGCTCCCCGGTCCGCCGCCTCTTCGAGCCGGTGCGGATCGGCCCCCTCACCCTGCGCAACCGCACGATCCGCGCGGCGGCGTTCGAGGGCATGGCGCCCGGCCACGCGCCGTCGGCGGAGCTCGTCGCCTACCACCGCGCGGTCGCGGCCGGCGGCGTCGGCATGACGACGGTCGCGTACGCCGCGGTCGAGCAGAGCGGCCTGTCGTTCGCCCATCAGCTCTGGTTGCGCCCGGCGATCGTCGGTGGGTTGCGCGAGCTCACCGACGCCGTCCATCGCGAGGGGGCGCGCGCGTCGATCCAGCTCGGCCACTGCGGCAACATGGCCAAGGCGATCGTCGCCGGGGGGCGGCCGCTGTCGCCGTCGGGCCGGTTCAACCTCTTCGGCCCGACGCTGCCGCGCGCCATGGACGCGGCCGACCTCGCGCGCCTGCCGCAGAGCTTCGCCGGCGCCGTCCGGCTCGCGCGCGAGGCGGGGTTCGACGCGGTGGAGGTGCACGCGGGGCACGGCTACCTGCTCAGCCAGTTCCTCTCGCCGTGGACGAACCGCCGCCGCGACGCTTACGGCGGATCGCTCGAGAACCGCCTGCGGCTGACGCGCGAGGTGATGGCGCGCGTGCGCGAGGCGGCCGGCGGCGACCTCGCCGTGCTGGTGAAGACCAACCTCCGCGACGGCTTCGAGGGCGGCTTGGATCGCGGCGAGGCGGTCGAGGTCGCGCGCGCGCTCGAGGCCGAGGGCGCCGACGCGCTCGTGCTCTCGGCGGGTTTCGTCAGCCGCGCGCCGATGGAGGTCCTGCGCGGCGCGATGCCCACCAAGGTCCTGGGCGCGCTGATGGGCGATGCGCTCGGGGCCGCCGTGGGAAGGTTCGGTCAATGGTTGATCCGCCCGGTGCCCTTCACCGAGAACTACTTCCTCGAAGACGCGGCCGTCGTGCGCCGCGCCGTGGGGCTGCCGCTCGTCTACGTCGGCGGCGCCATCTCGCGCGCGGGCATCGACCGGGTGCTCGCGGGCGGCTTCGACGCGGTGGCCCTCGCGCGGGCGCTCCTGCGCGAGCCCGACTTCGTGCGGCGCCTCGAGCGCGAGGCCGACGCTCGATCACCCTGCGATCACTGCAACTACTGCGCGGCGCGCATCTACACGACCTCGATGGCCTGCCACCAGGTCGACCCGCCCCCGCCCGATCTCCGCCGGTTCATCTCCGCGCGGGGGGTCGAGTGACGTCCTCGATCCGGCCTGTTGGTCCCGGCGTCGCGCTCGTCACCGGCGCCTGCTCCGGCATCGGCCGCGCGCTCGCGGAGGGCCTCGCGGAGCGTGGGCACGATCTCGTGCTGGTCAGTCAGCGGGAGGGGCCGATCGGCGAGGCGGCGCGCGAGATCGCCGCCGCGCACGGGGTCCGCGCCCACGCGATCACGCTGGACCTCGCCCGCCCCGAGGCCGCCGGCGAGCTCTACGCCGAGGTCCTCCGGCGCGGGATCGAGATCGACGTGCTGGTCAACAACGCCGGCGTCTTCTTCTTCGGCGAGGTCGCCGACGCGGACCCCGATCGCGCCAATGCCATGCTTCAGCTGCACGTGGTGACGCCGTCGCTCCTCTGCACGCTGTTCACCCGCGGCATGCGAGCGCGCCGGCGCGGTCGGGTGCTCATCGTGTCGAGCCTCTCCGCCTGGCGCGACATCCCCGGGATTGCCTACTACGGCAGCAGCAAGAAGTACCTTCGCGGCTTCGCCCGCGCGCTGCGCTCCGAGCTGTCGGTCTACGGGGTGACGGTGACGTGCCTCGCGCCCGGCGCGACCGCGACGGCCCTCTATGACCCGAGCGTCGTGCCGGTCGATCTCGGCAAGCGGCTCGGCGTGATGATGGCCCCGCGCGACGTGGCGCGCGCCGGCCTCGAGGCCTTGTTCGCGGGCGAGGCCGAGCACCTCCCCGGCGGGCTCACGCGCGCGATGGCCCTCGGCGCGGTGCTCGTCCCCGAGCGGGTGATTGGCCTGCTCCGGCGTCACGCGCCCTGGCTCCGGCCCGTCGGTCGGTGACCGGGCGCGCGGGCCCGGCAATCCGTTGCTCGCGCGAGGATTCCGTGCCGTCCGACGGCGATCCGGAGGCCCGCGCCGGTGGGCCCCCTGCGTGGTTTCGAGGTTGAAAGGCGTGAGCGCGCCACGTAGTCTGGCTCTCATGAGGTATATTTGCTCCTCGCGGCTCCTCGGCGTCGCCGGCGTTCTCGCGTGCGTCGCGGTTCCTTCGCTCGCGGGCTGTGGCGGTGACGACTCGACGCTGGGTCTCGGCGCTACGGGCACGGGCACCGGCACCGGCACGGGCACGGGCACGGGCACGGGCACGACGACCACGACGGGCACGAGCACGGGATCCAGCAGCAGCACCGGCTCGGGCGGCTCGGGCGGCTCGGGTGGTTCGACGGGGCAGGGCGGATCCGCGGGTCAAGGCGGCTCTGCGGGCCACGGCGGCGCCGGCGGCGCGACCGCGACCGGTGGGGCCGGCGGCGTCGGCGGCAGCCCCTCGACGGGCGGGGCCGGGGGGCCGGGGGGCGGCACCACGACCAGCACGGGCGGATCGGGTGGAATGGGCGGCGCGGGAGCCGCGGGCGGTTTCGGAGGCTTCGGAGGTTTCGGCGGTTTCGGCGCGATGGGCGGCTCCGGCGGCGCCACGACGACGACCACGACCACGACCACGACCACGACCACGACCAGCGCCGGCGGGGCCGGGGGGATGGCCCCGAAGGACGCCGGGAACGACGCGTACGACCTCCCCGACGCGCTGCCGCCGCTGTCGGACGCGGACCTCAACCCGGTCTCGATCATCGACGGGCTGCCGAACCCGCTGCCGGGCGTCTACTCCGACATGGGCGCGGCCCCGGGCAACGACACCTTTCGCGCGCTCATCGCCTTCCCGATCCGCGATCGCGCCGGCCTCGAGGCCGAGGTCCAGGCGATCTACGACCCGGCGAGCCCGACGTTCCGCGCCTATCAGAAGCCCGCGGACTGGGCCACTCTGCACGCGCCCTATCCGGCCGACGTCCAGATGGTCAAGCTGTGGCTCGAGTCCGTCGGCTTCACCGTCCCCGTCACGGCCTCGAACCGCCTGCTGATCGAGCTCACGGGCACGGTCGCGCAGTTCAACGCCGCGTTCCAGACCGAGCTGCACCTCTTCGAGCGGAAGAATCCGCAGGTAGGCAATCCGCCGATCGACGTCTATGGCACGCTCGGCGGGCTCACGGTGCCCACGTTCGTCGCCGCTCGCGCCTCGGGCGTCATCACGTGCGACCTGCCCGCGGACCCCGGGCCGCTGCCGGGCGAGGCCGGCAGCATCGTGAACAAGCCTCCCGGCGGACAGGGCAAATCGTTGGCGCAGATCGCCAAGGCGTACGGCGTGGAGTCGCTCTACGCGCAGGGCTACCACGGGCAAGGCGTGAAGCTCGGCGTCATCGTCGGCGCGACGTTCAAGCAGAAGGACGTGCAGTCCTTCTGGCAGTCCTTCGGCGTCACGCGGGCCGACCCGGTCCGCGTCCAGACGATGGAGGCGCCGGCGACGCGCTACACCGAGACGACGCTCGACGTCGAGTGGTCGGCCGGCCTCGCCGATCAGGCGGAGACACGCGTCTACGAGGGACCGGACGCGCGGAACACGTCGATGGTGTTCACCTTCAACGAGGCCATCGCGCGCGGCGAGGTCAGCGTGCTGACCGACTCGTTCGCCCACCGCGAGGACTCGGAGCCCTCCGCCGTTCGCAAGCAATACGACGCGGCCGGCATCATGGCCGCGGCGCTCGGCATCACGGTCGTCGCGGCCTCCGGCGACGGCGGCGAGCCCGACACACCGTCGGTGAGCCCGTACGTCACGGCCGTGGGCGGCACCAGCCTGTCGCTCGACGCCAATGGCAACGTCACCGGCGAGAGCGCCTGGTCGGGATCCGGCTCGGGCGCGAGCCTCACGTTCGCGCTCCCCTACTGGCAGAACGGCGTCGTCCTCGACTCCAACAAGAAGCGCGCGACCGTCGACTTCGCGATGAACGCGTCGCCGGGGTCGGCCTATTGGGTCTACTACCTGGCCGGCTGGAAGCTCTACGGCGGCACGTCGTTCTCGTCGCCGGTCGCGGCGGGCGGGCTCGCGGTGCTGAACAGCTGGCGAGTGGCCAACAACAAGCCGGTCGTCGGCTACCTGAACCCGATCCTCTACACGTCCCCCGCCGTGCAGAAGGCGTTTCGGGACGTGACGACCGGCGGCACCGCGACGCACAAGGCGGGGCCGGGCTGGGACTACCCGACCGGCTGGGGGGCGCCCGACTTCGCGGCGCTCGCGGCGGCGCTGCCGTAGCGAGACCCTCGCCGAAAAGCGCTGCCGCCTTGGCGACCGTCCAAGAGCCGTGATCTTCACCACAGAGGCACGGAGACACCGAGCTCAGATCGGATCTGCCTCCGTCCCTCCGGTGCCTTCGTGGTGAGTTTCTGCTCCGGGTGGCCCACGAGTCCCGCGCGAGGCTGCTGCAAATTCCGTTCGGCGAGGGTCAAGCGAGCCGCGCGGGCGCCTTTCTCCTCGGGTTTTCGGCGCGCGCAGCGAGCTTCGTGCTGCGCGCCGCCGGCGCCCGTGGCGGTCGAGCTGCTCGCCGTGCGCAGGGAGCCGGAGGGGCCGTTCGCCACGGTCCACGAGCCGCGGTCGCGAGCCCGCGGCCAGCGACCGCGGAGGCGAAGGCCGCCCGGCGGGTGCTCGAGCCTACGGGCGCGCCGGCTTGCCTCGGGCTCGCCCTCGCGGCCCGTGCGACCCGCTTGCCACCTCGATCACGCGCGGGCGCGAGGGCCCCGCAGCGACCGGGGCTCCCTCGGGGGCCGGCGGCCTCACCTCGTGCGGCGACGTGCCATGAGCCGGCGGCCCTGAATGGCGCGGCGGCGCACCGTGGACCGGCGGCCGAGGATCGCGAGCCGGTCCCGCGTCGCGCGGCGCCCTCGCATCGCGCGGCGGCCCCGCATTGCGCGGCGGCCCGGCCTCGCGGGGCGCCCATGCCTCTCGCGGCGGCCCCGCATTGCGCGGCGGCCCGGCCTCGCGAGGCGCCCATGCCTCTCGCGGCGGCCCCGCATTGCGCGGCGGCCCGGCCTCGCGGGGCGGTCCTGCATTGCGCGGCGCCCATGCTTCTCGCGGCGGTCCCGCATTGCGCGGCGGCCCGCCGTCGCGGGGCGGCCCCGCGTCGCGCGGCGGTCCTGCATTGCGCGGCGGCCCGCCGTCGCGCGGCGGTCCTGCATTGCGCGGCGGTCCTGCATTGCGCGGCGTCCCGCCGTCGCGCGGCGGTCCTGCATTGCGCGGCGGCGCGGCGTCCCGGGGCGGCCCCGCAGTGCGCGGCGGTCCTGCATTGCGCGGCGGTCCTGCATTGCGCGGCGGCGCGGCATCGCGGTGCGGCCCCGCGTCCCGAGGCGGCCCCGCATTGCGCGGCGGCGCGGCATCGCGCGACGGTCC
>CAIVJW010000161.1 GCA_903906315.1 uncultured delta proteobacterium | reverse complement strand
CGGCGGACCGCTAGCGCGTCGCGAGGGGGCCGCGCGCGACCGCAAACCCCGCGGTCCGGCGGACCGCTAGCGCGTCGCGTGGGGGCCGCGCGCGACCGCAAACCCCGCGGTCCGGCGGACCGCTATCCGCTCGCGATGGGGCCGCGCGCGGCCGAAAACCCGGCGCTGGGCCCCCGCGGATCCGGCGGCTCGCGCCGCGGATGGGGCGCGCGCGCGCCCGGATGGCTGGTGCGAAACCGGGCGGGGTCGTGTACCGTCGCGGCGACATGTCGGGCCGCCGGGCGGTCCGCGGGAGGAAGGCTCGCATGATGACCAAGACTTCGCTCATGCTGCTCGGTGCCGTCGCGTCGCTCGCGCTGCTGGCGGGCTGCTCCAAGAAGGAAGAGCCGGCCGCCGCCACGAGCGGCAAGGAGGGCGCCGCCGCGCCCGGCGCAGCCGCCCCGGTAGCCGCCGGCGAGGTCGCCCCCTGCCAGGGTGCCGAGGTGCCGATGGGCGGTACGGTGAAGCTCCTGCACTCCTTCTCGGTCAAGCAGGCGCCGGACCCGCTGTCACCGCGCCTGACGAACCTCGGGCCCGGCACGTTCGTCAACCTGAAGGCGAGCTGCGGCAACTGCATGAAGATCGAGTACCCGATCGGCGTCGGCCAGCTCGGCCCCGGCTGGGTCGAGATGCGCGAGATCCAGAACCCGACGGCCGCGCAGACGACCGTGCCGCCGCCTCCGCCCGTGCCGACCGCACCCCCGGCCACCACGACCTCCGCGAAGCCGGCGACGTCCGCGAAGGCGACCGCGCCCACGAAGCCCGCGATCATCGTCCCGAAGCGGAAGTAGCGCGGCGCGGGCGACCGTCCGCAGCGCGATCAAAGGCCGGCGCGCCTCCCCCCCCCGCGCGCCGGCCGCCATGGTAGACCGCGTCCACGCGAGGCTCCGGTCCCCCCGCCGGCGTCCGCGATCGCGCCCCGACCGCCCGCCCTCGAGGCGGGCCGCGCGGGCGCTGAAGGAGCGCACCGATGGCCGACAGCATGCTGGCGCTGACGTACAGCCGCGAGACCGATCCCTGGGAGACGACGACGGGCCTCCGCAAGTCGGAGGTCGAGCGTCCCGTCCTCGACGAGTCGAAGGACTACCACGATCGGTCGAACGTCCTGATCCAGCCGATGATGACCGGGTTCTGCGGGTCGGACCGCGGCATCTGGTTCCGGTCGGCGTTCAAGGACATGATCTTCGGCTCGCTCGACCGCGAGAAGAAGAGCACGCGCGTCATCGGGCACGAGCTGCTGGGCAAAGTCGTCGCCGTCGGCACCGACGCGAAGCGCACGTACGGCATCGACGTCGACGACGTGGTCTCGACCGAGAGCCACATCGTCTGCGGCGCCTGCTACCAGTGCCGGATCGGCGACACGCACGTCTGCGCCGACGACAAGATCATCGGCATCAGCCAGGACGGCTGCTTCTCGGAGCTCGTGAAGCTGCCGGCGAAGGCGCTCTGGCGGACGAACCTCGACAAGATCCGCCCCGAGGTCGCCGCCGTGCAGGAGCCCTTCGGCAACGCGGTGCACGCCTGCACGAAGGTGAACCTGCGCGGCAAGCGCGTCGCCATCGTCGGCTGCGGGACGATCGGCCTGTTCGCGGTCGCGATCGCGCGCGCGATGGGCGCGAACTACGTCATCGGCGTCGAGCCGATGGAGAACCACGCGGAGATGGCCCGTCGCCTCGGCGCCGACGTGGTGCTCACGCCCGAGATGAGCGGCAAGTCGCACGCGAGCGACAAGGAGCTCACCGACCGCATCCGCAAGCTGACCGACGGCGTCGGCGTCGACGTCGCGCTCGAGATGACGGGCGTGAACTCGAGCGTGAACAACGCGCTCCGCTGCGTGCGGCGCGGCGGCGACGTCATCCTCTTCGGCCTCAAGAGCGGCGACGCGGTCATCGAGAATTTCGACCGGCTCATCGTCGACGGCATCTCACTGCACAGCGTGATCGGCCGGCGCATCTTCGAGACGTGGCACATCACCCGCCACCTGCTCGAGTCGCGCGACCCGAACATCCACGACCTCGTCTGGGAGGTCATCCTGAACCGCGGCGAGGGCACGATGGTGAACTTCTCGGACTTCGAGCCCGCGGCGTTCGAGAAGGCCATCAAGACCTTCCCGAAGGTCGTCATCCGCCACGGGGTGTGATCCGCCGCGTGCGCGACCGGCTGCTGCTCACGACGGTCGGCGCCGTGGTCGGGCTCGCGGGCGCGCTCGCGTGGTGGTTCGCCTGGGGCTGCCGCGCGTGCGCGAAGGGATCGGCCCCGACGAGCGCCATCGTCTTCTCTGCGCTGGTCGGCGTCGTGATGTCGAACGCCTGGGGGATGGACCACCTGCGGAGCCGCAGGCGGTAGCGACGCGAGGGAAGGCGCGCGCCAGCGGGTCTCAGGCGTCGACCTTCGTCATGCAGACCCGGCAGCGGGTCACGTCGGGGCGGAGCGTTTCTCCGCAGCGCAGGCAGAGGCGCGCCTCGGGCACGATCGGCCTCGGCGGGGGCGCCGGTTCGGGGGCGCGGACGGCGACGGAGGGCGCGGACGCCTGGCCATTCTCCGGGTGCGCCGCGACGCGGGCGTCGCCGGGCGATCCGACCGGGGTGGGCGGCGCCGCGACGACCGGCTGAGCGGCGCGCTGCTCGAGGCGACGAAAGACGGCGAGGAGATCGCCGAGGCGGTCGTCGATGCTCGCGACCATCGTGAGCGAGCGCCCGAACGCGGCGTGGTACGCGCCCATGCCCCACACGATCGCGCCGACGCACGCCGCCGTGAGGCCAACCGAGCCGAACCCGACCGCGTCGTCCATGCGGCGGTCCATGCGCGAGAGGCCGTACATCATGAACAGGCCGCCGACGAGGATCGCCAGGACGCCAAAGACGCGCGTGAGCGCGCTGATCCGCACGAGCCGGCGCGCGAGCTGGCCGAGCTGACCCGGCGGATAACCTTCGTGGTCCATGATGGGCTCCCCGCGCGGCGCTGCGGATCGGTCGCGGCGTCGCCCGGGCATGGTCGCCCCGAAGCGAGGGGGCCGCAACCGCGCCCGGGCCGCGTGAGCGCTTGGTCGTTCGAGGGGGCCGGAAGTTCCGGCCGACGTCAGGAAACGACGCCGAGCTTGCGGCCCACCGCGGTGAACGCGGCGATCGCGCGGTCCACGTCCTCGACCGTGTGCGCCGCGGAGAGCTGAACGCGGATGCGCGCCTCGCCCTTCGGGACCACCGGGAACGAGAAGCCGATGACGTAGATGCCCTCCTCGAGCAGCGCCGAGGCCATCTCGGTCGCGAGGCGCGCGTCGCCGAGCATGATCGGGCAGATCGGATGGATGCCGGGCTTGATGGCGAAGCCTGCCGCGGCCATCCCCTCGCGGAAGCGGCGCGCGTTGCCCATCACACGCTCGCGCAGCGCGGGCTCGCGGTCGATGAGATCGAGCACCTCGAGGGACGCGCCGGCGATGGCCGGGGCGACGGTGTTCGAGAAGAGGTACGGCCGCGAGCGCTGGCGGAGCAGGTCGATGATCTCCTGCCGGCCGGTCGTGAAGCCGCCGCTCGCGCCGCCGAGGGCCTTGCCTAGCGTCGAGGTGATCACGTCGACGCGGTGGAGCACGCCGCACTCTTCGGGTGTGCCGCGGCCGGTCTTGCCGATGAAGCCGGTCGCGTGCGAGTCGTCGACCATGACCATCGCGCGGTACTTGTCCGCGAGGTCGCAGATCGTGTCGAGGCGGGCGAGGTAGCCGTCCATCGAGAACACGCCGTCGGTCGAGATCAGGCGCAGGCGCTTGTCCTGCGTGTTGCGCAGCGCGTCCTCGAGGGCCGCCATGTCGCCGTTGGGGTAGCGGTGGCGCTCGGCCTTGCAGAGGCGGATGCCGTCGATGATCGAGGCGTGGTTGAGCGCGTCGGAGATGATCGCGTCCTCCTCGCCGAGCAAGGTCTCGAAGAGGCCGCCGTTCGCGTCGAAGCACGACGAGTAGAGGATCGTGTCGTCGGTGCCGAAGAAGCTGGCGACCTTGCGCTCGAGGGCCTTGTGGAGGTCCTGCGTGCCGCAGATGAAGCGCACGCTCGAGAGGCCGAAGCCGTGCGAGTCGAGCGCGCGCTTCGCCGCCTCGATCACCGCCGGGTGCGACGAGAGGCCGAGGTAGTTGTTGGCGCAGAAGTTCAGCACGTCGCGACCGCCCGTCGCGATGTGCGCGCCCTGCGGGGTCGTGATCACCCGCTCCTCTTTGTAGAGACCTGCCGCGCGGATCTCGCGCAGCGTCGCGG
Organism: uncultured delta proteobacterium; assembly: GCA_903906315.1. Classification (GTDB taxonomy): domain Bacteria; phylum Myxococcota_A; class Polyangia; order Polyangiales; family Polyangiaceae; genus CAIVJW01. Next base: position 34,328 of record CAIVJW010000161.1, on the reverse strand, counting down.
CGTACACGTTCTGGGCCACGTCGAACATGAGGGCTTCCATAGAACGATCGCCGGGCGGGGAGAAGCCGCAGCGAGCCCGAGCGCCGCGCGAACGCCCGCGCAGGGTCTGCGTCAGAACTTGAGCTTCGAACGGTCCACGAGCGCGGGCATCTGCGGCGACGCGGGGGCCTCGGGCGGAGGCGCGGCGGGCGCGGCGACAGGCGACGGGGGGGCCGGCTCCAGCTCGCGCGCGTGCGACGCGGCGGGCTCGACGAGGCTCGCGGCCTCGCCGCGGGCGGGCGAGACGACCTGCGACACCGCGGGCGGAGGCGGCACGTACATCCGCGGCACCTTGATCGAACGAGCGACCTGCGCGATCTCGGGGAAGTCGGTCGCGAGCCGCTCGACGAAGGCCGCCCGCTTCGCGTCGTCGGGCGTGGCGGCGACCGCGTTGGCGGCCCGGAGCGCCGACGACAGCTCGTAGTACCATGCGGACAGGGAGGCGTGCGCCTCCAGGAGGTCGCGGACGGTCTCCTCGGAAACGATGACGTTCTTCCCCATGGCAGGGCAGGATATCCGAGGCGGACGGCCGCCCGGAAGCGCCGCGCGAGCGAGGTGGTGAGATGCCGGCACTACGGCTGATGACGTACAACGTGCGGTACTTCGGCCACGGGACGCGGGGCCTCGCGACGACCGCCGAGGCCGTGACGCGGATCGCCCGGTCCGTGGCGGCGCTCGACCCGCTGCCGGACTTCGTCTGCCTGCAAGAGGTCGAGACGCAGTCACTGCGGTCGAACACCATCGCGCCGCGATGGCACCCGGGCGAGACGCAGCTCGACCGGCTGTCGACCGAGCTCGCGGCGGCGCTCGCGGTCGCCGGCAAGGAGGAGCAGTACACGGCGTACTACTTCCCCGCGCACGAGTACCGGCTCACGGCGCGCACGAACATCTACACGACCGGGCTCGCGATCCTCGCGAAGAGGGGCTTTCACGTCGCGCACCACAACGCGGGGCGTCCGCACGACATCACCCACCGCGCTCGGGTGAAGAACCTGAAGCAGACGCGGATCTGCGCGCACCTCTCGTTTCACCACAAGAGCGGGCACACGTTCGACGTGTTCAACACGCACTTGAGCCTGCCGAGCCTGTTCTCCAAGGCGTTCTGGACGGGCGAGGCGCGCATGGGCTTCGGGCCGAACCAGCTCGTCGAGGCCCAGACGCTGGCGGATTTCGTCGATCGCGAGCGGCGCAGCGACCACTTCGTCGTGCTCGGAGACTTCAACTCGCTGCCGGGGTCGCCCGTCGACCGGTACCTGCGCGAGGAGCGCGGCCTCGTCGACGCGCTGCCGAGCGTGCTGGGGCTTTCGGAGCGCGACGCGCGGGGCTTCGCGACCGCGGGGTTCCTCAACTTGCGGATGCACCTCGACCACGTGTACTCGTCGCCGACGCTGCAGTGGCTCGACTTCGCGGGGACGCACGCCTTCGGCGAGAAGGGGCGCTTCCAGGGGCTGTCGGACCACGTCCCGCTCATCGGGCGCTGCCGCGTCGCGGAGGCCTGATCCCCGGGGGCTACTCGGGGTCGGCGCGCGCGAGGACCACGGCCACGACGCTCGCCGCGCCGGCGGCCCGCAGCGCGCCCGCGCACGCGGAGAGGGTGGCGCCCGTGGTGATCACGTCGTCGACGAGCGCGACGCGCAGCCCGGACAGCACGGCGCCGGGCCGCGCGGCGAACGCGCCGTCGACGTTGGCGAGGCGCGCGTCGCGGTCACACCGAGCCTGCTGGAGCGTCGGACGCACCCGCGCGAGGGCCCTCGCGGCGTGAGGCGCGTCGAGCTCGTCGGCGACGTGCGCGGCGAGCAGCGCGGCCTGGTTGTAGCCGCGCTCCGCGAGGCGACGCGGGTGAAGCGGCACCGGCACGACGACGTCGGCGCGCACCCCGGCGTCCCGCAGGGCCGCGCGCACGAGGTGACCGAGCGGGCGCGCGAGGTCGGGGCGCTTGTCGTACTTGAGCCGGCGCACGGCGACCTCGACGGCGCCGCCGTAGAGGGCCGCGGCGACGACGACCTCGATCGGGCCGCGGGCAGCCGCGACCGGCGCCCGCCGCACCGTCCCGGCGCAGGTCGGACAGAGCGCGGTGGCGCGACCGAGCGGAGCGTCGCAAGCGGCGCACCGCGGCGGCGCGAGGAGGCCGGCTGCGAGCGACGCGAGGGCGCGAGACACGATGGAGAGCACGAGGAGCAGGAAGTGCATGATGGGATCGTCGACCCGACGACCTGCGCAGTTGCGCGCTGGGCAGAGCGCGAGGCCAAATAGTGACCCGCAATGCCCGTTCGGCAGGCTACGATCCGTGCGGGTCGTGGCTTCGCCGCGGCCGAGCGGAATCGCGAGGAGCCCACGTGAGCGCCGCCGACCAGTGGAATTGGACCGACGAGCGCGGGAAGCCGCGAACCGGCGGCATCGCGGAGCTACGGCGGGTGATCGCGAACGGCGCCATCCCGGCGACGGCGCTCGTCCGGCGCGAGGGAATGGACGACTGGGCCGCTGCCTCCACGTTTTCCGAGCTGGCCAGCGGGAGCGAGCGCGAAGGGCCGACGGACGTACCGACGATGGATCCAACGACGACCGACGAGCAGACCGACGTGCGCGCACCGCCGAGAATGGACTCGACGCTGCCGGAGCCGCTGCCGAAGGGCAAGATGCCGACGCTCCTCGGGCTCGGCGGCAATGACCCGCGCGTGTCGGCCGCGCGCGCCGCGATCCTGGCGCACGAGGCGGCGGGGTCGAAGCCGGGAAGGAAAGAGGCGCGCGACCTCGACGACGACTCGATCTTCGAGGACGACGCGCTCGAGACCCAGGTGCGGCGGGAGTCGAGCCGCACGTCGGCCGCCGGTGGACGCGCTGGCGGGCCGCCGAAGAGCCGCGGGCCCGTCACCGGCAAGCCGCTGAAGGCGCCGCCGAAGCTGACGGACCGGCCGCCGCTCACGCTGCCCTACGGGGGCGCGAAGGGCCTCGCGTCGAGCGGCACGACGAAGCCGCCGCCTCCGCCGCCGAAGGCGGGGCCGACGACGCCGCCACCGAGGAAGGGGGCGGAGGCCGCGCACGGGAGGCCGCCGACGCCGACGCCGAAGCCGACGCTCACGAGCGGGCTCCGGCCGAACGAGGCGCCGATCAGCGCAGCCCCGTCGCTGCTGGCGCTCGCGAGCGCCAGGCTCGCGTCGCCGACGACCGGCCCGAACGACCGGGTCGAGCCGACCGCGAAGCTGCCGATCTCGGAGCTGCTCGATGGGGAGGAAACGGGACGCGAGGCCGCGACCGCGCCGAGCGCGCCGCCGGAGGCCTCCGCCGCGAGGCGGTCGCAGCCGTCGATCCCGCTCCTCGCCGCGTCGCTCAAGCCCCCGCGCAGCGACGTGGCCGAGGCGCTCGCGTCCCTCGAGGCGGGCGTGATCACGGCGACCCTGCTGCCCGACGAGGCTGTCGAGTCCCTCGTCGAGGACGACCCGGCGCCCGCGCGCTCGAGGCGCCTCGCCGGCTCAGTGACCGTGCCGGTGTCGTCGCTCGTCGGCGCAGGCGGCGCGCTGATCGTCATGGTCGTCGCGGCGTTCCTGGCCGGACGCGCGACGACCGCCGGCGGGCTCGGGCGCGCGGGTGCGCTCTACGCGCGCGCGGGCGTCGGACGGGCCGCGATGGCGGCGCGAGACGCGGTGCCGCCCGCGCCGAAGCCGTGCTGGGTCGCGCGACAACCGGTGCGCTGGGCACCGGAAGTCGAGAAGGGCGTCCCGTTCGACGTCGTCGCGACCAAGGACGGCTCGTTCGCAGTCGGGTTCGCTCGCGGCGCCCGCGACGCCGTCGGTGTGAGCGTCGATCCGACGTCGGGCGTGCTCACCGAGCAGCTCGCCGAGCCCACGCGCGCGGACGTCGAGCGCGTCACGCCACTGCCCGTGGGCGGGAAGGCCTTCGCGGTGATGGCATCCGGCTCCGAGTCCGTGCTGCGAGGCGCGCTCCAGCTCCCCGACGATCGAGGCGGCCTCGTCGGCGTTCACCAGGGGTCGCTGGCCACGCTCGACCGGCCGGACGCGGCGCCGACCTCGCTGTTCTCGCTCGGCGAGGACGCGGGCGTCGAGGCGCTGCGCGCCCAGAGCGCGGGGACCGCCGGCTTCGGCCTCGTGATGCGGCGAGGAGGGGCCGTCTGGGGCGGGTGGCTCGGCGCGGAGCACAAGCCTGCGGGCGCGCTCGGGAAGATCGCCGGCTCCGGCGGCCCGGTCGGCAAGCCGATGACGGGCTGGAACGGCCGGGAGCTCGCGGTGGTGTTTGCCGATCGGCCGGCGGAGGACGCGCCCTGGCAGATCCGGCTCGGCCGCGCGAAGCCCCCGGTTCCGCCTGCGTCGACGGTCGTCGTCGCGCTGCCGAAAGGCGGCCCCGGCGGAGACGCGTTCGCGCCGGGGATCGCGGGCCTGCCGGACGGGCGCTGGTTGCTCGTGTGGACCGAGGGTGCGGCGGGAGGCCGCGCCATCCGCGCGCAGACGCTCGCGGCCGATTTCACCCCCGTGGGCGACCCGATCGCCCTCTCGCCGCCCGCCGGCAACTTCGGCCAGGGGATCGTCGCGATCTCGGGCGCGTACGCGGCGACCGTGTTCCTCTCGAAGGGCCGGTCGAGCTACGAGCTCTGGGGGGCTATCCTGCAATGCGGATGAATCCTCTGCGATCGCGCGGCTCGAAAGGCCCCCGGCCCGCGCGCCCGCGTGCCCCCCTCGCCGCGGTCGCGATCGCGATCGCGCTTGCCACGGCCGGCTGCTTCGGCCGCGCCGCAACCAAGATCGAGGCGGGCGAGTCACCGAGCACCGGGGAGGCCGCGTACGACGACTTCTTCACGGCGGTGCTCAAGGCGCGGGACGAGGCCAAGAAGGCGGAGGAGGAAGAGTCCGCTGCGCGGCAGGAGCTCGCCCGCGCCCTCGGCGCCGACGCCGACGCGATGATCGACAAGGCGGCGGAGCGCGCGAAGAAGCTCCACGACTACGGCGTGCTGATGCACCTGCAGCTCCTGCCGTCGACGCGCCTGCTCGTGAAGAAGAGCGGCGACGCGCCCGAGGGTGGCGACGCCGAGAGCCTCACGCGCAGCGTCGAAACCGCCGCGGGCAAGTCGATGGCGCTCGCGCGACGCGTCGCCGAGATCGGCGCGCAGACCGCGAAGCTCGACAAGCAGCGGGTCGAGCTGCGCGAGGGCACCGCGCAGAAGCTCGAGGGCGCGCCGTCCGGCAAGCGCGCCGAGATCGAGAAGGAGCTCGACGGGTCGAAGGCCGTGCTCGAGGAGACGAGCGGCACCAGCGTGCGCGTCGCGGGCGCTGCGTCCCGCCTGCTCGTGGATCTCGCGCGCGCCGTCGAAACCGGCGCGACGGACGCCGAGGGCCCGCCGCCGACCGAGGCGTGCCCGCCGCCAAGCGCGAAGAATGCCAAGAAGGGCGCCGCGTCGCTGCCGCGCGGTCGCGCGCCGAAGCCCCCGGCGAGCCAACCACGAGCCTCCGCCCCCGCGCCGGCCGCCTCGCCCGCGCCGGCCGCGAAGCCCGCGCGCAAGGGCAAGCCCTCCGACGACTTCGAGCCGTAGCGCGTGGGGGTGCCGACCGTGCCGTCCCGTTCCACCGCCACGCGACGCGGGTGCGCGCCCGACCTGGCGCGCCTCGCGTCGGCCGCGCTCACCGCCGCCGCGCTCGCGTGCGCGTCGTCCGAAGCTCACGCGCAGGCCGCCCCGCAGACGCCCGCCGAGGGGTTCACGGTCGGGGGCTTCACTCTCCGACCGCTCGTCGAGGTCCGGGTGCGCGGGGAGGGTCGCAGCGCTCCGTTCGACACGGGAGGCGCGGTGTACGGCTCCAGCGCCGTGCTGTCGAACGGCTACGGCGCCGCGGTGCCGACGGTGGTCGACGTGAAGGCGCCGGTGCGAGCGCAGTGGCTGGTCGCCGAGCGCACGCGCCTCGGCCTCGCGATCGACCGCGGTCCCGTCACCGCCGCCGTCACGATGCAGGACGCGCGATCACTCGGCAACGCCGACACCGCGGTCCTCGGCCCGGGCCAGCCGACGCTCCCGTCGATCGCGCCCTACGAGGCGTACGCGGACGCGCACACGCGCACCGGTCGCCGCGCGTTCGTCCGCATCGGCCGCCAGCGAGTCTCGTGGGGCGACGGGCGCCTGGTCGGGGCCAACGACTGGTCGCACACGGGGCGATCGCTCGACGCGCTGCGCGGCGGCTTGCAGCTCGGAGACGTCGACCTCGAGGCGATGGCGGTGCTCCTCGCGGCGCCGGGCGCGATGCCGCCGTCGGTCGTCGGGTCGCGCGCGCCCGCGCCCGAGGGCACCGGCGCGCAGCTCTACGGCTTGAACGCCGTCTGGCACCTCTGGCCGCTGCTCAACCTCGAAGCCACGGGCCTCGCGCGCATCGTCCGCGAGCCGATCCCGACGACGCTCACGCCAGGCGACACCTTCGTGGCCGACGGCCGCGCGTTCGGCGACTGGCGAGGCCTGCGCTACGCGGTCGAAGGCGCCTGGGAGGCCGGCCGCCTCGCGACGTACGGCGGCACGAGGCAGCTCAGCGCGTTCGCGCTCGCGGGCAAGGTGGCGCTCGAAACGGCGCTGCCCGCGCACCTCACCTTTGGCGTGCAGGGCGCGTACGCGAGCGGCGGCGGCGACGGCAAGGACCTGCACGGCACCGAGCGGCGCTTCGACCCCATCCTGCCCGACGAGCACCGGAACCACGGGGTGCTCGACGCCTACGCGTGGTCGAACCTGATGGAGCTCGGCGGCAACGTGTCGCTCCGGCCCGCCGAAGAGGTCACCATCGGGGCCGGCTATCGGCTGGCCGCGCTGGCCTCCGCCGCCGGACGCTGGACGTCGGGATCGCTCGCACCGATCGGCGCGGCTCCGACGAACGGGTCCAAGCTCCTCGGCCACGCGGTCGACCTCGTGGTCGAGTGGACGCCGTGGGAGGCGCTCGCCCTCGGCGCGGGCTACGGCGTGCTCGCGCTCGGCGACGCCGCGAAGAACATCCTCGCCGAGGCGAAGCGCGCGACCACAGACGCGCAGCACTGGGGCTTCTTCCAGACGACGCTGCGGCTGCCCTAGCGAGCGCCTCGCGACCATTCGAAACGACGAGGCCCCCTCCCCTCGCGGAGAAGGGGCCCTCGAGCCCACGTCGTCAGGGCAGCAACGGCCCGGACTTGGGGGCCTCTCGCGGCCCCAGCACGCCTACGTGCTCGTCGCGGGCTTGGGCGCGCCGAAGATGCTCGCGGCGCGGCGCTTCTCCTTCGCCGCCCTCTCGCGATCCGCGTACGTCGGGATGATGACCCGCTGCCGCTCGGGCAGCGCGCGGCCTGCGACGAGGGCGCCGACCTCCTCCGCGTCGAGCGTCTCCCGCTCGAGGAGCGCGAGCGCTAGCCGCTCGAGCGCGTCGCGCTGCTCGGTGAGCAGGCGCCTCGCCTCCGAGTGCGAGTCGAGGATGAACCGGCGAACCTCGTCGTCGATCTGGTTGGCGACCGTCTCGGAGTAGTCGCGGCGGCGGCTCGTGAAATCGCGCCCGAGGAACACGTTCTCCTCGTCCGAGCCGTACGCGATCGGGCCGATGACGTCGCTCATGCCGAACTCCGTCACCATCCGGCGCGCCAGGCCCGACGCCTGCTTGATGTCGTTGCCCGCGCCGGTCGTGAACTGGCCGAAGATGATCTCCTCGGCGACGCGACCGCCCATGAGCACCGCGAGCCGCGCCTTCGCGAAGTCGCGCGACATGCTGAGGCGGTCCTCCTTCGGCAGCTGCTGCGTGACGCCGAGCGCTGGGCCGCGCGGGATGATCGTCACCTTGTGGACCGGGTCGGCGTCCTTGCCGAGGAGCGTGGCGACGAGGGCGTGGCCGGCCTCGTGATACGCCGTCGTCTTCCGCTCGTCGTCGCTGATGACCATGCTGCGCCGCTCGGCGCCCATGAGGACCTTGTCCTTGGCCATCTCGAAGTCGAGCATCGAGACGAGGTCCTTGTCCTGTCGGGCCGCGAGCAGCGCGGCCTCGTTGACGAGGTTCTCGAGGTCGGCGCCGACGAAGCCCGGGGTGCCGCGCGAGATGATCTCGAGGTCCACGTCCTGGCCGAGCGGCACCTTCTTGGTGTGCACGCGGAGGATGCCCTCGCGGCCGCGCACGTCGGGGCGGTTCACGATGATGCGCCGGTCGAAGCGGCCGGGGCGCAGGATGGCCGGGTCGAGGACGTCGGGCCGGTTGGTGGCCGCGACGATGATGACGCCCTCGTTCGACTCGAAGCCGTCCATTTCGACGAGGAGCTGGTTCAGCGTCTGCTCGCGCTCGTCGTGCCCGCCGCCGAGGCCCGCGCCGCGGTGGCGACCGACGGCGTCGATCTCGTCGATGAAGATGATGCAGGGAGCGTGCTTCTTGCCCTGCTCGAAGAGGTCGCGAACGCGGCTGGCGCCGACTCCGACGAACATCTCGACGAAGTCCGACCCCGAGATCGAGAAGAAGGGCACGCCGGCCTCGCCCGCGATCGCCTTCGCCAGCAGCGTCTTGCCGGTGCCGGGCGGGCCCATCATGAGCACGCCCTTCGGGATGCGACCGCCGAGCTTCTGAAACTTCTTTGGGTCCTTGAGGAAGGCGATGATCTCCTCGAGCTCGTCCTTGGCCTCGTCGATGCCGGCGACGTCGGAGAACGTGACCTTGTTCTGCGCCTCGTTCAGCAGCCGCGCGCGCGACTTGCCGAAGCTCATCGCCTTGCCGCCGCCCGACTGGAGCTGGCGCATGAACAGGTAGAACATCACGAGCAGGAAGACCGTCGGCAGGATCGTCACGATCGCGCCCGACCAGAAAGGCGACGCCTCTTCCTTCTCGAAGTTGAGCGTGACCTTGTTGTCGACGAGCGTCTTGGTGATGTCGTCGCCGGCCTCGGGGCCGATGGTGACCTTCTTGGTCTTCGAGTTCGTCTTCGGGTCCTTGACCCAATACGTGTACTCGCGGTCCTTGATGGTGACCGACTCGACGTGAGGGTCGCGCTCCCTGTCGGCGCGCACCTGGCTCATGAACTGGCTGAACGCTTCCTGCGTGGCCGGCGGGCGATCCGGGCTCAGGAACTGCCAGATCGCGAGGAACATCATGATCAGCAGGACCCAGAGCAGCAGCGTCTTGTGCGATTGCTTCACGAGCGACCCTCTCCACGGTGCGCCACGCGCGGAGGACCGCGCCGCGTATCGCCCTGCTCGTCGGCCACGACGCCGAGACGATCAGAGCCGACCTCACCAGTTACCGTTACGAACACCAGCATGCCATCGAGACCGTGAACCGTCACGTCGGAGGCCGCGTCTCTTCCGAGCGGTCCCCCGAAGCGGAGCGTTCGGCGCCCGCCCCGCCGGCACTTCGTACGGTGATGCCGCACGATGACACCAGAGGCAAACGGCGCGTCACGGGAGCTCGTCTGGTTCGTTAAGCACGATGCGCCCGTCTGGGAAGGTCACGACGGCCTCGCGGCCTCCGCGGAGCCGGATCGCGACGCTCGGCCGCCCCAGCCGCTGGGCCCGGGCGACCGCGAGGCGCTGTGCGCGACCGAGGGCGGCGAGCGGGGCGGGATCGGGGAGGGCCGCGGCGAGGATGTCCGCGAGGTCGACCAGGTGCTCGACCACGCGCGGCGACAGCTCCTCGAGCAAGGGGATCACCTCTCGGCGAAGGCGCACGCGGGCGAAGCGCGCGTCCCGGTTCGAGGGGTCCTCGGCGACCTCGAGGCCGTGGCGGCGCACGTGCGCGATCACGTCGGCGCGGCGGGCGCGGATCAGAGGGCGGATGAGCGAAGGGCCCGCTTCGCCGCCCGGACGCGGAAGGGGAGCGCGCGGCGGCAGCACCGCGAGCCCGCGCGGGCCGGCCCCCCGGAGGAGGCGGAACAGGAAGGTCTCTGCGCGGTCGTCGGCCGTGTGGCCGGTCGCGACCGCCGCGGCCCCGCACGCACGCGCCGCCGCGGCGAGCGAATCGAGCCGGGCGGCGCGCGCGCGCTCCTGCACCGCCGCGCCAGCCTCGAGCGAGAGGCGCGTCACCGCGAAGGGCACCTCGAGCGAAGCCGCGAGGCGCTCGGCGAGGCGCAGCTCCCCCGCGGCCTCCGGACGGAGACCATGGTCGACGCCGTGCGCGACGAGCGAGAAGCCGAGCGGGGCTCGCAGGCGCGCGAGCACGTGGAGCAGCGCCGTCGAGTCGGGGCCACCGGAGCACGCGCAAAGGACCGCGTCCCCGCGCGCGACGAGCGCCTCCTCGCGCAGCGTGGTCTCGACGAGGCGCAGCAGCGCCGGGGGGTGGCTCCGCTTCGCTCGGTCGCGAGCGCCCCCCCCGCCGGTCACGTCAGCTCGAAGGACTTGCAGAACACGAGCTCGTCCTGCTGGTCGAGATCGCAGCGAAGGTGGTCGTGGTTCGGGTAGCCGAGCGAGCAGCGCTGTCCGTCCGGGTCGAACTGCGAGCAGTCAGTGCAGAGAAAGACCAGGCGGAAGCGGCGCACCTCGTCTCGGAGGCGGTCGTCGACGCGGTGGATCATTCGGCGCAGGAGCGTAGCACTGGGCGCGAGGACGGACCTGAAAGCAATCCTTGCGACCGGTCCGGCGCATCCCGCGATCGACCGACGCGCGCGCAAGGCGCCGGTCCGCGCGACGGGGCCGACGGTCAGCGGCGGACGAGGCGGGCGACGGTCTCGACGTGGCTCGTCTGCGGGAACAGCTCGAACGTCTCGAGGTCGGTCAGGACGAAGGTCCGCTCGGTGAGGACGGCGAGGTCGCGCGCGAGCGTGGGAGGGTCGCACGCGACGTAGACGACGACCTTCGCGCGCGAGGCGGCGAGGGCCCGGGCGGCGCCGACCGCTCCGGTGCGGGGCGGATCGAGGACGACCACCTCGGCGCGCGGCGGGATGACGTGGGCGTCGGCGTCGGCGGCGAAGACCTTGCCGGCGAGCGCACGCGAGGCGAGGTTCTCTCGCGCGCAAGCGGCCGCCTCCGGATCGATTTCGACGGCGGTGAAGGATGCGGCGCCCGGAGCGAGCGCGACCGAGAGCGTGCCGCTGCCAGCGAAGAGCTCGAGCACGTGACGGTCGCGCGGCGCGGCAAGATCGGCGACGCGCCGCGCGAGCGCGACGGCACCGGCCTCGGAAGGTTGAGCGAACGCCCCGGCCGCGAGCCGCAGCGGCGCGCCGTCCACGCCCGCGAGCACGGCGCGCGGGTCGCCGAAGTTGGCTGGGGTGGCGACCCCTTCGAGGCGAACGCGCGCGCCGGCCCACGCGCCGGAGGCGACGCGCTCGTCGATCCGCGACCAGAACGCGGGCGGCAGGTCGCCGCGCCAGGCCACGTCGAGCACGGGGCGGGCGCCCTCGCCCCGCGCGATCGAGAGGTCGCCCTCACCCTTCGCGCCGGCAAGCAGCGCCGGGAGCTCGCCGACGAGCGGCGCGAGCGTCGCGTCCAGCACGAGGCACGCGTCGACGGCGGCGACCGCGTGCGATCCCGCGGCGCGGTAGCCGACCCGCACGCGACCGCGATCGGCGCGCGCGAACAGCCGCGCGCGGGTGCGGTAGCCGAGCGCCGCCTCCGCGGCGTGGACCCGCACGGCCGGGGGCTCGGCGACGCCGGTCGCGTGCGCCACCGCCTCGCGGACGATGGCCGCGTGGGCGTCCTGCTGCGCCGACACGGCGAGGTGCATCAGGTCGCAGCCACCGCACTCGCGCACGTGGGCGCACGCAGGCTCGACCCGCGAGGGCGAAGGCTCGACGACGCGCAGCAGCCGCCCGCGCGCCGGCCTGCGGGAGCGGTCGACCTCGGCCTCGACGAGCTCGCCGGCCGCGACGCTCGGCACGAACACCACCACGCCGTCCGACAGGCGCCCCACGCCGTCCCCGCCGGCCGCGATCCGCTCCACCCGCAGCGTCTCCGCGACCTTGCCCGGTCCGCCTCTCCCACGCGCTCGCATGGGCGAGGTCCTAGCACCGCCGCGTCGCGCGCGGGGCGCCGCGCGCGCGCCTGCGGCGAACGATCAGTCGCCGCAGGCGAGGATGGCGTAGCCGCCGGTCGGATCGGTCGGACCGAGCTCGTTCTTCGTGACCCAGACGACGAGCACCCGGTTGCGCGCCGCGGCGATCGCGACACGCGCACCGTCGAAGGCGGCCAGGGCGACGACGCCGGCACCAGCAATCGGGACGGGGAGCCCCTCGGCGGACAGGGCGTCTCCTCGCGCGCCGACCAGCCGCTGCACGCGCAGCCCGGCCGGCTCGGCGAGGGCGACGAGCAGCCGATCGGCGATCACCGCGACGTCCCCCGCGGCGTACGCGGAGCCATCGCCCGCAGGGACGCTGCCCGCGCCTCGCGTGGTGCCATCCCGATCGACGGCGCCCCAGGCGATCGCGCCATTCGGCTCGAGCGTCACGGCCGCAGCTCGGTCGGCCGACGGCGACGTCCACGCCGCGAGCGCGCCCCACGCGCTCGGCGGCCGCACCGCAACGAGGGCCGCGAGCGCGCCGGCGTCGCCGACCGGCGGGTCGAGCGACGTCATCGTGAGCACGGTCTCGCCCCCGAGCAGGTTCGGCCGGTCGGCGAAGGTGGCGCGGGTGGCCGACGTCTGCGCGACGCCGGCGAAGCGCGAGGTCGTCCCCTCGGCGAAGTAGGCTTGCTTCGTGATCGAGCCGGCGCCGATCGACGCCAGCTGCGCGACGCCGTCGACGACGAGCGCCGCATCGAACCCGCCCTTGCGCGCCGTGAGCGCCTGCGAGCGAGGCACGGAGACCGCCGCGCCGAGGTCGACGGACGCAGCCGCCGCGCCGAGCTGGTGCGCGGCGTCGAACGCGAGGATCGTGAGTCCGGCGCCGGCGGGCGCGCAGGCCGCGCGCGACACGACGACCAGCCCGGAGCCGCCGCTCTCCGCGACGCCCACTCCGTCCGAGGCCGCAGCGCCGGGACAAGTCGGCAGCGGCTGGCGCGAGGGGAGGCCGACCTTGCCATCGTCGCCGATGTGGAGAAGCGCGGCGCTCGCCGAGGCGCCATCGTGCGTCCCTTCACGGTACGCGACCAGGAAGCCGTCCTCGGTCGCGGTGACACCGGGGCCGGTCATGGTGCCGCCGCTCGCGTCGACGAGCCCGGGGAGCGGGCCGGCCTTCACCACGGCGAGCGTGCACGACGAGCCGCCGGCGTCCGGCGCCGAGGCGTCCGCGTGACCGGCATCGCCGCCCGCGTCGGCGGCCCCGGCGTCGACCGTGCCGGCGTCGACCGTGCCGGCGTCGGCCTTGCCGGCGTCGTTCCCGCCGACGCACGCAGCGTCGACGCACGTGGCGCCGCCCGCGCACGGGCCCTGCGGCGGCACGACGGCGCCGAGCGGGACGACCACCCTGCGCACGGTCGAGAAGTCGGCGTCGGCGCAGCCGCTCGCGATCACGGCGCACCCCTCGTCGCGCAGAAGCGCGGCGACGCCGTGCGGCCCCTGCGGGAGGTCGCCGAGGTCGGGGAGGTCGCCGGACGCGCCCGCGACCCGGCGCACCTTGGGGCTGCCCTCGACGCCGCGCGAGAGCAGGTCGAGCGACGGACAAGCCTGGTCGTAGACGAGGATCTCCGCGAACGCGGCCGACTTGCGGAGGCCCGCGACGTCCGAGAGCACGACGTCGACGCCCGAGCCCGTGCACGCGGCCGGCAGCGAGGCCCCGACCGCGGGCAGCGCGACCGCGACGAGGACGGCGAGCGTGCCGCGTCGGCGCCTCGCTCGTACGGAGGAGATCCTTCGACCGGCGTTCACGCTGCCTCCCGCGGGCACGTCACTTCATCGAGACGCGCTGGGCCGTGACCTGGCCCGAGACGACGATGACCGAAATCGTTTTGGTGGGAAATCCCGAGCGCTTGAGCGTGATGCGGTGCTGGCCCGGCTTGACGGACAGCCGCACGATGGGCGACGGCCCGAGCGACCTCCCCTGGTCGACCACGTCGTCGCAGAAGGGGTTGCACACGATCGTCAGGAAGCCCGGGTCGTTGCTCGCGGCCGCTGGCGCCGCGGTCGCCGCTGGGGGTGCTCCCGTGTACGCAGCCACGGGCGCGCTGGTCTTGACCGGCGCCACGGGGGCCGCGGTCGGCGCGGCCGAAGCAACAGCGATCGCCGACGGGGCCGCGGAAGCCGACACCGACGCGGCAGGCGTCGCCGTGGGCTCGACGGTCGGCGCAGCGGTCGGGGCGGCGGTCGCCACCGCCGTCGCCGTCGGCGCGGGCACGGTCACGGGCTGCGCTTCGCCGCCGGTCGGCGCGGCCGGCGCCTTGAGCTTGAAGTAGAGCAGCGCCGCAATGCCGAACACGCACAGCGCCGTCAGCACGACGACCGCGACGAGCACGCCGACGTTGCGCTTGTGCGGCCGCTTCGCAGCCGCCTCCTGCTGGGCCAGCCAGAGCGCGGCGGGGTCGGGGCGGGGCAAGGACAGCGCGGTCTCGATCTGCGACTGCGGCGCGTGCGGCCCCCCCATCGCCTGGAACGGCGGCAGGCCGTGCGGCCCCATCCCCGCGCCCCCGTGAGGCGGCGGGGTCTGCGCGCTGATCGCCGGGAACGCCATCGTCGACGCGGGCTGCTGTTGCTGCTGCGGGGGACCGTACGGCGCCTGCCCGAAGCCCTGCTGCGTCGGCACGTACGGCCGCTGCGGCGGCGGCCCGCTGCTGGGCCCGGGCGGGCCGGATCCGAACGAGGGAGCCTGACCGAACGGAGGTGCGCCGAACGACGGCTGCTGCCCGTAGGGCGTGGGCGCGCCGAGCCCGCGCTGCTGCGCCTGCCTGCGCTCGGCCTCGGCGATCTGCTGCTGCACGCCGGCGTCCGGCACCGAGAGCGCGATCGTGGACCCGAGGTCCTTCAGCCCGCTGGTGTAGTCGGGGAGCGCGGTCGTGTGCTCGGGTGAAGCGGGCTGCTGCCCGTACGGGCTGGGTGCGCCGTAGGGCGAGGCGCCGGCCGCGGGGCGCGGGCCCCCGCGGCTATCGTACCCTTGGTTTACGCTCGCGGCCTCGACCTGCTCGCGGGTGGCGACGGTCGTCGCGACGTCGTCGTCGTCGTCCATCAACGAGTCGGCCGTCATCGCCGTCGGCGGCGCCATGATGCCCATCAGCGTGGCCTTGGCCATCGGGGGCGCGTGCGGGGCGGGCAGCGTGCGCGAGGGGGCCGCCAGCGCCTGCGATCGCCCGTCCTCGTGCACGTCGTAGCTCTGGAGCGAGATCTCCTCGACGTTCGGGGTCGCGCTCGCGCGGAGCTGGTCGACGTTGACGGTCGACGTCACCTCGGCCGCCCACGCGAGGTGCGCCTCGCGCTTCTGGATGCGATCGAGGAAGGTCTGGCGGACGAAGGACGCGACCTCCTCAGGGCCGACGTACGCGCCCTGCCGCATCAGGTAGTTCTGGAGCGCGCGGGAGAACTCGCGCGCGGTCTGGAAGCGGTCCTCCTTGCGCTTGGCCAGCGCGCGCATGACGACGGACTCGAGCTCCATCGGGTAGCCGGGCACGATCGTCGACGGCGGCGCGACGATGCAGGCCTGCACCTTCTCGAGCGTGTCGAGATCGGTTTCCATGCGGAAGAGGCGCTGGTTCGTGGTGAGCTCCCACAACACGACGCCGAGCGCGAAGATGTCCGTGCGCCGGTCGACGTCCGCGCCGCGGACCTGCTCGGGCGACATGTACGCGAGCTTGCCCTTGAGGGTGCCCGCGCGGGTCGACGAGAGGCGGTCGGCGACCTTCGCGATGCCGAAGTCGACGACCTTCGTGTAGCCGTCGTAGGTGACGAAGAGGTTGTGCGGCGTGACGTCGCGGTGGACGAGGCCGAGGAGCTGACCGTTCTTACCGCGAAGCTCGTGCGCGGCGTGGAGGCCCTCGGCGGCGTCGGAGCACATGCGCGCGGCGAGCTCCGGTGAGACGCGCGCGCGGCGCTCCTCCTGGCGGCGGATGATCTCGCGGAGCGGCTCGCCGTGGAGGTACTCCATGGCGATCCAGTAGGTGTTGTCGTCCTTGCCGAGGTCGAAGACCTGCGCGACGTTCGCGTGGTTGATGCCCGCCGCGATGCGCGCCTCGTCGAGGAACATGTCGACGAACTGGTCGTCCTCGACGAGGTGCGGGTGGATGCGCTTGATCGCGACCCACTTCTGAAAGCCGCCGGGGCCGTCCATGCGCGCGAGGTGCACGCTGGCCATGCCGCCGATGCCGATCTCGTCGACGACGCGGTAGCGCCCGAGGAAGAAGGTACCCGGCGCCTTGTCGCCCCCCTTCTCACGAGTGCCCGACGGCGAAGAGGTGGACGCGGGCGGAGCCTGCCGCGAGGGCGCGCTGGGACGAGGGGGAGGTTGGGCCATGCTCCGGGACGCTCAGTCTAGCGCGAGAACGAGGCCGCTTGCCACGTCGGGGCGTGGAGGGTGACGGTATCCCCGCCACCCGCCGACGCGGCGACCGCGATCGTCACCACCGCGGAAGCGAGGATCGCGCCGCCGACGACGTACGGCCAGGGCCCGTGCCAGAAGCCCCTCGACGGAGGGGGCGGCGGGGGAGACGGCGCTTCGACCGTCGGCGGAGGGAGCGAACGCGCCGCGACGCGGACGTTGGAGCTGGCGCGGGCCCACTCGTTCTTCTGCGCGTCGAGCACGGCGACGCGCACGCGCAGCGTCGATCCGACGGGGATTTCGGCCGCCGGGATGGTGAACTCGAGCCGCGCGGAGGCGCCCTTCCCGGCGCTGCCGCCGACGTCGCCGAGGGGCCGCTCCTCGGCGTGGACGACGTGGCCGGGGCGGTCCTCGACGGCGAGCGACATGGCCTCGAAGAGCGGCGCGAGCGACTCAGGGAGCGTCGCGGCGAGGACGAGGTCGGTGTCGGTCTTCACCCCCTCGGGAGCCTCGACGGAGAGTGTGAGCTTCTCGAGGCCCGCGGCCTCCTTGCGAGCCTTCTCGCACAGCGCCTTCGCGCGCGGGCCGCCGAGGGCGGGGCACTCGAACTCCGGGTCGATGATGGCCGCGTTGCGAAGCGCGTTGAGGGCGAGCTCGTTCTTTCCGACCGTGGCGCGCCACGCGCCGACGCGGACGAACGCGGCGAGCGTGTCGGACGGCGTCAGCCCGCCCCCGGCGAGCGCGGCTTCATAGAGCTTGCCGGCCTGGGCGACCTTGCCCATCTCCCACGCCTCGGTGGCCTGGGAGATGGGCGTCTCCTGGGCGAGCGCGCGGGCCGGCGCTCCGAGCAGGAGCAGCGCCGCCACGAGGCCGACGACGGGGCGAGGAGGCATCGCGACGCAGCCTACCCAACCCGGGATCGCCTTGTCCATCGCGCGTCCACGACGCCGTCCGCGAACGCGACTAGGGAAACGCCTGCCCGGGACGGCCGCGCTGGAAGTAGAAGCGAAAGTTGCCCGACAGGCGCGACTGCTTGTCCGCCGGGATCTCGTAGGCCTTCGCGCCGAGCTTCACGTCGCGCGGGTCGCCGACCATCACGTCGTCGAAGGTGGCGTCCGTGTACTTCTCCTCGGCGCTCGGCTCGTTCGGGTCGCCGTCGAAGAGGTGCTGGAAGGTGATGTGCCCGCCCACGGAGTAAAGGACGATGTTCTGGTTGTGGCACGAGCGCTGGAGGTAGAGCGCCATGTGCACGAGCGGTCCGTCGGCGCAGCCCTGCCCCGGGTCGACGCCGATCGGCGAGCCGGGCGGGCGCACGTCGGGCGGGAGCGACACGCAGAGCGGCTCGCCGAGCATCGAGCGCACCTTTGCGGTGTCGTCGACGAGCACGATCAGACCGTCGCTGACCTCCTCGAGATCGCTCCCACGCTGGATGCGGATCTGCTGCGTGTCGCGGAACGGGACCGCGGCGAAAAAGTCGGGGCCAAGGTCGTACTCGTCGAACCAGCAGTCCTCGGCGTAGAGCTTTTCGCTGTAGACCCTGCCCTCGCCCTGACCGAGCGAGCAGGCGCTCGACGCGAAGCCGAACGCGAGCGCGATGGCGACCGCGGCGCGGCTCATGTGCCGACCTCGCCGCCGCGAGCCACCGCGTCGCCGACGGGCAGGGCGGCGAGGATGCGCGCGCCGCCGAGCACCCGGTCGCCGTCGTAGGCCACGGCTATCTGCCCGGGCGACACGGCGCGGACGGGCGTGCGAAACCGGACGCGGACGACCTCGGCCCCGCCCGCGTCACGGCCGCGTTCGAGCCGCGCGATCTCGCCCTCGTGGCGGGCCCGCACGCGCACGGTGGCGTCACGGGGGAGCACGACGTCGTCGCACCAGGTGCCCGCGTCGAGCACGGCGCCGCCGGCGAGCAGGTCGCCCTCGTCACCGAGCCGCACGGCGCCCGTCCCCGGGTCGAGGCCGACGACGAACGCGGGCTTGCCGAGCGCGACGCCGAGGCCTTTGCGCTGGCCGACGGTGAACGCATGGAGGCCGGCGTGACGGCCGACCTCGCGGCCCTCGCGGTCGAGGATCGGTCCGGGCCGCACGCGCCCGTCCGCGTGCGCGGCGACGAAGGCGTCGTAGCGGCCGGTCGGGACGAAGCAGAGCTCCTGGCTCTCGCCACGCCCGGCGCCGGGCAAGCCGCGGGCGACCGCCTCGGCGCGCACCTC
Source organism: uncultured delta proteobacterium (assembly GCA_903906315.1). Classification (GTDB taxonomy): domain Bacteria; phylum Myxococcota_A; class Polyangia; order Polyangiales; family Polyangiaceae; genus CAIVJW01. Next base: position 15,777 of record CAIVJW010000161.1, on the reverse strand, counting down.
GTCCTTGGTCGAGTCACCGAGCGGCAGGACCAGGCGCGCGACCTCGGCTTCGTCGAGCATGTGGAGGAAGTAGCTCTGGTCCTTGTGCGGGTCGCGACCCCGGTGGAGGCGCGCCTTGCCGGACTCGCGCACGACGCGGGCGTAGTGGCCGGTGGCGACCACGTCCGCGCCGAGGCGGTGGGCGAGCGGCAGCAGCTCGCGCAGCTTGACCGATCGGTTGCACGCGACGCACGGGCTCGGGGTCTCGCCGTCGAGATACGCCCCGACGAAGGGGTCGACGACGTGACGCCGGAAGAGCTCCCGCCGGTCGAAGGTGTAGTGCGCGATGCCGAGCTGGTCGGCGACGCGCCGCGCGAGGTGCTGGTCCTCGGGCGCGCAGCAGCGGCCCTTCTCGCCGACGTCGTCGGGATAGTCCCAGAGGTGGAGCGTGACGCCGACGACGTCCCAGCCCTCGTCGCGAAGGCGCGCCGCGGCCACCGAGGAGTCGACGCCCCCGCTCATGGCCACCAGCGCTCGTCCGCGCTCCGTCACGGGTCGACGATAGCATCGGACACGCGCAGTCGAGGGGAGCGCAGCCGAATTGCCCGGGGGGCTCCCGCTTGCGGCGCGCCATGCAGGGCCGTGGGGCGGCGGGCGACGAAGAGCGGCGTCGAGACCGCGCGCGGCGCCGGAAGCAGCCGATAGGAAACGCCGACCTCCCGGGCGCCGACGGGGTCGCGCGGATCGGGAGCACGCAGAGGCCGCGGGTCGCGAGAACTTCCCTGGGGTCGTCGCGCCTTGGGACGGTCCGATGTCGCAGCGGCGCGGCGTCCGCCGAAGCCCGAGCGCGCGCTGGCCCGACCGAGCCCCTCGAGCGCGCGCCGGTCAAGCCGTGTGGCGCGCTAGGCGACGTCGCCGCGCGCGACCGGATCCGCGTCGGGATCGTAGGCGCGAAGGAACGCGAGGTTGACGGCGTTCACGACCGCGTGGGCGACGATCGGCCCGACGAGCGATCCCGTCAGCGCGAAGATCGCCCCGAGGCCCAGGCCGACGACCGTCGCCCACGCGACCCAGACCCAGCGGCTCGGCCCCTTCATCTGGTGGGCGAGGCCGAAGAGCACCGCGGATCCGACGACGCCGACCATCGGCGTGAGCAAGCTCCGGAAGACGAGCTCCTCGCCGAGGCTCGAGAGGCCGGCGACCAGGAGCACGTGGGCGGGCGACAGCCCTCGCGCGACCGGCCGGAGCTCGCCGTGCAGGCGCCGCGCCCAGCGGAAGCGAGGCACCGCGACGCGGGTCGCGAGCACGATCGCCATCGAGAACGAGAGCCCCATGGCGGCGCTCGTGAAGGCCGCGCCGGCGCCGCCGAGCGCCAGCCACGGCGCCGGGTGGACCCACGGCAGCCCGTCGCGGAGCGCGAGGACGAGCGCGGTCGCGAGGATCGCGAGCAGCAGATAGCCGCCGACTACGCGCCGCAACGCCGCCGACACGTCGGTCGGTCCGAAGCCCCGGCGTCGCGGGGCGAACGCCAGCGGCTCCCGGCCATGCATTGCCGCATCTTGGCACGACCCCCGCGCACGTCCACCCGCCGCCGCGGTCTCGCCCCTTTGCGGGCCGGCGCAGGCGGGGTACAGGCCGGGCATGCAGGCCACCGTCGTCGTCTTCCCCGGCTCCAACGCCGACGCCGAGATGATCCGCACGCTGCGCGACGTCGTCGGCGTGACGACCCTCACGGCCTGGCATCGCGACACGGAGCTCCCCGCGGGCACCGATCTCGTCGCGATCCCGGGCGGGTTCTCGTACGGCGACTACCTGCGATGCGGCGCGATCGCGCGGACGAGCCCGCTCGTGGCCGCGATCCGGCGGCACGCCGATCGTGGCGGCTACGTGCTCGGCGTGTGCAACGGCTTCCAGATCCTCACGGAGGCCGGGCTCCTGCCCGGCGCCCTCACCCGCAACGCGCACCTGCGCTTCGAGTGCCGCGATGCGTGGGTCACCCCGGTGTCGGACGGGCCGTTCACGCGCGGGCTGCCTCGGGTGCTGCGGCTCCCGATCGCGCACGCCGAGGGGCGCTTCCAGGCCGCGCCGCACGAGCTCGAGGTCATCGAGGCCGAGCAGCGCGTCGCCCTGCGCTACTGCGACCGCGACGGCGAGCTGACGCCGGAGGCGAACCCGAACGGGTCGCTCGACGCGATCGCCGGCGTGTACGGCGGGCCTCGCCGCAACGTCCTCGGGCTGATGCCGCACCCGGAGCGCGCGAGCGAGCCGCTGCACGGCAACGAGGACGGCCGGGCCCTCTTCGAGGCGCTCGTCCAGAGCGTCGCGGCCGGTTGAGGGTGGTCGCCGGCCGACAGCGTTCCTCGGCGGAGACGCCGGGGCAGCTCGGGCACCCGGAGCCCCGGCGCGCGACGCGGCCGCTTCGCGGGCCCGAGCTGGCGGGCTAGGGGCTCCTCGCATGCGCAGAGCGGCCACCGTTCCGTGCCGGGCCTGCTCGGCGGAGCTCGCCGAGGGCGCGCGCAAGTGCCACCGGTGCGGGGTGCTCCAGCGCGACGACGTGCGCTGCCCGCACTGCGGCGCGGTCGCGGACGCGGCGCCGCACCCGGAGCTGATCTTCGCCTGCGAGGCCTGCGGCGGCCCGCGCGTGCCGCAGGACGACGCGATCCTGCGGAGCAAGGGGGGCGAGACCGCTGCGCTCCGACGCGCGGAGGCGGCGCGCAGCTCGCGCGCACGGTGGACCGCGGTCGGCCTCGGCGCGAGCGCGCTGCTCGCGATGACGCTCGGGACGCTCGGGATCGCCGGGCTCCTGTTTGGCGCGGGGGTGAAGCTCGCGGTCGCGGCGACGTTGCTGGCGACGCCTCTCGTCCTCCTGCTCGCGACGGCCGTGGGCCGCGTCCGCGCTCGAACGCACGACCTCCGCCCGTCGCTCGACGCCGCGTGGCAGGCCGCCGCCGCCGACCTCGCGCGGGGCGCGGCCTCGAGCTTCGGCGCGGCCGACCTCGCGCGGGCGCTCCGCGTCGACGAAGCGCGCGCCGAGGAGCTCCTCGCGCTGCTCGACGCCACCGACATCGTGCGTGGCGACGTCAGCGCGGACGGCGAGCTGACGTTCCGACCGACGGTCGCCCCGCGCGTGCGAGTCGACGTCCCGGTCGAGCCGAGCGGCGATGCGGCCGCGGAGCTCGACGCACAACGCGAAGCCGAAGCGCACGCGGAGGCGCGCGCCGACGGGCGCCCCGAGACGCGCGCCGGAAAGGCCGAGGGCTGACCCGTGAACGACGAGCGCCGAAAAGCGCCCCACCAGGGGCCCGAGACGCGCGCACCGCGCGAGCGCGAGGCCGATTTCGCTGCGCTCCAGAAGCAGCGGCGCGCCCTCACCCACGTCGGCGGCCCGACGCTGCTCGAGGGCGACGCGGCGCTCGCGGCGAAGCTCGCCGAGGCGCTCGACGTGCCGCCGTCGATCGAGGTCGAGGAGCTCGCGCGCGCCCACGTGCACGGCTTCCACAGCTACCCGGCGCGCATGCACCCGGTCACGGCGCGCCGGCTCGTCTGTGCGCTCTCGGCGCCCGGCGACGCGGTGCTGGATCCGTTCTGCGGCAGCGGCACCGTGCTCGTCGAGGCCCGGCTCGCGGGGCGCCACGCCATCGGCGTCGACGCCAACCCGCTCGCCGTACGGCTCGCTCGCCTCAAGGTGCGCGGCTCGAGCGAGCCCGAGCGCGAACGGCTCGTCGAGGTCGCGCGCGCCGCGGCCGAGACCGCCGACGGCCGCCGCAAAGCGCGCGTCGGCGCGAGCCGCCGCTACCCGCCGGAGGACGTCGCGCTCTTCGATCCGCACGTGCTGCTCGAGCTCGACGGCCTGCGCGTCGGGCTCGACGCCGCCACCGACGAGCGCGCCCGCGCCGACGTCGAGCTCGTGCTGTCGGCCATCCTCACGAAGGTGAGCCGCCGGACGAGCGACACCTCCGATCAGGACGCGCCCCGCCGCATCGCCGCCGGCTACCCGTCGCGCCTGCTCATCAAGAAGACGCAGGAGCTCGCCGCGCGCCTCGCCGAGGCCGCGCCGCTGCTCGACACCGCGCCGCCCGCGCTCGTCCTCGAAGGCGACGCGCGCGCGCTCGAGGGCGTCGGGCCCGGCTCGATCGCGCTCGTGGTCACGTCGCCCCCCTACCCCGGCGTCTACGATTACCTCGCGCACCACGAGGCGCGCCTCCGCTGGCTGCGACTGCCGACCGAGCGCTTCGACCGCCGCGAGATGGGCGCGCGCCGCCGCCTCGAGCCGCTGGGCCCGCACGCCGGCATCGCCCGCTGGCGGGCCGACCTCGGCGACGCCCTCGCCGCCCTCGAGCTCGCGCTGCGCCCCGGCGGCATGGCCGCGCTCCTCGTCGCCGACAGCGTCGTCGCGGGCGCGCCGGTGTACGCGGTCGACGTGCTGCACGATCTCGCGCCGGACGCGGGCCTCGTCGTCGCGGCCGTCGCGAGCCAGGAGCGGCCGTACTTCCACGGGCCTTCCGCGCGCGCCTTCGAGGGGCGCCCGCGGGGCGAGCACGCCGTCCTGCTCCGCAAGCCCGGGCTCGCCCCGCGCGCGACGCCGCCCGACCGGCGCCGGCCGGATCCTCGCCAGCGCGATCGTCGTCCCGCCCCGCCCAGGCCGCGCGACTCGGCTCCCCTTCCCCACCCGCCCGAGCCGCGCGCGTTCCTGCCGCCGCAGCCGCCGCAGCCGCCGCCTCCGACACCGCCGGCGCCCGTCCCGCCCGCCCCGCGCAGGCGCCGCATCGTCATCGGGTGAGCACCTGGCGCGCGCCCACGGACGACGCTAGTCCGAGGGCGTGCCCACGGTGCGCTTCACCGAGACCGTTCACGGCCCCGCCGCCGAGATCGACGCACCCGCGGGCGGCCTGCTCGTCGACGTCTGCGACGAGGCGCGCGCCCCGGTCGGCTTCTCGTGCCGGTCCGCGCGCTGCGCGACGTGCCTCGTCGAGGTCCTCGCCGGCGCAGAGCACCTCGAGCCCGCTCGCCCGGAGGAGCGCGACCGCCTCGCTCGCGTCGGCGCGTCGCCCTGCGCGCGGCTCGCTTGCCAGGCCGTGCTTCGCGCGGGCGACGGCACCGTGACGCTGCGCTCGGCCGGCGCGAGGTAGCGCGCGCGCCGCAGCCTCGCGCCGCCGGACGCATGCGGTATCGTGCGCCCATGCCCCGCGCCCGCTTCCTCGGCCTGATCGCCGCGACCGCCGCGACGGTCGGCTGCGCGACCGGGCCGGGATCGATCGGCGCGGTGCTCGGCCGCGACGACGAGTCCCGCGCCCTCCACGTGCGCGAGGTCCCGGCCGGCCTCGCCGCGGACCGCGCCGGCCTCGTGCCCGGAGACGAAATCGTCATGATCGACGGGATCTACGCGCGCGAGCTCCCGGTCCGCGACATCAAGCGCCTGCTCCGGGGCGACCCCGGATCGACCGTCGATCTGACCGTCGTGCGAGGCCGCGAGGTCCGGCGCGTCCGCGTGACCCGCACGGCGCTCCGCGACGCGGAGGTCCGCCCGCGCGAAGAGCGCGTCGTTCCCTGACGACCGCGACGCGGTCCACACGGCCCGCGAGGCCGCTCCGCCGCGGGTGACGCGCGCAGCCCGACGTGACACCGTCCCGGCCCCATGTCGACCGACCCGACGAGCCCCGATCGCCCCGCGCGCGCGCGCAGGAAGGCCGAGCGTACGGCCGAGGCCGAGCTTCGCGAGGACGCCCCGCGCACCAAGCCGTTCCTGAAGTGGGCCGGGGGCAAGCGACAGCTGCTCGACCAGCTCATGCGCTACGTGCCGGAGAAGTACGGCACGTACCACGAGCCCTTCGTAGGCGGCGGCGCGCTCTTCTTTCACCTCACCCCCCCACGCGCCGTGCTGTCCGACAACAACGCGCGCCTCGTCCGCGCGTACCGCGGCGTGCGCGACGGCGTCGAGCGCGTCATCCGGCTCCTGCGCGACTACCCGCACGACAAGGACTTCTTCCTCTCCTTCCGCGAGCACGACGTCGACCGCGACAGCGACGCCGAGGTCGCCGCGTGGCTCGTCTACCTCAACAAGACGGGCTTCAACGGCCTGTACCGCGTCAACTCGCACGACCGCTTCAACGTCCCCTTCGGCCGCTACGCCTCGCCGAACATCTGCGACGAGGACACGCTGCGCGCCTGCTCGCGCGCGCTCGCGGACACGGACCTGCCGCTCGACGAGGACTTCGGATCCGTCGTGCACCGGGCGAGGAAGGGCGACTTCGTCTACTTCGACCCTCCGTACGTGCCGCTCTCCGCGTCGTCGTCCTTCACGAGCTACACCTCCGCGGGCTTCGGCCTCGCCGCGCACGAGCGGCTCCGCGACGTCGCGCTCGACCTCAAGCGACGCGGCGTCCACGTGCTCCTGTCGAACTCGTCGGCGCCCGCCGTGGTCGAGCTCTACGCGAAGGGCTTCATCGTCGAGCGCGTCGCGGCGCAGCGCGCGGTGAACAGCAAGGCGAGCGGCCGGGGCCCGGTCACCGAGCTCATCATCCGCTGACGGCCGCTCTCGCGCGGCCCACGCGCGCGGACGTCAGCCGGGCGGGGCCTCGACCGTGACGAGCGCGCGGACGTCGGCGTAGTGCTTGTCGGCGTAGAACGACAGCACGTCGATCGCGTCGCGGACCTCGCTCGGGTCGAGGTGCGACAAGCGGTACTCGACGCTGAGGAGCACGTCGCCGTCCTCGTCGAGGCTGAACTTGGCGAAGTTGAGCTCGCGATTCAGCCGCAAGAGCCGCTCGGCGATCGCCTCGACGGCCTCCGCGTCCTCGGGCATCCGCACGAACGGCACCACGGCGAACGTCGCGAACCGAGGCGCTTCGTGGACGAGCAGGCTCAGCACGTGCTCGCGGCAGCGGAACTTCGTGCGGAGCGTCGACTCCGACAGCACCTCGACCGCCCAGCCGTCCGACTCGAGGCAGGCGCGGATCCCATCGAGGTCCATAGGGAGCGGAGCATATCAGGGCGCGAGCCCGCATCCTCGTGAATGAGCCGATCGGCGCGGCCGTCCACCCCACGGGCCCGCGAAGCGCTCTGCGGGGTCGCCCTTCCGGCCCGCCACCCCTTCGGATAGAAGGGGGTTCTTGCACGCATGGAGGCCATTCGATGAAGCTGGGTAGAAGAGCGGTCGTTTCGTTCCTGGCAGCCTGCGCGCTGTCGCTCGGCCTGGCTCCGCGCGAGGCGAGCGCCAAGACGGTGGTCAACATCGGCACGCTCGCCCCGAAATCGAGCCCGTGGGGCGCGGTCTTCAAGATCTGGGCCGACGCCGTCAGCGCGAAGAGCGGCGGCGATCTCGAGCTCAACTTCCACTACAACGGGATCCAGGGCGACGAGGCCCTCATGGTCGGCAAGATGAAGGCCGGCCAGCTCGAGGGCGCCGCCGTCACGGCCGTCGGCCTCGGCAAGATCCACAAGCCCATCCTCGCCCTGCAGATGCCCGGCCTCTTCGCGAGCTGGGCGAAGCTCGACGCCGCCCGCGACGCGCTCAAGGGCGAGTTCGAGACCGGCGCCAAAGATGCCGGGTTCAAGATCCTCGGCTGGGGCGACGTCGGCGCCGTGCACCTCTTCTCCAAGGGCTTCGCCGTGAAGACGCCCGACGACCTGAAGGGCAAGAAGCCGTACATGTGGCGCGACGACGACACGCAGCCGATCATCTTCCAGGTGATCGGCGGGGTGACCCCGGTCCCGCTCAGCATCCCCGAGGTGCTCCCGCAGCTGAACACGGGCGCCATCAACATCGTGAACGGCCCCGCCCTCGCAGCCGAACAGCTCCAGTGGTCGTCCAAGCTGGACACCATGAACGAGGACGTGACGGCGCTGGCGGTCGGCGCGGTCGTCATGTCGCACAAGCTCTTCGACAAGAGCGACGCCGAGCGCGGATCGCTCTCGCCCGAGCACCAGAAGATCCTCCTCGACACCGGCGCCGTCGCGGCGCGAGCGCTCACCCTGCGCATCCGGGCCGAGGACGACGCCGCGTTCGCCCGGATGAAGGGCAAGATGACCGTCGTCTCGCTCACGGCGGACGAGAAGGCGCGCTGGGCGGGCATCTTCAAGCAGGTGCGCCAGCGCCTCGCGCAGGGCACGTTCAACGCCGACTACGTGGCGCGACTCGAAGCGCTCGCGAAGTAGCCCGACGGGGCTCGGCCGGGATCACCCGGCAACTGGCGCCGGCCCGCGATTCCGCGGCGCCGGCGCATTGGTTTTGTCCCGCGGGCGCGCGGCAGCGCGTTGACGATGTGCCGTCCGCGGCGTATGCGTACCCCTCCCTTCAGAGCAAGTCCTAAGGAGCCTTCTCAATGCGTCGTTACCAGTTCACTTCCGAGTCCGTGACGGAAGGCCACCCCGACAAGGTCTGCGACCAGATCTCCGACGCCGTCCTCGACGCCATCCTGTCGCAGGATCCGACGGCGCGCGTGGCCTGCGAGACGATGGTCAAGACCGGCATGGCCGTCCTCGCCGGCGAGATCACGACGTCGGCCCAGGTGGACTACCAGACGATCGCCCGCAACACGATCAAGGACATCGGCTACGTCGGCTCGGAGACGGGCTTCGACTACGAGACCTGCGCCATCTTGACGGCCATCGCGCAGCAGTCGCCCGACATCTCGCGCGGCGTGACCGAGGGCGAGGGCCTGTTCAAGGAGCAGGGCGCCGGCGACCAGGGCCTCATGTTCGGCTACGCCTCCGACGAGACGATCGAGCTCATGCCGGGCCCGATCAGCTACGCGCACAAGATGGCGCGCGAGCTCGCCAAGATCCGCAAGCAGAAGAAGGTCGGTTGGCTCCGCCCGGACGGCAAGACGCAGGTCACGCTCGAGTACGAAGACGACAAGCCGGTGCGCGCGGCAGCGCTCGTCGTCTCGACGCAGCACTCGGAGTCGGTGAAGCACAAGGAGCTCGTCGAGGCGGTTCGCACCCTCGTCATCGAGAAGACGATCCCGGCCAAGCTCATCGACCGCAACACCAAGATCTACGTCAACCCGACGGGGCGCTTCGTCTACGGCGGCCCGTACGCGGACGCCGGCCTCACCGGCCGCAAGATCATCGTCGACACGTACGGCGGCATGGGCCGGCACGGCGGCGGCGCCTTCTCGGGCAAGGATCCGTCGAAGGTCGACCGGTCGGCCTGCTACTACGCGCGCTACGTCGCCAAGAACGTCGTCGCGTCGAAGCTCGCGGCCCGCTGCGAGGTGCAGATCGCGTACGCCATCGGCGTCGCGCAGCCCGTCGGCGTGCACGTGAACACGTTCGGCACCGGCCGCGTCTCGGACGAGGTCCTCGAGAAGTACATCCTGCAGAACTTCGACATGCGCCCGAAGGCGCTCATCGAGACGCTCGACCTGCTGCGCCCGATCTACCTGAAGACGGCCGCGTACGGTCACTTCGGCCGCGAGGAGTTCCCCTGGGAGAAGACGGACCGCGCGGCGCAGATGGCCGACGACCTGCTGCGCCCCGCGCTCCCGGCCGCCACCAAGCCGTCGAACGGCTCGTCCGCGACGGACGGCGCCGCGAAGAAGGACAAGAAAAAGGGCAAGAAGGCGCAAGCGCGCACCACGGCCTGATCTCGCCCGCCGGGGCGGCCTCCGCGTCGCCCCGATCCTTCGTTCCACTCCCGCGTCGACGCTCCGCCGGCGCCGCTCCTGCGCGGCGCCCGGGCCGCGCCGGTTTGTCCGGTGACAGCGGAGGATCGGGTCGAGTAGTCTCGGACCTCTTGCAGGACGAGGCGCCGCGATGAGCACAGGTTCCCGGGTCGGACTGGCCCTGATGCTCACCACGGCCGCCGTGGCGGCTTGCAGCGCGACGCGCGATGGGAGCAGCGGGTTCGACGGCCGCGAAGGCGGCGGCGGCCACGCGACCACGAGCGCGGGCGCGGGCGGCGGCGACATCCAGATCGGGCCGGGCAGCGGCGGCTCGGGCAGCGGCATCCTCAAGGAAGCCCCCCCCTGCGACGGCATCGATCCCGCCGACGACCACGACGGCGACGGCTTCACCGGCGCGCAGGGCGACTGCAACGACTGCACCGCGCAGATGAGCCCGGGCGCCTACGACTACCCCGGCAACGGCGTCGACGAGGACTGCAGCGGAGCGCCCGACGACACGCCGATCGGCTGCGACGCCGCGCTCGCGATCGACGGGTCCGATCCCCTCGACGGCGCGCGCGCGATCGGCCTCTGCAAGCCCGCGGACGGCGTGCGGTGGGGCGTGATCAGCGCGCGCTGGGTCACGGCCGACGGCCAGCCGCTGGTCCAGGTGGATCCGTCCGGCATCGGGCACGGCGTGCTCTCGGGGTTCGGGGCGAAGGTCAAGCCGCAGGAGGGCGCCAAGCTCCTCGCGCTCTCCTCGGGCACCGCGCGCCTGCCGGGGGACCCGGGCTACCAGTCGGTCAGCGGCTGGGACAAGGGCTACACCACCGGCTCGCCGCCCGGCTTCCCCAAGGAGTCGCCGTCGTGCCCCGACGTGGTCACGGGCGCACCGCACGACGCGGCGGGCCTCGAGGTCACCCTGAAGACGCCGACCAACGCCAAGTCGCTCGCCTTCAACCTGAACTTCTACACGTACGAGTTTCCGCACTACACCTGCAGCGAGTTCAACGACTTCATGGTCGCGCTGCTGACGCCGAAGCTCGCGGGCCAACCCGACGGCAACATCTCCTTCGACGCCAAGGGCAACACCATCAGCGTCAACGCCGGCTTCCTCGAGGTCTGCAGCTGCGAGGGCGGCCCGCCCTGCGCGGCGGGCAACAAGACCTTCTCGTGCGCGCTCGGCCGCGATCAGCTCCTCGGCACCGGCTTCGACGACAGCGAGTTCGACGCGTGGAACAGCGCGGCCACCGGCTGGCTCGTCACGACCGCGCCGCTCGAGCAGCCCGGCGGCGAGGTCACGCTGCAGTTCGCGATCTGGGACTCGGGCGACGGCGTGCTCGACTCCACCGTGCTGCTCGACAACTTCACCTTCGAGGTCGGCGACGCGCCGACGAAGACGGCCCCGGTGCCCGTCCCCAAGTAGGCTTCACCTCGCTCGCTCTCCGCTCGTACGCTTCGTTCGCTGGAGGATGCTCATGGTGCTTTCGCGGTCGCGCTTTCCATTGCTCGGGTTGGTCGGTATCACCGCCCTCGTCGCCGTCGGCATGAACGCCTGCTCGCCCCCGACCGAGACGCCGAGCGGCGGAGGCTTCGGCGGCAGCGGCACGTCGACCGGCGCGCAGGACGGCGGCGCCGGCGGCGCGACGACGACCGGCACGAGCGGCAGCGGCGGCAACATCATCACGACCACGACCGGCGACGGCGACGGCGGCGTCTGCGAGATCACCGACGAGGACGCCGACCAGGACAAGGACGGGTTCAGCCCGAAGCAAGGCGACTGCAACGACTGCGACCCGAACGTGAACCCGGGAGCGGTCGACGCGCTCGAGGAGGCCGACGGCGGCCCCGGCGTCGTCACCGACAACGACTGCTCGGGCAAGGCCGAGCTGCCGAAGCCGTGCGACGACGCGCTCGCGCTCGACAGCGCCGACGCGATGGACGGCGCCAAGGCGATCGGCGGCCTCTGCGCGAAGTGGGTGAAGTCGGCGAAGTGGGTCCAGGCCGACGGCGCCCCGCCCCCCGCGGACGCCGCGCAGCTCACGGCCTTCCACCTCGGCCACGGCATCCTGCCGGACTTCGGCGCGTCGAACGCGCCGCTCGAGGGCAAGCGCGTGCTCGCGCTCTCTTCGGGCACCGCGCGCCGGCCGACCGACCCGGGCTTCGTGCACCGCAACTTCGACAAGGGATACGTCGGCGGCCCGCCCTTCGGCTTCCCCAAGGAGAGCCCGGCGTGCCAGGGCGTTAAGACGAAGGAGCCGCACGACGCCGCGGGCTTGGAGCTCGAAATCCAGGCGCCGACGAACGCGCAGGGCTTCTCGTTCGACTTCAACTTCTTCACCTACGAGTGGCCGCAGTACATCTGCACCGAGTTCAACGACTTCTTCGTCGCGAACATGTCCCCGTTCCCCGCGGGCCAGAAGGACGGCAACATCTCGTTCGACGCGCTAGGCAACCCGATCAGCGTCAACAACGCCTTCCTCGACATCTGCGGCTGCCCGGGCAGCCCGCCGGGCGCGTGCAGCGTGCCGCCCGACAAGCCGCTGAAGGCGTTCGACTGCGCGTTCGGCACGAAGGGCCTCGCGGGCACCGACTTCGCGAACGACGACTCGAACCCCGGCTTCACGAATGGCTCCTCGGGGTGGCTCGAGACGAGCGCGCCCGTCGAGAAGGGCCAGAAGTTCGTCCTGCGCTTCGTCACCTACGACTCGAGCGACGGCAACGTCGACTCGACGACGATCATCGACAACTTCAAGTGGTCCGCGGAGCCGGGCAAGCTCATCACCGTCCGCGACGCCGGCCCGCCCCCGAAGTGATGGCGCACCGTGGCGCACGCGGAACGCCCCGCCATACCCGCTCATAGCGCCCGGACTTCACTCTCACACGCGCAGCGGAATCACCGGCGCCGCCGGGAGGTGGCCCGCGCATTCGCGCTAGTCGAGCGCGCGACCTTGTGGCAGCGTTCCTGCATCGCCTCGGTGGTTCGGGCCTCGCGCGGGCCCCGAGACGCGCGGTCCGGCGCGCCTCCATCGTTGTCGGCCAGTCGCCACGTCGCGCACCCCTGACTTAACCGAAGAGGGCTAGCCCATGTCTCGACGCCTCGTTTCACTTCTCGGCCTCGCTTCCGCCGTCGCGATCGCGACCGCGTGCTCCGCCGTCGACAAGGGCAGCACCTTCGGCAACGACGGCACCACCGCCGGCAACGGCAGCGGGGGCAGCGGCACCAACATCGGCACCACCGGCGGCGGCAACGACGGCCAGGGGGGCTTCAACGTCACCGGCGGCGGCGGCGGCAACCCGACCGGCACCGTGTGCAACCACGGGCCCGACGAGGACGGCGACGCGGACGGCTTCACGGGCGCTCAGGGCGACTGCAACGACTGCGACGCGAACGTGAACCCCGGCGCGGTCGACGCGCTCATGGAGACGGACGGCGGCCCCGGCACGGTCACGGACAACGACTGTGACGGCAAGGCCGAGCTGCCGAAGTCCTGCGACGACGCGGTCGCGCTCGACAGCGTCGACGCGATGGCCGGCGCGCAGGCGATCGAGCTGTGCAACGTGGCGGGCGCGAACGACAAGAAGTGGGGCGTCGTCTCCGCGAGGTACGTGCGCGCGGACGGGTCGGCGATGAACCCCGCCGCGCAGGTCGGCCTCCTGACGGGCTTCGGACCGAACGTGCACGTGCAGGGCGGCACCCACATGCTGGTGCTCTCCTCGGGCTACTCCCGCCTGCCCGGGCAGCCCGGCGCGTGCGACAGCGAGTCGTGCACGAGCAACGCGAACGGCAACGCCCCGCCCGGGTTCCCGCAGGACGTGCCGAACTGCCAGGGCGACAAGGCCATCAACGACGACGTCGGTCTCGACCTCACGCTGCGCGCGCCGACGAACGCGACGGGCTACCGCTTCCTGTTCAAGTTCCAATCGTTCGAGTTCCCGGAGTGGGTCTGCACTTCGTATAACGATCAGTTCATCGCGCTGGTGAACCCGCCGCCGCAGGGATCGATCAACGGCAACATCTCGTTCGACAGCGCGTCGAACCCCGTCAGCGTCAACATCGCGTTCTTCGACGCCTGCGACCCGGCGGGCGCGAGCAACTTCGGCCAGTTCTGCAGCTTCGACCCGATGAGCAACTGCCCCGGGCTGCCCAACCCGTACTGCCCGAGCGGCCCGAAGGAGCTCGCGGGCACGGGCTTCGACAACGGCTTCGGCGGGGACGGCGACGCCGGCGCGACGAGCTGGCTCATGACCGAGTCCCCCGTGAAGGGCGGCGAGCAGTTCTCCATCCGGTTCGCCATCTGGGACACCGGTGACCAGAACCTCGACTCGACCGTGCTGCTCGACAAGTTCGAGTGGGTCGCGAACGGCGGCACCGTCGCGATCGGCACGAACCCGATCCCGACGCCGAAGTGACCGGCTGACGACGACGGCCGATCGGCCGGGACGACGCCGCGCTCCGAGGAGGGGCGCGGCGTTCGCGTTTCGAAGGGCCTAGGCCCCCCGCTCGAGCTCGTACAGCTGGGCGTCGAAGCGGCGGCTCATCCACACGCCGAGGCCGATCGGCACGTAGTGCGGGGCGAGGTGATCGCGGTACCACGCGCCCGCGCGCGGCAGGAGCGCGGAGTCGGTGAGCGCGCGATCGCACACCGTGGCGAGATCGAACGCGGTGACGGCCTCGAGGTAGAGGAAGCCGCGCGTCATCGCGCCGAGGTTGTCGATCGCGGCGGCCGCCGCGGCGTCCGGGAGGTAGGGCAGGACGCCCTGGCACACGACGAGGTCGAAGCGACCGCGGGCGCGCCACGTCGCGATGTCGCGCCGCTCGTGGCCGTAGCGCTCGCAGGCGTACGGGCTCACGTCGACCGATCGGTAGCTCGCCGCGGGACGGTGCTCCGCGAACCAGTCGCGCCACAGGCCCGTACCGGCGCCGACGTCGATCACCGTGTCGACGCGCCCGCCGAGCCACTCGACGACGCCGAGGATCCCGCGAGCGAGGTGCGCGACCTCCTTCGGACCCTGCACGCGCGTCGCGCGGCGCTCGTAGAAGCGCTCGTAGTATTCGGCGTCGAAGGCGGCGGGTGCGAGCGTCCGGCTGGCTTTCGTCATGGCGCCTCCCGCGCCTAGCAGAACGCCCGCGCGGCACCAACGCGGGGCGCGAGCGGGATCAGGGCGACGCGCGCACGGCCGCGACGGCGGCCTCGCACGCGGCGACGAGATCGGCGATCGCGAGCCCGTCGATCGGGGCGCCCTCGACGTCGATCGGCCCGCCGCGCGCGACGACCTCCGCGACCCGCGCGAGCACGAACGACGGCACGAGCCCGTCGCCGCCCACCCACGCGCGGGCGCCTCCGCGATCCGCCGCTGCGTCGATCCAGCCGATCGGGCACGGCCGCGGATCGATGGCGATCAGTCCGGGCGGCGCGGGGTCGTCGGCGCGCTCCACGTCGCCGCCCGGGTCGAGCGGGCCGAGGTCCGCCACGGGAACGACGACCGGCGGCCCAGCCGACGCCGTCAGCGCTCCGAGCAGTCGCTCGCCGACCGCCGCGAGCTCGCGCCCGCGCGCGAGCTCGCCGAGGGCGCAGGGCGCCTTGCCACGCAGCCGGTCGGTCGCGCGCTCGTGCGCGGAGGCGAGGCGCGCGGGCAGCGCGACCGGCGCGTCCCAGCCGACGATCACCTCGATCAACACCGCGCCTTCGGGCAGCGCATCGAAGCCGAGCACCGCGGCCGGCCGCTTCGCGACGGACACCCACTCGCGCCCGAAGTAGGCAGCAGGAAAGCCGAGGCCGCGCAGGCCTTCGAGCAGCGGGCGGACGTTGCGATTGAGCAGGGAGCGCGCGGTCGCGTCGGGGACCAACGCAGCGACGTGCGGCAGCGCGAGGGTCAACCAAAGCGACCGGCCGGCGAGGAGCGCCGCCGTGCCTGCCGTCGCGCGCCGGACCACGCGGACGCCCGCGGCCCGACAGGCGTCGAGGTCCACGACGCGCGCCGCGCGCTGTGCGGCGCCGAGGACCACCGCCTCCTCCTCGACCACGCTCGCCGCGGCCCACACGGCGCCGTCCGCGGCGGCCCTCGCGAGCAACCGCCCGCCGAGCGCACGCGCGTCGTCGATCGAGCGGCGCTCCACGGGCAGGGATCGCGGGGGCGGCGCCCCGCTCGGTGAGGCCTCTGGTGAGGCGTCGGGCGGCGCAGCAGGCAT
>CAIVJW010000160.1 GCA_903906315.1 uncultured delta proteobacterium | reverse complement strand
GACCCCGCGCGTGCCCGACGCTGCGCACGCGCCGGCCCCCGCCGCGCCGGCCCCCGCCCCCGCGACGCCGAAGCCCGCCGCGACCGCGCCGGTAGCGCCGCCCCCGCAGGAGGTCACCGTCGTCGGGCGTACCGCCGCCCCCTCGCGCGGCGCCTCCGACTTCCAGATCACCGTCGGCAAGCTCGCCGAGGTCCCGCGCAAGAACGCCACCGAGCTGCTCACGCTCGCCCCAGGCATCCTGCTCACCAACGACGGCGGCGAGGGCCACGCCGAGCAGATCTTCCTGCGCGGCTTCGACGCGCGCGAGGGGCAGGACATCGAGATCAGCGTCGCCGGCGTGCCCGTCAACGAGAGCGGCAACCTGCACGGCAACGGCTACGCCGACACGCACTTCGTCCTGCCCGAGCTCGTCTCGTCGCTGCGCGTGCTCGAGGGCCCGTTCGACCCGAAGCAAGGCAACTACGCCGTGGCGGGCAGCGCCGAGTACGAGCTCGGGCTCGCGCGACGCGGCCTCACGACGAAGTACTCGGTCGGCTCCTTCGGCACGAACCGCCTCGTCGTGCTCTACGGCCCGAGCGGCGAGAGCGACCACACCTTCGGCGGCGCCGAGCTCTACACCACGAACGGCTTCGGCCGGAACCGCGACGCCCGCCGCGCGACCGCGATGACCCAGTACGAGGGCCGCCTCGCGCGCGGCTCGTGGCGCGTCGGGGCGAGCGCCTACGCGACCTCGTACCACAGCGCCGGCGTGCTCCGCCGGGACGACGTCGAGCGCGGCAAGGTCGACTTCTTCGGCACCTACGATCCGGCCCAGGGCGGCGACGCCTCGCGCTACTCGCTGTGGGGCGACGTCGAGACTCGGTCGGGCGACGTCCTCTTTCGGCAGCAGGTGTTCGCGACGTACCGCAGCATGCGCCTGCGCGAGAACTTCACCGGCTTCCTGCTCGACGTGCAGGAGCCGCTGCACACCCCGCACGGCCAGCGCGGCGACCTCATCGACCTCTCCGTCTCCGAGGTGACCGTCGGCGCGCGCGGCTCGGGCCGCCTGCGGGGCGAGCTCTTCGGCCAGCCGCAGGAGCTCGAGCTCGGCTGGTTCGTCCGCGGCGACGCGGTCTCCGGCACGCAGCACCGCATCGAGTCCTCGACCGGCCACCCGTACCACACCGACGCCGACCTCGCGTCGCACCTCGGCGACATCGGCATCCACGTGGACTCGAGCGTGAAGCCGCTCTCGTGGGTCACGCTGCGCGGCGGCCTGCGCGGCGACCTCTTCGCGTACGACGTCCTCGACCAGTGCGCCGTCGGGAGCGTCGCGCACCCGTCGAAGACGAACCCGCCCGGCGACGCGAGCTGCCTGTCGCAGCAGGGCTACGGCCGCTACCGCGAGCCCATCCAGCGCGCGACGACCGCGAGCACGGCGCTCTTGCCGCGCGCCTCGCTGCTCGTCGGCCCCGCCGGCGGCTTCACGTTCTCGGCCAGCGTCGGGCGCGGCGTGCGCTCGATCGACCCGAGCTACGTCACCCAGGACGTCGCGACCCCGTTCGCCTCGATCCTCGCCTACGAGGGGGGCGTCGCCTACGCGGGCGGGGTCGGCCCGCTCGGCCTGACCGCGCGCTCGGTCGTCTTCCAGACGAAGGTCGATCGCGACCTGATCTTCAGCGAGACCGCCGGCCGGAACCTCCTCGGAGGCGGCACCACGCGCACCGGGTGGACCGGCGCGGTGCGCGCCACGGGCGACTTCCTCGACCTCGCCGCGAACGTGACGCTCGTCCGCTCCACGTTCGACGACACGCACCTGCTCGTGCCGTACGTGCCCGACCTCGTGGTCCGCGGCGACGGCGCGCTCTTCGGCGACCTGCCCCTCCCGAGCGTCCGGGGCCAGCGCTTCCGCGGCACGCTCGGCGCGGGCGTCACGTACGTCGGCCACCGTCCGCTCCCGTACGGCCAGCGCAGCGACGCGATCGGCACCGTCGACGTCGCCGCGACCGTCGGCCTCTGGCACGTCGACGTCGGCCTGACCGCGACCAACCTCTTCGACAGCCGCTATCGCCTCGGCGAGTACGACTACGCGTCGGACTTCCGCTCGTCCGCGGCCCCCACGCTCGTCCCCGTGCGCCACTTCTCCGCCGGCCCGCCGCGCACGGTGATGGCCACCTTCGCCGTGACCCTCGGAGGCAACCCGTGATTCGAGCTCTCCGCGTCGCGGCCGCGGCCGCGCTCGCCCTCTCCACCCCCGCGTGCGTCGGCACGACGGGCGGCGACCTCTTCACCTTCGACGCCGTCGCCCTCGGCGTCCACGCCGACGCGCCCTTCGTCACCGGGCGCGACTACGAGGTCTCGCTCGACGAGGCGCGTCTGCACGTCGGCGCCGTGTACCTGAACCGCGCCATGCCCATCTCCGGCGCGCAAGAGACGAGCTGCGTCTTGCCCGGGGTCTACCTCGCCGAGGTGACGCGCGGGCTCGACGTCGACCTCCTCTCGGGCGTGGCCCAGCCCTTCCCCGAGCCGGGCGAGGCCGTGACCGGCACCGCGCTCGCGGGCGAAGTGTGGCTCACCGGCGGCGACGTGGACGCGACCGACGACCCGACTCCCATCCTCGCGCTGCGCGGCACCGCGACGAAGGACGGCGCGCGCTACCCGTTCGAGGCGAACCTCACCATCGGCAAGAACCGCGCGACCGCCGCGACCGACCCGTCGCGGCCGGGCGCCAACCCGATCTGCAAGAAGCGCATCGTCTCGCCGATCCCGCTCCGCCTCGCCGTCCGCCCGAGCGCGCGCCTCACGCTGCGCGTGGACCCGCGCGGGTGGTTCACGAACGTCGACTTCGCGGCGATCGAGCCGAGCGGGGCGAGCCCGCCCGTGTACCGGTTCCGCGACGACGACTCCGATGCTCCGAGCCGCAATCTCTACCAAGGCCTGCGCGCCCGCGAGGGCGTGTTCGCGTTCTCCTGGGACTGACCGAGAAGAAACCGACCGACACCGAAAGGGACTGACATGTTCGATCTCCACAGGACCGGCCTCAGGGCCGGCATCGCCCTCCTTGCGTCCGCCGCCTCGCTCGTCGGCCTGAGCGGCTGCTCGAGCGACGATCCCGCAGCTTCCACGGGCTCCGGCGCGCCCGGGGGCAGCGTCGTACTGACCATCTCCGGCGAGGCCCTCGCCCTCGGGGGCTACCCGTTCCCCGCCGCAGCGGACGGCGTCGCGGTCGTCGACGGCTGGCAGCTCGAGTTCGAGGAGCTCCTCGTCACCGTCGACAGGATCACCCTCTCCGAGAACCCCGACCTCGACCCGGGCGACCAGTCCAGGACCGGCCCGGTCGTCGCCCAGGTGGACGGCCCCTGGGTCGTCGACCTGCACAAGGGCGGCCCGATCGCGGGCAAGGGCGGCGCCGACGAGCAGGCGGTCGAGCTCGCGCGGCTCGACGACCAGAACAAGAACGGCGGCGCGCCCTTCGCCGCCGACACCCGCTACGCGTTCGGCTTCGACGTCGTCGCCGCGACGAAGGCCGCGAAGAACGTCAACCTCGACGCCCAGGGGCTCGCCGACTACGAGGAGATGCAGCAGAAGGGTTACTCGGTGTTCTACGTCGGCACCGCGACGTGGAAGGGCGAGGGCGCCTGCACGCCCGCCGATCCCGAGTTCGACCGCCTGCCGAAGAAGGTGAAGTTCCGCCTCGGCTTCGCAGCGCCGACGGCCTACTCGAACTGCCAGAACCCGGACAACGCCCCGGCCGCCCCGCTCGGCGGCGAGGAGCAGCTGCGCGGCGTGGTCGTGCGGGCGAACCAGGCCGTCACCGCTCAGCTCACCATCCACACCGACCACCCGTTCTGGGAGAACTTCGCGCACGACGTGCCGATGCATTTCGACCCCATCGCCGCCCAGGCGACCGAGGCGACGGGCACGCCGACGGTGACCATGGACGACCTGCGGGGCGTCGATCCCACGGCGTTCACCGACAAGCAGGGCCACAAGCTGCCCTGGCGCACGTGCACGAAGGACTACACGCCTCCGGGCGGCGACCAGGTGCACTTCGACACGGGGGGCATCCCCGTGAACCCCAAGGGCGACCCGGCCACGTCGCTCCGCGACTTCGCCGACTTCATGAGCTACGCGGTCAGCACCGCGGGCCACATGAACTCGGATGGCCTGTGCGCCGTGCGCAGGGGGTACACCTCGCCGAAGTGACGCGGTCGGGGGGCGCGCCGGGCGACGCGCGCCACGACGTCCAGAAACCCGGGCGCGTCACCCGCGGACGCGGGGGCGCCGCGCCCGGGGTGCGACATCTTGTCGCTTGTGGGGCACCGAATGGGCGGCTACACGCCCGAGCTGACGGAAGGAGTCGGCTCGTCGAAATGAGCGTCGCGCTAGCAACAGCCGCACGCGGGCGCATCGTCCGACGGCCAGCGTCGCGCGCGCAGCGACCCGGACACGGCGTCGCCGTCGCGGCGCTGCTCGTGGCGGGGTGCTGGTCGGAGGGCCCGCGCATCCAACAGCGCCCGCAGTCCGTCGCCTTCACCTCCGTCCCCTCCCCGGCGGCGGGCGAGCTGTCGGTGGTCGTCGCGGCGCGCGCGTCGTCCGGCCTCCCCGTCGCGTTCCGCAGCCTCACGCCCGCGCGCTGCTCGGTCGGCCGCTCCACCGGGGTCGTGGTCGCCACGAGCGCGGGGGCCTGCGCCCTCGAAGCCTCGCAGTCGGGCGACGACGACTACGCGCCCGCGCCCCCGGCGACCGTCGCGCTCCGCTTCGTCTCCGCCGACGCGGTGCTGTTCACCGACGTCCCCGTCCTGTCCGCGCACGACCTCGGGACGATCGTCGCGCGGAGCGACGACGGCTCCCCCGTGACCTACTCGACCACCTCGCACGCGGTCTGCTCGGTCGGCCCGGAGTCCGGCCTCGTCATCACCGTGGCCGCGGGCGACTGCACGATCGCGGCCCACCGCGGCGAGGACCGCGCCGAGCGCACCCTCGTCGTCTCGCCTCCCTCGGCGCCGTCGGTCCCCGGGGCGCCGCGCGCCGTCCGGGCGACCACCGGGGACTCGGCCGGGCAGGTCGTGATCCACGTCGGCGCCCTCGCGAGTGGCGGCCTGCCCCTCGACCGCCTCGTGGTCGACTCGGTGCCCGCGGGCCTCCACGCCGAGGCCGACGGATCGCCCGTCGTGGTCGACTGCCATGGACCGTGCGCCGGTCACGCCTTCACCGTGATCGCTCGAAACGGCCTCGGCGCCGGCCCGCCCTCGGCGGTCACCCCCATCGTGACGTCGTACGACGTCGTCGCGACGTTCCACGAGCCCGACACGCAGCCGAACGACACGATCTTCGTGGGGGCCTTCACGCTCGACGCCACCACCGGCACGGTCACCGACCTGCGAGGGCGGCTGAGCGAGGCGATGACCGGCGGCCCGACGCCCTACCCGCACGACACGATGACGTGGGTCGACCTCGATCACCCGCTGTCCTCGGTGCCAATCACGACGGGTGGCGTGCCCGGGCTGCTGGTCACGACGTTCCGACGGCCGACCACCGACACCCTCTCGACCGATCCGAGCCTCGGCGGGACCGACGGCTGGGCGCCCGGCAGCGGCTCGGGTCGGTACTACGGCGCGCCGGGGCCGAACCCCGGGAACGCATACGCCACGATCTTCGTGAACGTGGCCAATCCGACCGCGACTCCCACCCAGGCCGAGGTGGATCTCCTCGCGTACGCCGACTGCGCGCCGGGCGGCATGATGGGGAAGACCTGCATGACCGGGACGTCCGTGGCCGCCCACGGCACGGCAGGGACGATGGGCGGAACCCCGTCGTCGCTCGTCATCTGGAAGTGAGCACGTGCAGGGCACGCCGCTCGAAAGGGACACGATGACTTCGACACGACGTATCTGGATCCTCACGGGAGCGGTGCTGGCCCTGGTCGCGGCCTGCGGGAGTGACGACGCAATCGACGGCGGGGCCGGCGGCGGGAGCGGCGCCACGTCGTCGACCACGAGCACGACGACGACCACGAGCACGACGACGACCACGAGCACGACCACGAGCAGCACCAGCAGCTCCACCACGACGGTCGACATGCCGAGCGCGGTCCGCGTCGCGCCCGGGCCGACGCCAGGGACGGCCGTCGTCTCCTTCACGCCGCCCTCGTCCCCGGTCACCGGCTACACCGTCACCGCCGACCCGGGCGGGATCACCGCCGAGGCCGCCGCCGCGCCGATCAGCGTCGCCGGACTGACTCCCAAGGTCGACTACACCTTCCGCGTCGTCGCGCACGGCGCGTCGGGCGACTCGGACCCCGTCAGCGTCGGGCCCCTCGGGTTCTTCGAGGTCGTCGAGACGTTCCACGAGCCCATGACGAAGCCCTACGACACGGTCTTCACCGGGACGTTCACGTTCGACACCACCGCCAAGTCGGTGAGCAGCCTCGCGGGATCGCTCACGCAGGCGATGACGGGCGGCGAGGCCGGCTGCGACCCCGTGTGCAGCGTCGAGCTCGGCCACCAGCTCTCGTCCGTCCCGGCGGCGGCGGACGGCCTCCTGGTCGCGACGTTCGCGCTCGACACGACGGACGTGTTCGCCGCCGGTGGCTTCGCGCCCGGCGGGACGAAGTACTACGGCTATCCCGACGCCAACAATGGCAATGCGTATGCCCTGATCTGGGTCAGCACCGTCGACCCCACGACGCCTCCCGCCCAGGCGGAGATCGACCTGCTCGCGTACGCGGACTGCACGCCCGAGGGCATGATGGGCCCGACGTGCATGACCGGGACGAGCGTGGCGGGGTATGGCAAGAAGGGGACGATGGGCGGACAGCCGAGCTCCCAGGTCATCACCAAGCGGTGAGTCCCCCCTCGAGCACGCCCCCCGGAGCGATCCCGCCCACCGCGCGCGCGTCGCGGCGCCGAGCCCGTGGGCCCGCGACGCGGTGGCGCCGCGCCTCGCTGGTGGGGATTTCCGCGCTGACCGCGCTGCTCGCCGCGCCGTCGCCCGCGCGCGGGCAAACGCCCGTGAAGCTCGAGGCCGTGACGGTCGAGGCCACGGCGGTGGAGGGCGACGAGACGGGCGCGTCCCTGGGCGGCCTCGTCGCAGAGCCGCGCCTCGATGCCGGGAGCAGGGCCCCGTCCGTGACGATGGACACGGCGCACCTGCTCACGCGGGTGCCCGGGGTGAGCGTGTCCGAGGCCGGCGCCATCTCGGGCCTGCCGTCGATCCGCGGGTTCGCCGACGACCGGCTGCGCGTCGAGGTCGACGGCGTGGATCTCGTGCCCGCGTGCCCGAACCACATGAACCCGCCGCTGTCGTACATGGATCCCGCGAGGGTCGCGCGGGTGACGATCTTCCGCGGGGTCGTGCCGGTCAGCGTGGGCGGCGACAGCCTCGGCGGCACGATCGTCGTGCGGTCGGCCGACCCACTGTTCGCCTCGCGGCCCGACACGCTGGTGGCCCGCGCGTCGATGGGGTCGTCCTACCGCAGCAACGGCGCGGGCGTCCGCTTCTTCAGCGGCGCCACGGTGGCGACCGACGTCGTGAGCGTGGCGTTCGACCAATCCATCGCCCGGGCCGACAACTACCAGGCGGGCCAGGCCTTCAAGCCCGACGCGGCGGGCCGCGAGGGCGGGCCGCTCCTGCCGGGTCGCGAGGTCGGCTCGTCGGCGCACCGCGGCGGGCCGAGCCGCGCGATCACCGTCGCCACGCGATACGGCGATCACACGCTGACGGTCGCCGTCAGCCAGCAGGTCGTCCTCCGCGAGGGGTACCCGAACCAGCGCATGGACATGACCGGCAACCGCAACGAGGTGCTCGGAGCCCGCTACGTCGGCAAGTACGCGTGGGGCGATCTCGAGGTCCGCGCCAGCCACCAAGAGACCGACCACCAGATGGACATGGGGCCGGATCGGCATGCCTACGGGACGGGCATGCCGATGGTCACGCGCGCGAAGAACCGCGCCGCGTCCATCCAGGCGAACGTGCTGGCCTCGATGCGAGATACCGTGAGGGTGGGCGCCGACGCGCAGTACCACACGCTCTTCGACGAGTGGCCCGCGGTCGGCGGCGTGATGGGGCCGCGCTCGTTCTGGAACATCGACTTCGGCGAGCGCGCGAAGGGCTCGGGCTTCGTGGAGTGGGAGTCCCGCTGGAGCCCGGCGTGGGTCACGCAGCTCGGAGTCCGGGGCGGCGCGGTGCGCACCAACGCCGGCCCCGTCCGTGGCTACGATCCCACGCTGAGCGCCGCCTACGGGGACGACGCCGCCCGGTTCAACGCGTCGGACCGCGAGCGGGTGGACCCGCACCTCGATCTCACGGCCATGGCCCGGTACGAGTGGGGGCCGAGCGGCGGAGTCGAGCTCGGGTATGCCAGGAAGACCAGGTCGCCGAACCTCCATCAGCGGTACGCCTGGTCGACCAACCCGATGGCCGCGCTCATGAACAACACGAGCGGCGACGGCAATGGCTACGTGGGCGACGTGGGCCTCTCTCCCGAGATCGCCAATACGGCCAGCCTCTCGGCCGAGGCCCGAGACGCTCGCTCGAAGCGCTGGAGCGCGCGGGTGACCGCATACGGCTCCTACGTGCAGAGCTACATCGACGCCAGGCGTTGCGACTTCGGCCAGTGCAGCGCGGCGAACGTGACGGCGTCCGACGCGTTCGTGATCCTGCAGTATGCCAATCAGCCGGCGCTGCTGGGGGGCGGCGACGCGTCGGCGACCGCGGTGGTCTGGAGGAGCGCCTCGGCCGGCGAGCTCGCGGCGACGGCGGTCTTCGGCCTCGTGCGAGGCCGGAACCTCGTCACGAGTGACACGCTCTACGCGATGACGCCGCCGAACGCGAAGATCGACCTCACGTATCGCTGGGCCGGCGTCACGGCGACCGCCGAGGCCGTCGTGTCCGGCGCCAAGAGCGCCGTCGCCGACGTGCGCAGCGAGATCCCGACGAGCGCCTACGGGCTCCTGAACCTGCGCGCGAGCCACGCGAGCGAGTTCGCGCGCGTCGACGTCGAGATCGAGAACCTCCTCGACCAGCTCTACGCGCCGCCGCTCGGCGGGGCGTACGTCGGTCAGGGCCCGTCGATGAGCACGGCGACGATCCCCTGGGGCGTGCCGGTGCCCGGCCGCGGTCGGTCGCTCCACGTCGGCGTGTCGTTCCACCTGTGAGCCCGAGGCCGGCCGTGCTGTGGACCTTGGGCTCGACGGCCCGCCTCGCGCGCTGGATCGCGTGGTCCTTCGTGTCCCACGCGGTGGTGCTCGGCGGCGGCTACGTCGCCCGCGCCAGCCCGCCCGCGGTGATCGCGCCGTCGATCGCGCCGCTGCGCGCCGACGAGGTCGAGGTGGAGGCGACGCTCGCCGCCGTCCCGGGCGCCCCCGCGCTGCCCGCGCCGCCGGCGCTCGCGCCGGTGCCGGCGGCACGACCGGCGGCGACACCCGGCACGTCGCGCACGGCCGACGTCGTCCCGCCGCGCGCGGACGTCGATCCGACCCCCGAGGCGACGGATCCCGCGCCCCCCTCGGACGATCGCCCCCCGACCGCGGACGCGGTGGCTCCGCCCGCCGCCGGCGCCCCTTCGTCCGCGCCGGGCACGTCGGCCGGCGCGGCGCCTCCTCCGCCCGAGAGCGCCAAGACGCCGGCGGCGCCCCGCGCGGCGAGCGAGGCCGGCGCGGTCCCGCCCGACCGCGGCAAGGTCGAGCGGCAGCGCTACGACGGCACGATCCGCGCGCTCTTCGGCGGCCTGGGCTCGACCGCCTACCCGACGCTCGCCCGGCGACGACGGCTCGAGGGCACCGTGGTCGTCCGCTTCACCGTCGGGCGCAACGGCGACCTGCTTTCGTCGTCGATCTCGACCCCGGCGCCCCACGCCGTGCTCGACCAAGCGGCGCTCGGCGCGGTCCGCGCCCTCGCCTTTCCCTCGGCCCCCGACGCCGTCGTGGGGCCTTCGTTCACGTACGAGGTGCCGGTCGTCTTCCAGCTGTCCCCGAGCGGTCCCATCGAGCCTTGAGCGAGGCCGCCTCGAGCCCGAGCGTCGCGCACGGCTACCCAGCGCACCTCGGCTCCTTGCAGACGAGCTGGGTCACGACATCGCCCGGTCACGATCGCGATCAGGCCAATGGTCCCGTGGGGCGAGCTCACCGCACCTTCCTCCCCGCGCTCGTGAGCCCCCGCGTCGGCGCCGCCCCTCGCGGCGTGTCCTCGAGCGCGACCCGCGCCCGCGGATCGGCCGGCACTTCGGCTTCGATCACGAGTTGCGTCATCGCGCGCACCGCGCGCCTCGGTGTCCGTCGCGCGCGTCGTGCTCGACGCGATCCTCCTCCCGGTGCGCCTCCTGCGCGCGCTGCTCAGCTACCTCGACATCTTCAGCATCCGCTACTCGGGCAAGCCGCTCGTCTCGCCGGGCGGCTCGCGCCAGAACCGGGCCGACGTGCGCAAGAGGATCGTCGCCGGCAACGTGATGAACGCCGCAGCGCGCGCCGAGGACGAGGCCGAGAAGGAGCGCGAGAAGGTGCGCCGCGGCTGGCAGCTCGTCGCGCGCCCGAAGGGCGGCGAGGAGCGGACGATCGCGCGCCGCGTGATCGCGTTCGACGACTTCGACGACGGCCGCGTGCTCGCGACGAGCGGCTCGTCGATCACGGTCGTCGGCCGCGACGGCAAGGAGACGAAGCTCCGCGACGTCGAGGGCGTGACCGAGGTGGTCGCGCTGCCGCCGCAGGGCGCCTGACCGCCGCCGTCGCGGCCGAACGCGACGCCCGCACCGCCGTCGAGGGTCGCGCTCGAGGCGCCCGCCGGACCGTGCGTTCGGGCGGCCGCGCGCCCGTCGTCCTTGGCAGGCGTCGGCTTTCGTGTCTACGCTGCGCGTTTCACCTGAGGCGGAGGTTCCGATGAAGCGATGGGGATTCCACGTGCTGTGCGTCGTGCTGGCGGCGTGCAGCTCGCAGTCGAGCCGGACGGGTGGCTCGGGCAGCGCCGACACGCTGGCTTGTCGCCAGAAGGCCGACGCGGACACGGGCAACGACTGCGCCGCCCACAAGGGCATGCCGCGCAAGCTCGACTGCGACTCGGACAGCGCGCAGCAGGAGGCGCTCGATGCGGGCTGCGTGGCCGAGAAGCCTGGGAAGAGCGACGTCTGCTGCCCGACTTCGGTCAGCGGCACGCCGGAGTCGAGCGGCGGCGGCAAGGAGACGACCATCGCGTGCACCGAGCCGAGCGACACGCTGACGGACTCGAGCTGCGCGGGGACTTCGCACCCGCGCAAGCTCGACTGCGAGAGCGCCGCGGCGCAGCAGGCGGGCGTCGACGTCGGCTGCCGCGCGGAGCACGCGGACGTGGCGTCGGACTACGATCTGTGCTGCCCGCTCTCGGTGCGCGGCGGCGGCTGACGGGCGCCCGTCGACGGACGACCGAGCGTCAGCGCACGCGCCCGATCGACAGCTCGCGCTTCGTGCCCTCGACGGCGAGGTCGCAGTCGTCGCCGTCGCATTTGCCGAGCAGCGGCCGCCCGAGCGGCGACTTGGGCGTCACGACCGGCACGCGCCCGGCCGCGAGCGTCGCCCCGCCGCCGCGCGGCAGGAGGAAGAAGGACACCTCGGCGCCCGCCTCCTCGGCGGTCACCAGCGCGCCGAGCGCGATCGGGCTCTCGTCGTCGAAGTCGCGCAGGCACGGGGCCACGACCTCGGCGACGCCCGCGCGCAGCTCCTCGATGCGCGGCGCCTGCCCGCGCGCGACGTCGCTCGCCTCGAGCGGGCGCGGGTCCTTGTCGTTCTCGGGCCTCGCTTCCTCGTGGGTCGCGGCTTCGACGGATCGACCACGCACAGTTGGTTCTCGAGGACGTCCGGCCTCTCGACCACGAGCCCCTCCAGCAGCGCGAGCCCCTTCTGCGAGTCGCCACGGACGCGCCACGCCGCCGGCGCCAGCGTCCGCCGCTTCCTGACCGAGCTCGGGCTCGTCTTGATCACGCGCCTTCGCGGAGACCGAGGGCACGTGGGGCTGGCGCGTCGCCTACGGCGGCGAGGGCAACGACGACGGCGCGACATCCGCCTGCGGCACCGAGCGGTTCACGATCGCGAACCGCTGCCCCTTCGGCGACGGCGCTGGCCTGCTCCGCGCAGGTCGGCGCCGCGGCGCGGCACGCGCGCGGTGTCGTGGCGCTCGGCCGACGACGATCGCCACGAGCAGGCTGCCGCCCGTGGGGCGACTCGTCGGTCGCGAATGGGTCCCTCCGCCGACGGCGCAGGGCGGCGCCCCCGAGAGATCGAGGGCGCTCGCCTGCGCGCGTCCGGCTGGCCGGCTACGCGCGCGGACGAGAGCGCGGGCTCATTTCGGGCAGACCGTGTCGGTGGGCGAGGCCGTGACGAGCTGCGTGGCGGTGCCGCTGCGCCAGGCGGTGAAGACGTCGAGCATCGTGCGCGGGCCGGCGCCCGGATCGATCGTGACCTCGTAGGTGTCGGGGTCGCTGCGAAGCGTCTCGTGTTTCGAGCAGATCGGGCCGAACGCGGCAGGCTCGACGGCGATGTCGCCGGCCTCCTCCGCGGTCGACTGGATCGAGGCGAGCGCGAGGAGCTGCTCGCGCACCTTCAGGCCGAACTTCTTGAGGTCGTACGGCTGGCCGTTCTCGTCCGTCAGGCCCATCTCGACGTACGGGCCGGACAGGAGCTCGTCGGTCAGGCCCATGCGGACGAAGAGCGGCGTCGTGACGTGGTTGTGCGCGAGGTGGGTCTCGTCGGCGCAGCGCCACGCCTCGCCGGGGTGGTACGCGATGCAGCTCGCGTCGTGGAGCGGCTTCCACGCGACTTGCTGCTCGGCCTCGCTCGCCTGGAGGTAGTCCTCGCCCGTGCAGATGCCCGAGTCCGCGCAGAGCGGGGTGGCCTCGAAGCCGACGCCGATGCGCTCGGGCCCGGTGATGGAGTCGGCGAGGACGCGGAGCTCGGCGAGGGCGGGCGCGTGCTTGCCGAGCTCGGCCGCGACGAAGTCGCCGTTGTTGAGGACGCCAGAGCCACCTCCCGACGCGCCTGCGAAGACGACCGCGGTCGCGTCGTCGAGGTCCGGCATGGGCTCGCCGTCGTACGCGAGCGCGGGCACGCCGTCGGCGCGGAGCGTCGCGAGCGTCGCCTCGAGGATGCGCCGGCCGAGGAAGTGCGCGCGGTAGGTGACGGGCGCCTGCGTCTTGGGGTGGTGGCCTTCGAGGGTCGCGTCGCGATGCGTGCCAATCCACTTGTCCGACGAGCAGTATTTGACGAAGACCTGATTGTAGCCCTCGAGCGGGTTCGGGCTCGGGAGCGGGCCGTCCGTCGAGCGACGCAGGATGCCGTGGCCGTCGATGCCAGTGTCCGGGGCGGGCCCGCTCGACATGCCGACCATCGAGAAGGCCGTGCCTACGCTGCACCAGCGCGCGGCGCACTCGTCGCCGGACTGGCATGATCCGCCGCCCTGCAGCTGGATGACCCACTTGTCGGCGTCGGCCTGCGTGAGCGCCGGGCGGAAGTAGAAGACCGCGGGCGTGCCGTCGTTGCAGAGGGCGTCGGGGAAGGCGGCGCCGTCGAGGACGTGGCGCGTGAGCATGGAGGGCTCTTTGCCAGGGGCGAGGCCGCCGGCGGTGCCCTTCGTGCCGCAATCGAGGGCCTCGGAGACGAGGGGAGCCGCCGTTGTGCCGCCGCCTGCGCGTAGGCGAAAGAAGCCCGATTCGCGACCATACGCCCCCCGCGGCCCCCGCCCGACCGGTCGCCCGAACGCGGGCGCGGCGCCTTCCCGCGCGCCCGCGCAGCGCCTGCGGAGCTGTTCGCGCGAGCTCGGTGCGCCT